>NZ_MAON01000011.1:0-482702 GCF_001922505.1 Staphylococcus sp. MB377 | reverse complement strand
CCGCCGCTAACGTCAAAGGAGCAAGCTCCTTATCTGTTCGCTCGACTTGCATGTATTAGGCACGCCGCCAGCGTTCATCCTGAGCCAGGATCAAACTCTCCATAAAAATTTATGATGTTTGATTAGCACATAATACTAAATAGTGTTTGTAACATTTAAGTTACTGTTTTTGGAATTAACGTTGACATATTGTCATTCAGTTTTCAATGTTCATTTTTATTACCACAATAATTAATTATACTTGTTATGAACTTTAAAGTCAACAACTTTTTTATTAATTTTTGAAGTGTTTTAATGTTCGTTGATTTTTTTTCGCTCAACAAATATATACTATACAGGCTTTCAGTCGTTTTAACAACGGTAAAAATTACACTAACAATAATTAAAAATCTATATAAAACCTTAATAAACGAACTAAATATATATTTAAATAAATTATTGTTCGTATTTAAAAAGAAACCGGAATGTAATACCCTATATTCAACATTTTATTCACTCAAATAACAAACTTTAAAAAATTTACGATTTTTTTAAGATAAATTAAAAATCGCTATTACAAATCGAAATATAACTTTAATAGCTATATTTACTGACAATTTGTAAATAGCGATCCTATTTTACATTTCTGTTCTTCCAGCTATTGCTTTAGATAAAGTAACTTCATCTGCATATTCTAAATCTCCACCTACTGAAAGTCCTTGAGCTAATCTAGTTACTTTAATTCCAATAGGTTTCACTAATCTAGATATATACATTGCTGTTGATTCACCTTCTAAATTAGGATTCATTGCCAATATTAATTCTTTAACCTCTTCATCTTTTAATCTATCTATTAAAGTTGGGATATTAATATCTTCAGGCCCAATGCCATCCATCGGGGAGATAGATCCATGCAATACATGATAGAGACCTTTGTATTCTCTCATCTTCTCCATTGCAATAACATCTTTATCATCTTCGACCACACATATAACTGAACGGTCACGTTGCTTATCTTCGCAAATATAGCAAGGGTCGTTTTCAGTTATATGTCCACATACACTACAATAGGTAAGCTCACGTTTAACATCTACCAATGCTTTAGCAAATTGGACTACATCGTCTTCTTTCATATCTAAAGTATGAAATGCCAGACGTTGAGCCGTCTTGGGACCAATGCCTGGCAGTTTCATGAAACTATCTATTAATTTAGATATCGGTTCTGGATAATGCATCTATAATTACATTCCCGGAATGTTTAAGCCTTGTGTATGCTTACCTAAACGTTCTTGAGTTAATTCGTCAGCTTTGTTCATCGCTTCATTTGTTGCTGCTAAAACTAAATCCTGTAGCATTTCAATATCATCTGGATCTACTGCTTCTTCTTTAATTTCAACATCTACAACTTCTTTATGACCAGTAACTGTAACTGCTACCATGCCACCACCAGATGTACCTACAATGCGTTCTTCTTTTAATTTTTCTTGTTCTTGAGCCATTTTCTTTTGCATTTTTTGCATTTGTTTCATCATTTGTTGCATGTTTCCGCCACCGCGCATAATATCATTTCCTCCTTGAATGTATCGACATTATCTTTTAATTTATATTTTATTATACATACGTTTATATTTATTGTCATGTATCTCTGTTTCATGACCCATTTCGACAATTCACTAACTAAAGTAAGTTCATTCTATTCATAAAATAAATTCTATTCTTCGTCTATTAAATGAACTGTTTCTTCTCCAAATAAATCACGTGCTTTCTGTGCTACATCAGTGTCTTGTTGCTCTTCTCTATCATCAGATGGCGTTTGATGTTCTTCTTTATCATACTGTTTTCTACTATTAATATATTCTGTTCGCACTCTCATCCATTGATCTGAAGGGACCCCAACTACTTCAACATTCTTATTGATGATATTTCTTACTACATTTTCAATGCTAGTTCTTTTCTCATCATCTCTATTCACAATTTCACAGTGAATTTCTTCATCAAATTGAATTAATACTCGTTTTTCACTAGCAGCTACAGGAATTGAGTTTTGTAATAAACTTACTAATGATTTTTTATCATTCTTTTTCGCATAATCTACTACTTCTAGCCAATGTTTCTTCAATAATTGAATATCTTCTTTATTTGCTTCATCTAATACCTTAGCAATATTTGTCATTGAAAATGTGCCTTTATTCTGACGTTTACCACGTGTGTTTGCTTGTGATGATTGTTGTTTAGAACTTGCTTGAGCAATACCTTGTGCTTTAAGTGTTTTCAGTTCATTTTCTAATTGTTCCATACGTTGCAATAACACTTCGTTATTAGGTAGTGATGCAACTTGAGTCGTTGCTACATTAGTAACGGTATCAGGTTGTGATTTCATCATTTCAGCAATTTTCACTAATAGCACTTCAAAGTGAACATTTTGATTCACACTAAATCGTATTGAAACTAATGTATCATTAATAATATCAATCATATGATAGAGCATGTCTAAATCAAAATTCATTAACGCATCAAATTCAGCGTGATTATTTACAGTTTTATTCATAATTGTATCGCGAACAAAATAAATCATGTCATTTATAAGACGGTTAACTTCTTTTCCTTCAGAAATAAATTGATGATAGCGTGTAAATGCATTTTTAACATTACCATCAACGACATCTTTAAATAATTCATTTAAAGCCGCTTCATCTACACTACCTGTTACGTCTAATGCGTCTTGTAGCGTAAGGTGCTCATCACCAAATGCGATAGCTTGGTCCATGATACTTAATGCATCTCGCATTCCACCTTCAGATGCTTTCGCAATAAACTCAAGTGCTTCATTATCATAATCTAACTGTTGTTCTTCAGCGACAAAGCGTAAACGATCAGTAATTTGTTCAGTACCAATCGCTTTAAAGTCAAAACGTTGTGCACGCGAAATAATTGTAGGCGGGATTTTGTGTGGTTCAGTTGTAGCAAGGATAAATATGGCATGTGCTGGTGGTTCTTCAAGCGTCTTTAATAACGCATTAAAAGCCCCAGTTGTTAGCATATGTACCTCGTCAATAATATACACTTTATATTTCGACTCACTAGGTGCATACTTCACTTTATCTCTAATATTTCGAATCTCATCTACACCATTATTACTCGCAGCATCAATTTCGATAACATCACCATTCGTACCTTGTGTAATGCCTTTACATATCGCACATTCATTACATGGTTCACCGTCTTGAGGATTTAAACAGTTTATCGCTTTAGCAAATACTTTAGCAATACTAGTTTTACCAGTCCCACGAGGTCCACTAAAGATATAGGCATGAGACTGTTTACCTTTGGAAATGGCGTTACGTAACGTCTTAGTTACATGTTCTTGACCCACAACATCTTGGAAACTTTGGGGTCTAAACATTCGATACAAAGCTTGATAATTCACATCCGCACCTCCGTTAACAATTACTCTACATTATATCACGCATTATCATCTAAGTTTCAATGAATTTATTAAGTCATATCAGCATCTTGCACAATTCCATGGGGGTATTCATCCAGTTGATCCCATAAGAATTTCACACGCAAAGCGGATGGATTGGTTTCTTTTGAAAAAATATTATGTTTGTCCGCCGGTTCATAACCTACTTCTTCGAAATATGCCGGGCAGCATCCCACAACAATAGTCGTATAATGTTGAGATTTAGCACGTTCTTCAACAGCTTGAACTAAAGCTTTACCTAATCCCTCATTACGATATGGTTTATCTACTATAAGAGAAGCTAATTCCAAAGCTTTGTACCGTTGATCATCCGCCTTTAGGTTAATTTCACTGAGCATGATGTGCCCTATAATATCGCCAGCTTCATTTTTTGCAATCACTTCAAGTTCATAATTATAGTTTAATGCTCTGCGTAATCTTGAAATGAGTTCTCTTTGCTTTTGACCAACACCTTGACCTTTGTCATCGTAACTTGATTCAATCTTATTTAATGTTTCAATATAATCCATTTCAGTTAATGTACTTAAGAACAGTCGCATAATGACACCCCTTTGATTAGTCCGAGCGGTCCCCTTTTATATTCGAACAAACCACTTTCCCATTTTATACTCATTCATACATATTCTATACAAAAAACGAGCCTGGGACAAAATCAATGTCTCAGGCTACAATTATATATTGGCAGTAGTTGACTAAATTAAAACTACACTTATAACAAGCATTTTTAATTTTAGTCAATCTTGCCAGGGCAGGACAATGAATTCATAAAAATTCCTGTCCTACTCCTCACTTAAATTTATATTTAAAATTTTATTTGTCTCGGTTAGTTTAAAATATTAAAAAACCGTGCACCTTCGAATCGAGTGTGTATCACAAACGTTACCGAAGTCGACAGCTAAATCTCGGCTACCCTACGGCACATATGAGGATCCACTTAATGCTGCTTCCGTCAGGACCTGACATGATTCATGGGTTCATATTGCATAGGACCGAAATCTTCAAACACTACGTGCTTCGGGCAGACTTCACAAAAACACACCCTCAACAAAGGAATTAAGTCTCGCATAAAGCGGATTTCGAGTACAGGGAACCGCTACCTCCCCACCTAGCACGGTAAGTTTTATAATACTATAAACTTTCTTCAGATTGCAAGCGTAAAGTTTCAATTAGTAATTCAATGAATCGAAACCAGTACAATTTCATCTTATAATTTGTGTCGTCTTGAAAATTCTTGGAATTTAAACTCTGTCGCTAAATGCTTCGACACATTGTATTGGAATGGCATCGTATTATTTAAATAAACGACACTTCTCACTGTTGCGGTATATGGCGGTTGTATTTTCCCAAAAACATCATATTCTCTTTCAGTAAAAGGCTCAAAGGTAATCGACTTACTTGAATAACTGATATCTAATCCTAATTGCGTTTCTAAGTAATGATATATAGAATCTTTTGCCACTGAATTCGAAATATCGGACACTATTGAAGTTAAAAAGTAATCTTCATCCAAAATTTTGACCTTTTGATTGACATTTCTCGTGCGTACTACATGGATTAGTACATCATCACTACTAATATTCAATTGCTTTTTAACATGAGGAACTGAGTTTGCTTTAACCAATTCGTTAATGAGCACTTCCGTTTCATGCTTGAGACCAAGTTCCTCTTGCACTTCTTTGAAGCTAATCAATTCTGAGAACGGAAACTCCGTGATACCTTGATCTATTACAATGGACCCCTTACCCCTAATTTTTTGAATCATGCCATCATTTGCTAATAAATCCAATGCTTTTCTAACAGTCTCACGCGACGCTCCATACAGCGTTAATAATTCATGTTCTGAAGGTAGTTGTTGTCCGTATGTGTATTCGCCCTCATGTATTCGTTGTTTAAGTTGTTCATATATTGTTATGAATTTTTGTGTTGCCATTTGTTTCTCCATTACATCAACCTATTTACTTTTTATTGAACATTAATCACTACTGCACCAAATGGAGATATTTCACCATTTTCTATTGTCCCGCTTTGAATTATCGTCGTCCCCTCACTATTAAGGTCTTCAGGTAATTTTATTGTTTCTTTTGAAAAGTTAGCAACGACTAGCCACGTTTGGTTGTCATAATTTCGACGATAAATGAATAACTGTGGATGTTCCATATACATCGGCTCGATATCACCATACGTGATGATATCGTGTTCATGACGTAATTTGATAAGTTCGCGATACGTGTGTAGTACAGAGGTAGTATCTTCGATTGCCGCTTCTACATTAATGTGTTCTGCATTGTTAGGAATATCAATCCATGGCGTACCTGAAGTGAAACCTGCTTGTTTCTCCGATGTCCATTGAATAGGTGTTCTAGAATTGTCACGTGATTTTTGACCTAAAATTGTTAGAACTTCACTTTCATCAATACCTTGTTGCACTAGATTATCGTAAGCATTACGCGACTCAACATCGCGATATTGCTGAATAGAATCAAAGTGTGGATCTGTCATGCCAATTTCTTCACCTTGATAGATATAAGGTGTTCCTTGCAACATGTGTAATGCGATTGCCAACATTTTAGCACTTGCTTGACGATTCTCTTCTGTAGAATCATCGCCAAAACGAGAAACAACGCGTGGCTGATCATGATTACACCAGAAAATCGCATTCCATCCTCCACCTTCAAATATTCCAATTTGCCAATCCATCAAAATTTCTTTTAATTTTAAAAAGTCTAATTTAGCGTTCGACCACTTTTCTCCATCGACATAATCTACTTTTAAATGATGGAAATTAAAGACACTACTTAACTCTTGTCGATCTGGTCTTGTATAATTGATACAGTTATCAATTGTTGTAGAGGACATTTCTCCTACCGTCATCATATCTTTATCACCAAATGTATGACGATTAAGTTCATGGAGATATTCATGTACACGTGGACCGTCAGTATAAAATTCTTTACCAATTTGTGGTGAATCTTTAAATTCACCTTTTGAAATAAGATTAATTACATCAAAGCGGAAACCATCTACACCAAATTGAATCCAATGATTAACAACCTCATATAAAGATTGTCTAACCTTTTCATTATCCCAATTTAAATCTGCTTGTGTAACATCAAATAAATGTAAATAATATTCATCCGTCTTCTCATCATATTGCCAAGCATTTCCACCAAACTTAGATTCCCAATTAGTTGGAGGGCCATCTTGAGAAGGCTTGAAGTAATAATAATCACGATAAGGGTTATCTTTAGAACTAATCGCTTCTTTAAACCATCGGTGTTCTGTAGACGTATGATTAATAACTATATCTAACATGACTTTCAAATCACGCTTATGCGCTTCGCTTATTAAAGTTTCAAGACCTTCCAATGTACCAAAGCGTTCATTTATTTTTAAATAATTACTAATATCGTACCCATTATCATTCATTGGGGATTCATAAACAGGAGTTAGCCAAATATAATCGACGCCTAAATATTGAATATAGTCCAACTTCTCAATAATGCCATTTATATCACCCTCACCATTACCTGTAGTGTCGTTAAATGATTTAGGATAAATTTGATAAACTACCGATTTCTTCCAATCTTTATGTGCCATAGATAGTCACCTTCCATTTAATTATAGTTTTATATGCATTAAAGACGCTCAAACACTTAACATGTGAAATTTGAACGTCTTCATTTGTATTAATTATTTCGCTACAGCTTCGTCTGGCGTTGCCACCATTTTTTTAGCTTTAATTGTTGTAAATCTTGCAAAGATGATTGTCAAAATAGCTGGTATCACCATGGCAAGTAATGTGACTGGTATATAAATGAACCAAAATTCACTGTGGATTGATATGAATGCTGGAACACCACCTACACCAACACTGCCTAACACCTTATTAGCGCCAATAATGGCACCTAAAACGCTTGATGTACAAATAGCAGCGAAGAAAGGTACTTTTAACGGTAAGTTTACACCAAACATTGCAGGCTCTGTAACACCTAAAAATGATGATACACTTGAAGTTAATGCTAAACCTTCTTCTTTTACCATTTTACGTCGTTTATAAATAAACCATGCTCCAAAAGCAGCCGAACCTTGGCAAATATTAGAAATCGCAACGATAGGCCATAAATATGTACCACCTAGTTTACTACCCATTAATTGGAAATCTACTGCTAAGAACATATGGTGTAATCCTGTAATAACAAGTGGTGCATAGAAGAAACCATAAAGTGCACCGCCTAACCAACCAGCGTGCTCAAAAACAAATTGTACTGCTCCAGTTATACCTGTACCTACTGCAAGTGCAATCGGACCAATAATAATAAATGCTAAGAAACCTGTTACGAGTAGCGCTACTGGTCCAACAACCAACATTTTAATAGAATCATGAACAACTTTATTTAATGCTTTTTCAATGAGTGATAAGACATAGGCCGCAATTAAAACAGGCAACACTTGACCTTGATAATTTAATTGCTTAATTTCTAAACCAAAAAGATTCCATGTCGGAATATGTCCTTTAGCAATATCGTATTGTGAAACTAATTGTGGATGCATCAAAATAAGCCCTAGTACCAATCCCAAAATAGGACTGCCACCAAACACTTTCATACTACTCCAACCAATTAAAGCTGGTAAGAAGATAAATGCTGTACTTGCAATTACGTTAATAATATTTGATATATCACCTAACTGTGGAAACTGTTCCACAAGTGGTTTAGGACCAAATAAGTCTTTCATGGTAAGTAAATTATTAATCCCCATTAAAAGACCCGCTGTAACTAATGCCGGTAAAATCGGTATAAAAATATCTCCCAATAATTTTATAAGTCGTTGTAACGGATTACCTTTCTTCGATGCAGCAGCTTTTGCATCATCTTTTGACGATTCTTCTACACCCGTTTCTTGAATAAATTGCTTATATACTTCGTCTACAGTACCAGGCCCAATAACAATTTGGTATTGGTTATCCGCTTTAAATTGGCCTTTGACAAGTGCGTTGTCGTCTATTGCATCTTTGTCGACTTTATTGTCATCTTTTAAAACTAAACGCAATCGAGTAACACAATGTGTTGCAGTGTCAATATTTTCTTTCCCACCAATTGCTTTAACGATGTCCTGCACGTCTTTTCTTTTTACAGCCACACCCTTCACTCCCTTGTTTATAATAACTCAAGTATAACTTGTCTAGACAAGTTTTGTAAAGGTTTTCATTATTGTGTGCTAGTTTGTGCATTAAATTTATCACTGACTTCGGAGGCAATAAAAAAGACAAGTACTCAATATGTTATAAATTGAGTACTTGTCTTTTTTATATTTATTAGTCTTGGATTTTAATTATAATGGCGGAGGAAGAGGGATTCGAACCCCCGCGGCCCGTTAAGGCCCTGTCGGTTTTCAAGACCGATCCCTTCAGCCGGACTTGGGTATTCCTCCAATGAACACAATAAATATCATATACCACGGTTCATCGGAAGTCAATTACTTTTAAGTTTAAAGTGTAAAAATATCCATTTTATTTTCATTACTATCTTATTTTTAAAGTAACTTACACGAATACCTTTTTTCCAAGAATTTATCGACAGATTGAGCAACAGCACGTCCTTCTTTAATCGCCCAAACTACAAGACTTTGACCTCTTCTCGCATCCCCAGCTGCAAATATTTTTTCTTTATTAGTGCGATAATCTTTATCGTTGGCGATGATTTTATTTTGTTGTGTAGCAATATCAAAAGATTTGGGTACTGTAGGTTCGGTACCTTCGAAGCCTATCGATAAAAGAACAAGATCTGCTGGCCAATGTCTTTCAGTACCATCTACGACAACCATTCCTTCTGGTGTTTCCTCTAAGATTTGTGTATATACACCACACACATTACCAATATAATCAACATCATATCGCATAGTTTGAACACCATAAGCGCGAGGCTCTCTACCGAAACGTGCTTCATATTCTTTATGAGCATAATCCATTTTGAAAACAGGTAATGCAAGTGGCCACGACGTATTACTTTCAAACGCAATTTCTTCAGGTGCTTTCATATATTTGTTAAATTGCACAATTGACTTACAATTTTCACGTAAGGCAGTAGCAACACAATCCGCGCCAGTATCACCAGCACCGATGATGATTACATTTTTTCCTTTAGCCGTAATAGTTGGTTCGTCAATTTCACCATTTAGTAATTGAGTCTGCTCGGTTAAATAATCCATAGCAAAGTGAATACCTTGACCCATACGTCCTTCTAATGGCAAGTCACGTGCTTTTTGAGCTCCTGTACATAAGATAATAGCGTCATATGTCTGTTCTAATTCTTCGCGTGAGATATCCACACCAATGTTGGTATTCGTTTTAAATGTAATACCTGCTTCTGTCATCAGTGTAATACGGCGACGTACAACATCCTTATCTAATTTCATATTGGGAATTCCATACATTAATAAACCACCCGCTTCTGCGGCTCTTTCAAACACCGTCACTTGATAACCCATGTAATTGAGCTCTTCAGCTGCAGAGAGGCCTGCAGGACCACTCCCAACAATCGCTACAGATTGTTCTAACCGTTGCTTAGGATATTTAGGTTTAACCCAACCGTTATCATATGCTTCATCAATAATTGTGCGTTCTATTCCTTTAATTGCGACTGATTCACGATTAATCATCATAACACAAGATTGTTCGCAAGGTGCAGGACAAACACGTCCTGTAAATTCAGGAAAATTATTTGTTTCACTTAAACGTTGATATGCAGCTTTGAAATCCTGACGATAAACCAAATCATTCCACTCAGGAATATAATTACCAATAGGGCAACCAATGGTTTCTCTACCGAAAGGAAGACCTGTTTGACAGAATGGTGTCCCACAATCCATACATCGCGCGCCTTGAACAGACGCCTCATCACGTGAAAAACGTTGTTGAAACGCATCATGATGTTTTAGGCGTTCAACTAAAGACAGTTCAGATAATGATTGCTTTTCATATTTCATAAATCCTTTAAACTCACCCATAACAAACCTCTCCTTTCTTTAGTAAATAACTGCTGGCTGTAATTCTTGTTCAATTGTCGTACGTTCATCATAGAATGCTGCCAGTTTAGCATCATCAAGTTGTGGCAAACGACGACTTTGTAATTCAATTTTTTGCATCATTAGTTCATAATCTTTTGGAATCACTTTAATAACTTTGTCTGCCACATGTTCAAAATCATTTAAAATTGCCGCTGCTTTTGTACTTTGGGTATAACGATAATGTTCCTCTAACATTGTTTTAAGTAACGCTTTCTCCTCTTTGTGTGTCACTCTCTCAAAAGCTAGGGTTGGTAATTGGTTTTTATGTTTGAATAATTCGAGATTACTTGGAAATACGTAACAAACGCCTCCGCTCATACCTTGACCAAAGTTCTTACCTACATCTCCTAAATTGACTACATGTCCTCCAGTCATATATTCCAAACCATGATCACCGATACCTTCTACTACTACATCAACACCACTGTTTCTAATACAAAAACGTTCGCCAGCACTACCATTAATAAAGGCTTTACCTTTTGAAGCACCATAGAAACATACATTCCCAGCAATAATTTCACGTTCGCGTTGTTTATTTGGTGCCTTAATCACAACAGTACCACCAGATAACCCTTTACCAACGTAATCATTTGCATCACCTGTATGTTGTACTAACAATCCTGATGGTGCGAATGCCGCTAAACTTTGTCCAGCATGACCATGTGTTTTAGCTACAATTGTCCCCTCTGGTAACCCTTTAATACCGTGACACTGAGTAATATAACTTCCTGTGATAACACCTACATCTCGTTGTTCATTATTAATCACATAATTCCCTTTAAATAATTTTCCATCCTCAATACTTTGTTTAGCATCTTTATATAGGTAATTTAAATCGAAACCTATATCTAAATGATGATTTTGATTAATTTCTTTTGAGTTAGGGCCATCAACTGAATCCAATAACTTATCAATGTCTAATGTTGCTGCTTTTGATTGTTCATCAATTCGACTTGAGCGTTGTAACAAGTCGGTACGTCCAACCAATTCTTCAACTGTTCGTAGTCCTAACGATGCTAAGACCTCTCTTAACTCTTCAGCAATAAAATGCATAAAGTTAACAACGTGGTCAGCCTTACCTCTAAACAACGCTCTTAAATCTTTGTTCTGAGTCGCGATACCTACTGGACATGTATCATTATGACAAACGCGCATCATGATGCACCCTAAAACAACTAATGGTGCAGTCGCGAATCCAAATTCTTCGGCACCTAGTGCACATGCTAATGCAACATCTCTACCTGTCATCAACTTACCATCTGTTTCTAAACGAACACGACTACGTAAATGATTTAATTTCAATGTTTGATGCGTTTCAGCTAAACCAAGTTCCCAAGGTAAACCGGCGTGTTGAATACTCGTCTTAGGAGATGCACCTGTACCACCATCATATCCACTCACGACGATTTTATCTGCAAATGCTTTAGCGACACCCGATGCAATGGTTCCGATACCTGTTTTCGAAACTAATTTAACTGCTACATCAGCGTTTCTGTTTGCATTCTTTAAGTCATGAATTAATTGTCCTAAGTCTTCAATTGAGTAAATATCGTGATGTGGTGGAGGTGAAATCAACCCTATACCTGGCGTTGAACCTCGTGTCTCAGCAATCCAAGGATATACTTTTGTGCCCGGTAACTGTCCTCCTTCTCCAGGCTTAGCACCTTGAGCAACTTTAATTTGTAACTCTTTTGCATGTTGCAAATAATTACTAGTCACACCAAAACGGCCAGAAGCGACTTGCTTGATAGCGCTTGATAACACACTACCGTCTTCTTGGATTTCATAGCGTTTAGGATTTTCTCCACCTTCACCACTATTACTTTTACCACCTAGTTTATTCATAGCTTGTGCTAATGTTTGATGCGCTTCTTCAGAAATAGAACCATAGCTCATTGCCCCCGTATTAAAACGTTTAACAATGGTCTCTACTGACTCAACCTCACTAATATGAATCGGCTGCTGTGCTTTAAATTCTAATAAATCACGTAGATGATCATTTCTCTGATCATGTACAGCATTAGAAAAAGATTTAAACTGTGTATAATCATTCTCACGACATGCATGTTGTAACAAATGAATTGTTGTAGGATTAAACACATGATGTTGACCTTGTTGTCGCCATTGGAAGACACTTCCTGAATCTAGGTACTCATTATGTCTTTGTTGACACATTTTATTTTCATTATCAATTTGTTGAATGCTTAGCCCTGATAACTTAGACTGTGTTCCAGTGAAATAGTCATCAATCACTTCTTGAGATAGACCAACCGCTTCAAAGATTTGAGCCCCTTGATAACTTTGAACAGTAGAGATACCCATCTTCGCCATCACTTTAATAACACCCTCTGATAACACACGTGTATAAGTTTCAACGTTGTCGGAAACGGCGCCTTCTAAACGATGTGTTTCAGTTAAATGTGCAATAGTATGCTGAGCTAGATATGGAATAACAGCATTTGCACCATAGCCTAATAAGCATGCTACATGATGAACTTCACGCGTTTCTCCAGATAGTGCCACTAAGCTAGTATCCATACGTAGACCTTCTCTGATTAATAACTGATGAATATGACTGATAGCTAATAGCATTGGCATAGCGTAGCGTTGTTCTTTCACTTTACTTTTATCATCATTATCAATAAGTTCACTATCATCAAGAACTAATATAGTATGACCATCTCGAGTAGCTTGTATCGCCGCTTCACCCAGTCTTTCCAATGCCTCTTTAAGGTTATCTTGATATAGTGTAGATAAGTGTTTCACGTTAAACTTACTCTGTTTAATCTTATCTAATTGCGTTAAAGTTAGGACGGGTTTTGCCAGTTGAATACGGTCTAATACTGTTTCATCAGGATGGAACAAATTACCTTCTCCACCTAAATAAGATAACTCACTTGTTACTATCTTTTCGCGATAAGCATCAATAGGTGGGTTAGTTACCTGTGCAAATAATTGTTTAAAGTAATTAAATAGGGACTCTGGTCTTTCATTTAATACCGCAAGTGGCGCATCGTAACCCATAGCACCAATTGGATCTTTCTTACCTATCACTAATTCAGACATATATTTATAGATATCTTCTTTCGTATATCCAAATTGACGCTGCAACTTAAATAATGTCTTATTGTTTAATAAAGGTTGATGATACGTTTGGGCTTCTAAGTTTAGGTCCACTTTGTGGCTTTCCAACCATTCTTTGTAAGGATATTGATTGGCAATTCGAACTTTTAATTCATTATTTTCAACCACTTTATGAGACTCAAAGTCTACAAGTAATAACTTCCCAGGATTGAGCTGTCCTTTATAAGCAACATTGTCTTCATGTACATCTACTACACCCACCTCTGATGAAAAAACAATAAAATTATCTTTTGTAATTGTGTAACGACCTGGTCGTAATCCATTTCGGTCAGTTAATGCACCAATTTTATCTCCATTACAGAATGAAATCATCGTTGGTCCATCCCATGGTTCCATTAAATAGCTATAAAACTCATAGAACGCACGAACATTGGCATCATTTTCTTTGTTGTATAACCATGGTTCAGGTATAAGCAACATCGCTGCTTCTTCGGGTTCCATCGCTAATGATAAAAATTCTAACGCATTATCTACAATCGCTGAATCACTACCATCTTCATCAACAATGTTTTGTATTTTAGTATGTTCTTCGCCAAATAATGTTTGAATTAATTGTCTTTGTCGTGCTCTCATCCAATTAACATTACCTTTAATCGTATTAATTTCACCATTGTGCATCAATAATCGGTTTGGATGCGCACGCTTCCAACTCGGGAACGTATTTGTACTAAACCTTGAATGAACAAGTCCTAGTTTAGATTGATAGTCTTCGTGATTTAAATCTAGATATAGTTTCTTAATTTGATCTGAGCATAACCAACCTTTATAAACAATTGTCTTATGCGATAAACTTGTGAAATAAAGCCCTAAATCTTGTCGTTCTGCATATTGCTCTATTTGCTTTCTCGCTATATACAATGGTTTAACCGGTGTTTCAATAGATCTAATATCAATAAACACTTGTTGAATGTGTGGCATCGTAGACGCCACATGAGGTGCCACTGCATTAACATCGACAGGCACATCACGATAGCCAATTACCTTTAAACCTTCACTTTGAAAGTAGTCATTGAATTGCGTTTCATGTTTCGTACCTTGAATCTTTTCATTAGAGAAAAAAAGACCTACCGCATAATCTCCCTCGTTAGGTAAGTCTAAATTGACATGAGCTTTAAAAAATTGAAATGGTATTTCGGTCATAATACCGGCACCATCACCTGTTATACCATCTGCGCCAACACCGCCACGATGATCAAGACGACGCAACATTTCAAGTGATTTTTCGATGATATCGTGTGACCTTAAATTATTCATGTTTGCGTAAAACCCAATACCGCATGCATCATGTTCCTCACGGTAATCGTATAATCCTCTTTTTAATTTTTCATCAAACATGATGCCCACTCCTTTTGAGAATTTTCAGAAAATTTACTGTTAATAATAATTAATATAATGTAAAATATTTATCTGAACAATATATTAATTAGATAACTTTATTCTAATAATTAGAATAATTAATACTAATAGGTAAATTTGAAAAGTTGGAAGGGGCATGTATATGGAAATTAAACAATTAAAATATTTTGTAGAAGTAGCACGTAGAGAACACATCTCTGAAGCAGCACTTGAGTTGAACATAGCCCAATCTGCAATAAGTCGGCAAATTACATTATTAGAACAGGAATTGCAAGTAACGTTATTCAATAGACAAGGGAGAAATATTCATTTAACCTCACATGGTAAAGCTTTACTCAATCAAGCTACGCAAATTTTAGAGCAATTAGATGAAACGGTAGCGTTATTTCAACAAACAAATCATAAAAATGCACGTGTTCTGAATATTGGTTTTGAGGAAAGCTATATTTCTCAAATGATTACTGCGATTATCCAAGCATTTGAACGACAATATGATAGCATCATCGTTCCTCATATTATGTCATCATCTGATATTTCCGAGGCACTTTATACTGGCAAAATAGATATTGGCCTAGTTGAAATTAACGCCGAACTTCAGAAGAATACTAATCTATCATTAAAACCATTATTTGAGGAAACATATCATATTTATGTACCTAAAGATGACGTCATTGCTTTATCGATCAATCCTCCGCTAACACAATTTGCCAAAACACAACTATTCACTTTAAAACCTTTGGCATCGACAATTGAAAGTCGTTTACAGCACACTTTAAAGCTGCCAGTTAATATAGTTGGTTCTAAATCTTTAGCGAATTATTTACTTAAACATCAACGTGGTTATGTTATCTTGCCAGATTATTTATCTTTAGAAAATGATAAAGATGAATTATGTGATATTTCGTTAGGCCATACAGAATTAAAGCGATCATTTTGCGCCATCTTTAAAAAGGATAATAAAAAAGTTGATATACTTAATTTATCGAATTTAATACATCAACTTTTAAGCAAAGTATCTACATACCACTAATGTTATAAAGAGGTATTCGATAATTAAATGGATACTATTTGAATAATAATGCTGAAGAGCGTATAATCACTCTGACTTAATTAAGAATAGAATTTGATTTATAAATGAGGGTTAAATTAGTGAATGCACAAAAACGCAACAATTCTAGTCATCGCGTGATGAATCGCATCATAGTTCTAATTGGTGTACTTATTATCGGTGCTTTTATCTTTACGTTTTTCAATGCTAGTTTCTACAATACACCTATCGGTAAAGTTACTCATGTAGAAACAAGTAACGCTCAAAAGATTGTTGATGAGCAACATAATACAGATTTTAAATACAAACAGCATTTAACAATAAAGATATTAAATGGAAAATTTAAAGGCGAATCAACTACGATAGACAATACATATGTTAAATCTCAAGCAGATTCAGAGCACTTTAGCAAAAATAACAAGGTGCTAATGCATATTCAAAATAGTCCTAAAGATGCAACTATCTTAGAGAAAAAACGCGATAGTTTAACTGTAGCAATCGCAGGTATATTCATTATGTCTCTCTTACTAGTAGGACGTAATGTAGGCTTACAATCTATTCTGTCACTCATCTTTAACACTAGTGCTATCTTGATAGCTATTGCAATTCATGATAAACATCCATCTACTAATCTATTCAATTTGATGAGTGTGGCGATCATTTTCTCCACCATTGTCACGTTATTACTCGTCACTGGTTGGCACATGCGCACTTGGATTACAACAGTCGGTACTTTACTAGGTACATTTTTATGTATTGGTATCACTCAAATTATTATTCAGTTAACCAATGGTGCTGGTATTAAATATGAAACAATGAGTTTTTTAACGCTGCCACCTAAAGATATATTTTTAGCTTCTGTACTTATAGGATCATTAGGTGCAGTGATGGATGTTGCTATTACAATATCAAGCGGTATGTATGAAATATTACAACGTACACCTAACATTTCTTTATCACGTTGGGCTTTAGCAGGTCGTAATATAGGACAAGATATCATGGGTACAATGACGAACATTTTACTTTTCTCTTACTTATCTGGAAGTCTACCGATGTTCTTAATCTATTTAAAAAATGCTAACACATTTACGTATACGATTTCGATGAACTGGTCTTTAGAAATTGTTCGTGCTTTAACTGGTGGTATTGGTATCGTTCTAACGATTCCAATTACAATTAGTTTGATGGTTATATGGATGAAATGGAAGGATGTGACAAGATGAATGCAGTCGTCCTACTAGCACTAATTTTATTAATTTTAATGCTCATTTTTGGCGGTAAAAAAGGCTTAATCTCATACTTAACATTATTCTTAAATTTTATTATCCTGCTAATTAGTATTGTGTTCATCTTATTTGGAACACCTATATACCTAGTTTCACTAGTTTTTTGCATTGTCATTGCCGCATGTAACTTATTTATTTTAAATAGTTATAACATTAAGACCAAAGCAGCTTTTATTGCTACAATAATTACTACCATTCTCTTAATAGTCGGTATTTATCTATCAATAAGTATCGGTCACTTACAAGGCTTTACAACAGAACAACAAGACGAAACATATATTTTTTCAATGAATATCGGTATTGATATGGTTCAATTCTCAGTATTTACAGTCATTTTAGCAGTAATTGCAGCGGTCATCGACTTAACCATAACTATAAGTTCTCCAATGTATGAACTTAATGAAACCAACCCCACCCTTTCACGTAAGGCATTGTTCCAATCAGGCATGCGTGTAGGTAGAGAAATTCTAGCAACTTCTGCCAATACGATATATTTAGCTTATTTTGGTGGTCAATTGACATTATTCTTTTGGTTTTTCCAATTACATTATTCTTTCGGACATATCATTAACTCAAAAATATTTGCTCAAGAATTTATTTCTATCTTACTAGGTGGAATTGCCGTAGCGCTTAGTATCCCGATTACGGCATGGATTACAGCTTTATTAATTAAACACCCTAAATTTAATCAAAAGCATTCTGAAATTTCTTCGCAATCTACGGATCAAAATTTTAAAAATTAACTTATAAAAATATAATAGGTGGGACACAGTTCTCTCAAAAATAGCCAGTAAATGAGTCTTGATAAATTCATTCACTGGCTTGTTTATTTATAAGCATCTATATTTTAAAATTCATAACGTAAACTGGTCGCCCTTCTAAAATTGCATCTCCAGTAATAGAATATTGGGCTTGTTTATATAATCCGATGGCTTTGTCGTTGTCAGTATTCACAGTTAATATTATTTCATTAATGTAAGGAAATGTTGACTTTATATAGCTTGGTAGTTGTTGAATCACTGCTTTTCCAAGACCTTGGCCACGATATCGTGCATCCACACTAAATGAACGGAAAAATATAGCTTTATTATTGTCACTATATGATTTAACACCCTGACCTTCATGTAAAGTAAAGAATCCTACACATTGATTATCCCTCATAACAAGAGTCGGGTGACGCTCGTCGTCTCCTTTAGCTAAATCAATATTATGGATAGGTGTCCGAGTGAATTTTCTATCTTCTGGTAATATTTCAAATACATCTAATAACGGGTAATCTTGAATTGAATATGGTCGAATTTCCATGATGCCCCTACTTTCTCTCTGAAAATGTTTCAATCCACTTTATAACAGCGGGTGCTATTAACATTGTTTCAGATTTATCGAACCAACGTATATCAGTAATTTCATTGTCAATTTCAACGTTATTCCAGTCAATTTCTTGTTGAAGTTTAAATCCATTTAGTTCTGTTAGCATGTTCGTTTGCGGGTATGCATCTCCTATGACCGTTCCAATATATGTGAAATCCTCTTGTGGAAACTCTAATTGTAGTTCCTCTTTTACTTCCCTTTGTATCGCTTCTAATTGCGTTTCACCTTCATCAATTTTACCACCCGGGAAATAATACTTCTCTCTATTTCTTACTTGTACTAATAAGATTTGGTTCTCTGTTTCCTCCACTAAACAAACACACTTTATCATATAATCACACCTTTTTAACGAAATGTTTTGTACTTCAAAAATATATGTTATTTTAGTATGATATTAACATATAATAATATACTAAATGATTATTTGATGACATTTAGATATTTCGGAGGGTATTATTCATGGCAAAAAAATCAAAATTAACGCGCGTTTCAAATTTAGTTAGTACAGCAGGCTTTATCGTAGATGGTTATAACGGTATTAAATTCGACGCGAAAAATAAAAATCTAGTTTATTTATCTTTAGGCCTAAGCACTGTAGGCACACTCTTAGATTTCGTAGTATCAATGAAATCTCCTTACAAATTCCGTAAGCTAACGTCATTCGTATCATTCATTATTAATGTTACACGTTTAGCTTCAAGCTTTAGAAAAGTTAAAGAAGACTATAATTTCCAATAAGATAAAAAAGCTAATCAAAAGAAGTAAAGTATACTTCCTTTTGATTAGCTTTTTTTGATAAATTAATGAATAAATTTATAATTGCGTACTTGATAAGCAGGGATTGTACGATATGTTAAAATACCTGGACTCGCACTAAAGTTCATTTCTGAAACTAAAATACTACCATTGCTATTAACACGTTCTACAAATGCTACATGACCATAATAACCGGCATCTGATTGTGCAATTGAACCTACTGTTGGGTTACCATCAATACGATACCCATCTCTAGCTGCAGCATTATCCCAGTTATTAGCATTCCACCAATAAGTACTAATACCTTTTCCAATAGCAGCACGACGATTAAACACATGCCATGTACATTGTCCCCAATCATATAAATTTCTATGATTAAATACTGGTGATGAATAATACGTTGATTGTGCTGAACGCGTTGAGTAAGTGTTTGAAGAAGCTGAACCACTAATTCTTAATTTTTGACCAGGATAAATAAAGAAATTATTTAATCCATTTAATCTCATAATATGTTGATATGTTGTACCATATCGGCTAGCAATAGATGATAGTGAATCCCCATAACGTACTGTATAAGTACTTGATGTACCACCACTATTTGAATTATAACTTGAGTGTGAATTTGAACTTACAGACCCAGATACTTTTAATTGTTGACCAGGGAAAATTAAAAAGCTATTTAATCCATTTAAATTCATAATATGACGATATGTTGTACCATATCGACTAGCGATAGATGATAAACTATCCCCTGCTCTAACAGTATATGTACTACTTGAATTACCGTAATTTGAACGACTTGAATAATTAGAAGATCCCGAAACTTTTAATACTTGGTTTGGAAAAATAAGATTTGATGATAAGCCATTTAATGATTTTAATTTAGATACAGTGATACCATAATGGTGTGAAATAGACCATAAAGATTCACCACTTCGAACTGTGTGCGTTGTTGATGCTTCAGCTTGATGAGCAAATAATGTACTAAGTGCTCCTGTCCCTAATACTGCTGTTGCTAGAATTTTTTTATTCATACAAAGCGCCTCCTTAATCTTATGCTTGTTCACTGGGTTACTTACCACTTACTTCTAGTTGTACCAGACACTTATCTGTATTAAATCTTTATTACATACTTCTTTCTTTTATCCGTTCAAGTAGTGTACTTATACTAAATTAATACAATTCGACATGATATTCCATTTCAATTTGATTACATATCTATGAATTTTTTGTACACTACTTTTGAATTTTAAATAATATGCATAGAAATATAATTTACTTTTCATAAGTGTATAACACATTCTCAACTATTGAGATTTAACTTTTATTTAAAATTAAGAGGGTGGAACAAAATTGATTGTCCCACCCCTATATGGTTGATTCTAACTGAGAAAAGATACCTTCTATCCTCAGTCAGTTAATTCTAACTATAATGTAGAATTAAAATATTATTTTGTCTTAACTCATTTGATTTAGTTCAAAGTATCAATGGCTTGTTTTAAGTCTTCAACTAAATCATCTGTATCTTCAATACCGATTGATAAACGTACGAGTCCATCAGTGATACCTTCTTTAGCACGGACATCAGCAGGGATAGATGCATGTGTCATTAAAGCAGGTACTGAAATTAAACTTTCAACTGCACCTAAACTTTCAGCTAATGTGAAGTAGTTTGTTTTACGAATAAGTTGCTTTGCTGCTTCAGTATCTTTTACTTCAAAAGCAACTACGCCTGTATGACCACTTGCTTGAGCGGCATGAATATCATGGTTTAAATGGTCTTTAATACTTGGATGGAATACTTGTTGAACTGATGGATGATTTTGTAACATTTCAACAATAGCTTCAACATTACGATTAATTTGTTCCATACGTAATCCTAATGTTTTAATACCACGAACTAATAAATAACTATCTTGTGGTCCAAGAACACCACCTGTTGAATTTGAAATAAAGGCTAAACGTTCTCCTAACTCGTCATCTGCAGTTGCAACCAAACCAGCTACAACATCACTATGACCACCAATATATTTAGTAGCTGAATGTAAAACAATATCAATACTGAAGTCTAATGGATTTTGATAGTAAGGTGTCATAAATGTATTATCTACTACTGAAATTAAATTATTTTCTTTTGCAATTTCTGCTGTACGTTTAATATCTGTTACACGTAATAATGGATTTGATGGTGTTTCTACATATAACATTTTAGTTTCTGGTTTAATATAGTCTTTGACATTTTCAATATGAGTTGTATCTACGAAATCAACATCGATGCCATAACGTGTAAATACTTTAGTTAATGCACGATAAGTTCCACCATACACATCAGAATTTAAAATAAGATGATCACCTTTATCTAACAACATGATGACCGCACTGATAGCCGCCATACCTGAACCAAAAGCAAAACCATGTTTACCATTTTCTAAATTAGCAATAACACTTTCAATCGCTGTACGTGTTGGGTTAGCTGTACGGGAGTACTCGTATCCTTGTCTTAAGTCACCAATCTCGTCTTGTAAATACGTACTTGTTTGGTAAATAGGTGTCGTAACTGCACCTGTAAAGTCATCTGTTGTATGTCCACCATGAATCATTTGTGTTTTTTTCTTCATCATTATTCTCCTTTGTATTCAAATATTTTTTTCGACATATAACGATCGCTTCCATCTGGAAAAATGGTTACAATAACGCCCTTATCGATTTGATTTTTAATGTCTAAAGCACCTTGTAAAGCAGCGCCTGATGAGCTACCTACTAATAATCCTTCTTGCTGTGCTAAACGTTTAACATTGTCAAAGCCATCTTTATCACTTACTGTAATAATTTGATCTACTAAACTTCGCTCCAAAAAGATGGGCCATTTTTCTGAACCAATACCTTCAATATCATGTGAATGTGCTTCGCCACCATTTAATATTGAGCCTTCTGGTTCAACAATCACATTCTTTACACTATATTGTTTAAGATGTTGTGCAACGCCTGTAAACGTACCTCCTGAACCCACGCCTGCAACAAAGTAGTCTATGTTTGGCAAAGTATCAGTCAGTTGTTTACCTAACGTATGCGTATATGCCGCTGGATTATGTTCCGTTTCAAATTGGTTCATATATATCGCCCCAAATTCTTGGGCGTAGCTTCTTGCTTTAGTTTGTGCACCAATCATGCCTTCATCTTTAGGCGTACGTTTAATATCTGCGCCTAATGCACGCATAATTGATATTTTTTCTTCAGAAAAGCCCTCTGGCGCAAAAATAACACATTTTAAATGATACCGATTGGCAGCAATTACAAGTCCTATTCCAGTATTTCCTGCTGTAGCTTCAACAATCGTACCCCCCGAAGAAACTCGACCTTCTTTTATGGCTGTTTCAACAAGGTATTTACCTAGTCTATCTTTCACACTACCACCTGGATTGAATTGCTCTAATTTAGCATAAATCTGAACGTTCTCATCGCTAAAACTTTCCAGTAATACGAGTGGTGTTTGTCCTATTAAGTCAAATGCAATCATATTAATTATCTAAAGCGCTCTTACTCGCTTTGACTCAACCTACCTTCTGTTTATAGTATTCATCAACCCCAAATTTTGTTTGTAATCCTTACTCAATCACTATGAATTATACGATAATCTTTAGATTTATGCAAAACTGCAAATTTTAAACTTTTTTATGTAATGATACATGTATCTAAGAACTCAATAACTATCGTTCAACTTAATACTCGTGTTACGATAATATCGATGCAAACGCAATAATTGATTATACGTATTAATAATACTTAAAGGAGAATCGTAATGACATCAAAAGCCGATTTATCTCTATCTGTGTTTACTAATGAACACTATAAAAGTAAAAAATATACCAATAGTACCTTTAGAAACGCTATGTACGACGATTTAGAAATTAATAAGAGTTATTTTAAAAACTGCGACTTTTCTGAGGGCATATTTAAAAATGTTCATACCGTGTCTAACACTAAATTAATTAATTGTGACTTTAGCAGTAGTATTTTTGTAAACATTAATTTCTTTAAAACTCTAATGAGTAAAGTAAACTACAGTGTAACTACATTCGATGATAGTCAATTCAACACACTAACTATAGAACAGACTTCCTTCAAAGACTGTAGCTTACGCAACGTCACTTTCAACGATGTTGTTTTAAAGAAAGTCGTGTTTGAAAATGTCGCATTAGATTTATGTAACCTAGACAATGTTAAAATTAAAGATTGTGTTTTTAAAAATGTTTCAATCAACAATTCAGCAATTTCTGAGAAAGTGATGAAAGAATTACGCAAACAAGACGTTCGTTTTGAAAACATGTAATCCTACTGTTTCCCATTTATATCATTTCTAACTTATCCCTTTTTAATATCAAAACTGATATGTTTTAGATGTAGTGTTAAAAGGAATAAAGTATCAAAGTATCTTAAGGGGGGAATGATTGATGTCTACACATGAAAATGATCACTATGAAGCGTTTGAATCGAGTCAACTTAACCGTGAAGATTTAATGGATTTAAGCGAGTTAAGACAACAAGTTGACGCATTTAAAACAAATAATAGTGATTCAGAATTAAAAGAACATATTGCTTCAGAATTAATTAAGTGGAAAGAGTATGTACGAGATCAATATAGACCAGAAGATCCAGCTGAGCAGTCAAGATTGTCTAATATTGCTGATAAAGTTCAGGGTGATATAGACTCAGCTTTTGAATATAATGATGGCTCAAAAATATTTGCTTTTTTAGAGGCTTCTTATCAAAGAAGTAAGGAAGATTTAGTGTACGGTCGTACGTTAATCCTTTTTTCTGAAAAAGATACAATAAAAAGAGCACTTTCATTCTTTGACTCTGATGAGGAAAACCATAAACTTGCTGACTTTATTGTTTCTAAAAATATTGAAATTGGTAAAGAAATCATGTCTGAAGATTATTTAGAGTTATTAGAAATTGAACGAGATTATATAAATGCTCGTTTCAAGTAGTAAAAAAGGTTAGCCACATATGTGTGACTAACCTTTTTATATTGTATAATCTTTAGAATAATTGAACGATGAACACGAGTATAATAACGACTGGCATGACGAATTTCATTAAAAAATACCATGGCGCAAAGAATTTAAACTTGTCGCGACCGAAACTTTCTTTTAAAGCTTCTTTATCTAATAATTGCCCTACTACTAATGTTGTCCCAAGTGCGCCTAAAGGCATTAAAATATTTGAAACTATGAAATCCATATTATCAAAAATAGTTCCTGCACCAAATTTAACAGCACTTAAACTACTAAATGATAGCGTAGCTGGAATACTAATAATTAATACCAATATACTTGCGATAAATGCTATAGATTTACGCTTAGAATTATCATTTTTAGTGAAATTAGATACGTTTAATTCTAATAGCGAAATAGACGAAGTTAATGCAGCAAATAAGAATAGGATTAAGAATATGAAATAAAACATAACACCAAAGCCCATTTGACTAAATACTAACGGTAAAACTTTAAATAATAGCCCTGGCCCCTCCTGAGGTTCGTATCCAAAAGTTTTTAAAGCTGGGAATATGGCTAAACCAGCTAATACAGATACTAAAATATTCATGATTACTATTGAAATTGCTGATGACTTTATTGTCATTTCTTTTGGCGCATAACTTGCATAAGTAATCATCCCAGTTGTTCCCAATGATAACGTAAAGAATGACTGACCCAACGCAAATAGAATCCCTTCCATTGAAATATCTTCTAGACGTGGCTGTAGAATATAACGCACGCCGTCTATCGCGCCGTCTAAAGTTAAAGATTTGAGTACCACGATAATTAAAAAGATAAATAATAGTGGCATCATTACTTTAGATGCTTTTTCTAACCCTTTTTCAACGCCTAACATGACGATAATCATTGTTAAAAAGATAAAAATCCCCTGACCAAGAACCGTTAGCCACGGATTACTAATAATTGCTTCAAAATTAATGTTTGTTAGTGTCGTTTTCTCAATGGATAACATTTGTAAAATGACATTACCGATATATATAATGATCCATCCACCAATAACACTATAAAATCCAAATAATATAAATACTGCTAAATTACCATTCCATCCAATAATATTTAGCCATTTCTTACCAGTTAACTTACTATATATTTGAGTAGTGTAAGTACGTCCCATCTTACCTACTGTAAATTCCATAATTAATAGCGGTAACCCTACAAATATAGTAAATATTAAGAATAAAAGTAAAAAAGCCCCACCACCATAAACGCCTGCCATATACGGAAACTTCCACATTGCTCCTAGTCCTATTGCCGATCCCGCACTGGCTAAAATAAATCCGGTTGATGTCTTCCATTGTGACTCTTTGCTCAATTCATCCACTCCCTTTAACGCGTTAAAGCGTTTATGCACTTAAGTAATACTTTAACACGTCTTTCTTATAAGTGCAATATACATAGATTTTTTATTTTTTATCTTTATAGTAAAATTTAACTAATATTGATTGCCTAAGGGGGGGATATAATGAGTTTACTTCATAAAAGAATTAAAGCTAATTATTGGAAAGGCGTAGAAGCTGTATGGGGCCACATTGTATTTATGGATGATGGATTTAGATTTACTCCTCACTCATTTAACATTCAAGATGATTCAGTCTTCGTACCTTATCAACATATTCAATAAATTTCGAAAGTTAATACTTTATTCGTTGTCCCAAATGGTGTCAAAATAATTGATAAAGACAAAAATGTTCATAAAATAGTTGTTAATCAACGAGGAAAAATCATTGAATTTCTAAACGAAATGAAGTGATTAGTATTAGGTATAATGATATTCATTGTCTTATACTTAGTTAAACTAAATTATCAATAGGAGCACAATATTTAAATTTATAGATCAAGACGTTGTGCATTTTGTAGCATAAAAAAGAGCCTAGGACATAAATCAATGTTCAGGCTAAAATTACATATTGGCAGTAGTTGACTGAATTAAAAATGCATTCGTAACAAGCTTTTTAATTCTAGTCAACATTGCCTGGCAGGCGAGGCCCCAGCAAAGAGAATTTCTTAAAAAAATTCTCTTTGCTGGGGATACAACGAAATAAATTTTGGAAAATATTATTTCTGTCCTGCTCCTTCTATTTACATTAGTTACGCTAATAATTAAATTAACCATTAAAATCGTACATTACGTTTTGTCCCTCAGTAACTTCTTGAATACTCAAACTTTCAATATGATCAACATTGATATAATGAGATTGTTGGCCATCTTTTAAAAATAAATAAGCAAGTTCATCAAATTCATCAATAAGACGTTGAATACATGCATCTTTATCAGGACCATTTTGAAAAGTTTTAAATTCAGTATAATTTTTTCCAGATGTTGTTATATAAGTTAGTAAAAATGTACGTTTCATCACATTCGCTCCACTCTATTAGTCATGAAAAATTCTGCAATTTGTGTTTCTACTTTATCACTGCCTTCACCATGCGTCATGAGATGCTTGCATAAAGGATGACTTGTTAAATCTTTATCTTCACTATTAATGTGCTCATAAATATAATGTGCACTATCTTGATAAGATTGTTCATCTTTTTCTCCATAAAGAATTCTCGCTGGTATCTTGATATCGCCTAAATGCGCAGTAATATTGGAAATGAAATCTTTGAATACACGAACACTTGGGCGATAGTCCTCTATATGATTAAACTGTGCCTGTGAAACATCACTATCTAAATTCATTAACTCATTCATGCGCTGACCATAGCGCTCCATACGCCATACTATACCAGCTTCTTCTTTTTCACTTGGTGCTGACATAACCGCAATTTTCGCTACATCTACCGTTTCAGCTAATTTCAATGTGAATAATCCGCCCAATGATACGCCTGTTGCATAAATGGTTTCATACCCTTCATCTTTCAAGTATTGATAACCATTTAAGACATCATTCCACCAATCGTGAACAGTATATTGCGTAAACTGATCTAGTGGTAATCCATGTCCTTTATAATTAGGTGCGTAACATGTATAACCCTCTTGATTAAGTTTTTGTGCTAAGGGTTTCACATCACGAATCGTTCCAGTAAATGAATGAAGCAATAAGACCGCTTCTTTACGTGTCCCCTTTAAATTAATTGGGCGTGGTGATTTTACTTTCATTCTTACTCTCTCCTTATTCTAAAATTAGCATATTATAATACTGCGCGTAGCCTTAAAATCTTCAAATCATTCAACCCACTCGCAAAATTCCAGATGAATACGTTGTGCAAGTAACTTTCCTTGCTCATAACCAGCATTGCCAATTTTTAGTATGTTATTGGGATTATAAATGTTATCTCCAATTTCAGCTCTACTCTTACTATCTGGACTAATTACTAAAACATGACTATGCTCGCTTAATAATTTCGCATCATCAAATGCACCTGGCATCATACCTAAACCATCTGCTATTGGCGCTAAAATAATAATACTGTCTGCACCTTTAGCTAACATAGCATTTGTCGGAGAAACCATACCTCCATCAATCCAATCATGATTGTTCAAACGTATATGTGGCCAAATGCCAGGTACTGCACCGCTCGCTGTCACGGCTTCCTCAAGTGTTACATTGCTATGTGAATGAAATGTAGCGACTTCTCCTGTCTTAGCATTCATAGCAGTAATTTCTAAATTATCATGCCACCCTACATCACCTAAACGTTGACGAATGGCTTGTTTACGTTTAGTTAAATCAACATGTGAAGGTCGCGTATATACAATATCACCCATCATTTGACCTACTTTAGTCGCATCATCACGTCCTACGATAAATGCATTCTGCCATAACCGATAAATATCTGAAGAAAGCTTCGCATGATCACTATCATCTATTCGTTCATTTAGCTCATAGTAATATGTACGCATATCATAACCGTTAGCTAGTACTGCACCTACAAACGAACCTGCAGATGTGCCTATGATTCTATCTGCCAACTCTAAACCTACACCACTTTCAATCAATCCAGCTAACACGCCAGATTCCCAAGCAATTCCTGTAATTCCGCCTCCGCCAAGAACTAAAATACGTTCCTTATCTTTTGACATTGCCATCTCCCCTTTGTAAAAAAGATATTGAACTAATTATTATTAGGCTTATTACGTAAATTAAGATAAAACAATGGTAATATCATTAAAAACAATGCTATCCAAATGATACCTAGTGTAACGCCTCCAACTACATCTGTAATATAATGCGCATGAAAATATAGTCGGCAACACAGCACACCTATCCAAATGATAATAGTGATAATACTGGCTATTATCCTTATTGCTTTGAATTTTATTAAAGGAATTAAAATAATTAACAATATTAAAGCAAGTAACGTACTTGCATTAGAATGCCCACTTGGAAATGAATATCCGTGGTCTCGCATCAAATGATTAAATGGACGTTGTCTCTCGATGAGTTGTTTAATTAAATAATTTAATAACGTACCACTCGTTATAGTTAACATCATCCAAATTGAGAATTTATAATGTTTAAACAATAAAACAATTGCTAAAAATAGTGTGATATAGATAACTGACTTTACTTCTCCTATCTCAGCACAAAAAGTCATGAAATTATGCCAAATACCATCGCCGTATTTACGTTGCGGCATACCAAAATAATCTGTCAGCCAATGCAAAGAACCTATATCGATATTTTGAACCAATAATGTATCGTGAATTACATTTATTGCAACAACGACAAAAATAATTAACCCGATCATGAACATAGGCACCGTCATCTTAGGTGAAATTCCACTTATTTGTTTATTCATACGCTCACCAGTCCCTAATTTCATTATTTTCAAAAATAATTAAACATGTATTTTACTTATTAAAAGTCATTTAAATGTTTAATTTGTTGTCCCTCCTGATCAAAATTAGATGGTTTAAGCCAGTGTTCAAATCTTGCTTTTACATCTGGCCACTCACTATCCAACATTGAGAACCAAGCAGTATCACGATTACGACCTTTACAAATATTAGATTGTCTAAATAATCCTTCGTATGTAAATCCAAATCGTTGCGCAGCATGTTTGGAAGGTGCATTTAAGTTATCACATTTCCATTCATATCGTCTGTAGCCTAACGTTTCGAACACGTATTTCGCTAACAAATATTGAGTTTCTGTAGCCACACGTGTTTTCTTTAACGTTTTAGAGTAGATAATATTGCCTACTTCTATAGACCCTTGTTCTGGATTTATACGCATTAATGCTAGAATACCTAAAGGTTTTTGTTGCACATTATCTAAAATCGTAAAGAAATATTTATCTTTACTATCAATAAGTTGTTTAATGTATTGTTCAAATTCGGTCTTAGAATCAAAAGGGCCCTCATAAAGATACGTCCAAATGCGTCTCGATTCAACATCACATAGAACGTCATATAAATTATTTATGTGTTCAATACTCAGCTTTGTTAGCCTTCCATAACTGCCCTCTAGCGTTTGTGCATCAGGAAAAGACGGCGTCACAAAATCATCTAATGCTTCTCCAATTGGTTGCTTAAACTCATTTACGCGCATCACTTTCAACTCCTAGATTCTCTTTGTGTAAATTGTACACTAATCCAATAAAATAATCTCTTAATTAGAAATGTTTAAATATAAATGGATAATTCATTAATTAAAACGCTTATACGTAAAAGCACCCTACAAAGTCAGCATAATAATCTAACTTTTAGGGTGCCTCTTTAAAATTGTATTAACATTAACGACATTGAGTTTAAAGTTGCTTTTCCAAATTAGTATCTAGTTTAAATACAATCACTCGTTCGCCTGTAATCGTACTTAAATCACTATGGAAACTACTCACACTGACGCCAGTAATATCTAAGATTAATTGCATCAAATCATCTTGTCCTGACTCCACAAGTTCCGAACGCGTACGTTTAATGTTAAGTAGGCCTTCTTGTGTCTTGCATACACGATATTCTGCAGGAGTTAATACGCCTTGTAAGTTGACGATAATCATATCGCGTAGTATATCAGTTTTTACTGAAAGCGAACCACGTCCGAGAAAATCCTTTTCCCATTGTGTAATTGCCTTACTAATCTCTGCCTCATAAGCACCTTTAGATTTAGCCATGATTAATCATTTATCTCCTATTAATTGATTAACCTTATTTTATCACTTTTTCCGAAAAAACCGAACTCTCTACCAGTCTTTCCAACTACCATTCTCATCAATACTTGCCAAACGTACCCATTGATTATCAACTTTCTGTTTGAATTTAATATTATTCTCAAGTAAGTCTTTAATATATTGATCTGGCGCTTGGATAACAACTAACAATCGAATTGGAGAATGATAAATTTTGTTATCTGCAGCCATAACCGATTGCCAAGGTAACCCAGCCAATAAGTCACTTGAATTACCTTGCATAACGCCAACACCAGATGTTACTGATTGGGTAGTCTTATTTCCGCTTCCATAAAAATGTGGTGCAACAGTCGACGCGTAATATTGTAGATTAATCCACTGTGCTACTAAAGCTGGACCCGAAATAATTGTATTTAATAATTGCCCATCAGTGTCTTTCTTCCAATCATAATTATGTAAGAAAGCTCGTCCTTCTAAATTGGTACCTGCAGTAATATTACGCTGACCAATAATAAATTCTGCATTACGAGCTAAGCCCCATTCTGGACGGATTTCACTCCAGTCATTCGCAAAGCGATGCGCTTCTGCAATCGGGTCTTTCAAATTATCTTGATCTAAGCCAGGAAGATTAGCGAGACGTTCCGAATTTGCTTTATAACTTATACGTGGCATAGCTTCATTTAACATATCCAATGCATTTTGAGCTTCCTTAGTTAATTCTGGCATATAAATAAATTCTAATTCATCGATAGAGGTCTTATGCTCTGCAGCAACAAAGACGGTTGAGTCAGGAATCACTATACCCTCATTTTTTAAAGTTTTACGTACATGTGGTAAATTACACATCATTGCCAATAGCTTAGCATTGAATCCACTTGACGCGCCTCCACAAGCGCCACATTCTAACGAAGCATGGTAGGGATTGTTATTGGACACACTTCCATGACCACCTAATACAATTAAAGGTGCAAAGTTTGTCGTTAAATCCATCAACTGTAATGCCTGTCTTGTGAAAGCAACTTGTTCTTTTTCAGTAAATCCTATTGGTAAATCACTATAAATTTCATGCTCACGATCTATTGTTAATTTAGCTTCAGGTTTCTTCAACCAATTCTTCGTAAAATTACGAACAAAGTGGCCTGTCTTCTTCGGCATTAATGTACTCGCTATCGTATTTAAGCTTAAAAATGATCCGCTTAATTCTGGTAATAGTAGACTCGGTAAGACATTATGTTTCATCAATTTGAATGTATAAAACATGGATGTAACCGAATGTTGTTGTTGGTTATACGTATTTAAATCATGGCGATCGGCATACTCTTTAATGGCATAGGCTGGTGGTACCATGACAGGTAATGAATTATGCGTAAATTGTTCATCTAACACTTCTTTTCTAATTGGAAGACCAAAGAATCCTGCAATACCTATCGTCTCAAACGGTCCTTCACTCTCTAAATGACGACGAAAAGGCTCTGAACGCACATCAATGCAAAAAGCTAATTGGACTTGAGTTTCTTGCTCTACTGGTTTAACAGATTTATCATAAATCGCTTCGACTAACTCACGTTCATGTGTTTCTTCCCACGCTTCAAGCCATAATTTTTTGAAATAGAGTGGGTTAAAATCGTGAGCAAACCTTAAATGTTCCAGTTGGTCTTCTATAGACATTGAGGCCCAATCATCAATTGACATCTCTCCATAATATAACCATTTACTTACAAGTTCTTTGATTCGTCTTTCAACATTTAAGACTGCCGGACGGCTCATTTTTTCAGTATCTAGTAAAATACACTCCATCGTTAATCTTATAGCAAGATACTGTGTTAACAAATCCGCTTCATGTTCATGTTGTTCAGCACGGTAGTACATCATGCCTGCCCAACCTGGTAATGATAGGAAATGACCTGTTAAATATGATTCACGTTCATCTTCAGCTATATCTAAATGATTTAATGCCATGATTAAAGCCTCTCTATAATCTTGAGGCAGTGTCTTAATCATTTTACGTTGTGTTTTAGTAAGCATTGGATCATGCTGTGCTAAATGTAGCCAAGAAATATAGAATCCTTCTTCCCTTTTAGGCATAGTCCAACTTGATTGGAAATTATCTAAATATAATTTGGACCACTTAATAATATGTGTATTAAGTTCATCCATTAAAGATTCACCTTTAGCATTAAATGCATTCGCACTTTTTGATCGTGCATATTTAAAAGGCTCATTTTCAAATACACGTTTGAGCTTAGATACTTCAATCTTTAAGTATGCTTCTTTAGTAATTAGGTTTGTAGGCAAATCTTTGATGCGCATCGCATTTTTACAATAAATATCTATATGTGATTTTGGCACTGAAGTGTCGTAGTCTTTAATAGCTTGTTGTACTTCTGTTTCTACAAGTTTTTGGTCTATCTCGCCATTTTCTAAAGCAGTCATCACTGACGCGTGACTTGGGTATAAATCTATATCACGAACATGTTTAAACCATTGAGCTACTTGATCAAACGTTTCATGTTCCATTTCTTCCCATGGATTACGTGCTGCAAAGATAGATATAGGAGATAGTGGTGTAATCACACGACGTGCCGATTTAACTGTTTCTTCTATGTTATGTTTAGTTATTGTCATGTTAGATTTCACCTCTTATAAATAATTCTTTAAGTAGTTCGGATGACTTTCAACCGATTTAAATTTTGCTTCTCCAATTTTTACAAGCCATAAATATACTTTAGCGAAAGCTGTTGATGAACGACGACGTGCTACCCAAATGCTAAAGATACTACCTAATACTAGAATGGCCACACAAATGATAACGCTAATTAATGGTGGATGTGGCGTTACCATATATACACTATTTAAAATATTAACAAATACTTCATGTGTCACAACGTAAACGAGTGCCACAATGATAAGCATCGCAATACCAATTACTCTTCCCATCATACCTCTATTTAGTGCAACCATTTGATTCCACGATACAGATAATGACCATGCTAGGATAAAGGCGCTAATTAATGTGTAAGGTGTATGCGAACTTGTTAAAAAGAAGGTAATAGCAATAACAACGGCTAATGTTCTTCCTAATACTGTCCAAGCATAAGAACGCTTAACATTTGGTGGTGTCGGAATATTAAAGCGTTTAACAACTGACCCTGATTGTAAAAATAGCGTTGCTTTAAATACACCATGTAAAATCAAGTGAATAATCGCAGCAGAATAAACACCCAAAGCACATTGCACAAGCATGAAACCCATTTGACTCATTGTTGAACCAACAAGTTGTCTTTTGTAGTCAACATGCACTAAACTAATTCCTGATCCAATAAGTACTGAAATACTTGAAATAATAAGTAATAACGTTAATGCAATATTATTATCAAATACTGGTGAAAAACGCGTTAAAATAATACCACCAGCATTTACAATACCAGCATGCATAATTGCAGATACGGGTGTTGGTGCTACAACAGACTCAATTAACCAACTTTGAAATGGATATTGTGCTGCTGGGATAATAACAGCAATAACAAGTAATAAATCTACAATTAATTTCAGTCCATAACTCATTGAAACATCGTAATCTTGTGATGGATCGATAACCCAATCGCCAGTACCGATGAAAAATACAACTACAGCTAATAATAAAGCAACCCATCCAATGATAAATGAACGCGCAGATACTTTTGCTGCTTCAGCCGGCACTTTCCAAGAACGGTTTAGTCGTATAAGTTGTGTTAGACAAAATAATGTTAGTCCCCAACAAATAACCATCAAGCGTAAATCATTACTTAACCAGCCAATAGACGCAAATACTGTTGTAAATGTGTATAACGGGAAGTATTTACGATAATTACGATCGCCTAATAAGTAACGTGCAGAAAATTTCTGAATAATAAAACCTAAAGCTAACACAAAGGCACCTACTAACCAAGCTAGTTTATCTAGTGCAAAGATACCTATAACTTCTCTGCCATTAATAGTGATTAATCCAATTACTCCTACAATGACAGGTAATAGAAGTAAAGTTAAATGTAAACGTATGTATTTTACAGGAACCGATGGCACTAAAAAAATCAAACCACTTAACACTGCAATGACAAGCGTTACGAAAAATAATGTTAGTAAAAAACCAGAACTTAACATTGCCGCTCCTCCATGTCTTCAATCTATTTCAACAAAAAGTTTCCTTATACTATTAACAATATAAGAAAAAACCTACAATAGTCTAGTTTTATCCTTAGGTATCAGATATTTACTAACTATTGTAGGTTTCTATGAGAACTCATTTACTTAATATGTAAAAATGCTTTTTCAAGCTACCTAATATGTATGGTTGAACATATGCCTTATCCTTCAAATGAACAATGGATATTGAAAATCCTTGCACAAATGCTTGATAAACACCTATGTAAAAATCATCGTAATACATACAATATATGAAAATATTGCTAAAAAGTCAATATATTATAGTAATTGGAAGTTCTTTCATACATTTAATAACACGTTACTCTTCAATCTTTCAGATAGGCATAATTTATCGTGTTAAGTTGTCTGAAATCTAACGAATACGAAACGCTTTCATCGAGTTAAGAATTATCAAACACATCCTCTCAAAGTCACGATATACTTTATTTAACATTTAATAAGGAGGTACTCAAAATGGGAATCATTTCTGGTATTATTGAACTTGTTAAATTCATCATCGACTTAACTAAAAAATAAGTCTCGCATTACGCACATAAACATTCCATATAAAAAAGAGTGAAATCGGATGATTTCACTCTTTTTTTGTGCCCATAAACAAAACGCTCAATCCCTATATATAAAGATTGAACGTCAGTGGATAAAATGAATTTATTTGTTTAACTATAAAGTAACATATTTTAACGGTCATGCATGTAACAATTTTGTGAAAACGCTTAAAAATATTTCGAAAATTTTCTCAAAAGCTTAAAATAAGTTAATATTTAGTGAATTTTTCTTATTAAAACTTCTATTTCACACAAATACTACTAAAATTAGGGTAATAATCAAACAAGTAATAGAGACGCACATAAAAATACAATTTATAATTTACAAAAAAGGACTGATTTAAATTCATATACTATCCATAATACTCATTTTACTTGTAGCGATTGAATTTCTATTTATTATGTATTTAGAGACCATAGCAACGACTTCCGATAGAACGAGCAAAGTCTTCGGTATTACTGTCAGTCAACTCAATAATAAAAACATAAATACCCTTCTTAAGAACCAAGGAGTGTATAATGGCTTGATTGGTTTACTTCTAATTTATGGTCTTTTTTTCAGTAGTGCTCCTAAACAACTATGCATTCCAATTCTAATTTACACCATTATAGTAGCTATTTACGGTGGCTTAACGAGTCATATTAGTATTTTCCTTAAACAAGGAACCCTTCCAATTCTAGCTTTAATCTCTTTATTACTTTAGTTATCTACTAAACAAGCAAAGTTGGTGTCTGCTATGATAGAACATTTAAAAAAGAAAAATCGTAAAACTATAAAAGTATTAGGAAACATTTGGCTTAATGCAAATTTAGATACACATACCTTTATTGATAGTTTCTACTGGATAGACAACTATAGTAATGTGCTTGATTCACTTAAAGATGCCGATGTTTATGTGTATAAGGCAAATGAACAAATAGTTGCTTTCTGTGGCTTAAGAGATAATTATATAGCCGGATTGTTTGTGAAAGAAGAATACCGTAATAAAGGTATAGGTCATGCTCTCATCAAACATTTACAATCAGAATACAATCATTTATCTTTAAAAGTATTTGAACAAAATAATAGAGCTGTTCATTTTTATGAAAGTTTAGGATTTATAAAAATGGAGTCCAGTGTTGATAAAACAAACCATACAAACTTACTAATGCAATGGAAGAAATAAAACAGTTTACAATTTAATATGTATGATTGGATAATCCCTACCCTGTCCATCTTTTGCAGATTCATTATATTTTTTGAATCCATTTTTAAGGTAAAATGACAAGGCATTGGGATTATCTTTATTTACATCCACATATTGAACCTTATGCTCTTGAATTAAAATTTGTAGTATTTCCGTGCCACAACCCTGTTTAAAGTATTTAGGATCTAAAAATAACATTTCCAAATTAGCGTCATTAGTCCCTGAAAATCCAATGACATCATCACCATCAAACCACAAATATGCCTCAACATGCGGGAAGTATATTGGGATTTCCTTTTTAAGTTCTACTCTATCTTTCTCTTTTAAAAAGTCATGTGTAGCAATAACTGAACGCTCCCAAATAGCCAATGCCTTAGGATAATCCTTTTCTTGAAGCTCGATTTTACTTAGTTTCATTTTATAATCTCACATAATAAAAAGGTTAGAAACCCTATCAAAAAGTGTTTCTAACCTATAATTATTTATTGTCCTTTATTCCCACTCAATCCTAAATCTGATTTTATGAACATTCATAAGTTTTCAAAACACTATTATATAGGAGTTTATGAGCGTTTTAAAGATGATTTCTTGTTCATACCCTTGCCCTTATTATCAAAATTATGCCCTTTTTTTGCCCTTAAAATTACGTATTTTATCGTTTAGGAGTGTTTCCTTTTTCTTTCCGTTCTAAACAGTTCAATTTTTGCCACCTTCTTACTAAACTACGCATCACACAAGACAATTGTCCCTTTTGACAATCTTTTTTATCAATTTTTTAATTCTATACATAAAAAATAACCACCCAGTGACATGTGCGAGTGGTTAGAGTAGTCTTATAAAGTATTGTGTTTATTTTCTCATACCTTTTCCATCCATAAAATACAATGACAACAAAGCAAAGAATGCACTAATAATCCATAATCCAGAAATATAAAATAAAATAGCTGCTAAACTAGAGAATGTAATTTTTAAAATTTTCAAATCTTTTTTCTTCATTGTCTTCCACCTTCTTCTTATTCTAATCTCTCTAACTCAAACCCTATTAACCTATTAATCAGTTGATCTTTTTAATTACTTTAGTTATTCCTAATTTTCATCGCTTTAGCGACTATATATCCAGCGTTTAACACCATTATGATTGCATAAGGTATTAGGATAAATAAATTCTCTGTTTTCATTATAAAAATAAGTCCAAGTAAAAAGAAAACGTTTAAGATAGTCGCTATAAAATAACCCTTATCCAACACTGTGTTTTTATTCAAAATAAGCACTCCTAACATAATATGAAATTTAGTTTTATATTAACATAGTTCTTATACAAATTATATTGCCTACTTGTTAGTTATAAGTGCCTAAGCGCCTTATGAACATTATTAAATGTAACAACAATACTTAAAAACACCCACCAACACTTCTGCTGATGGGTGTATTACTAACTATCTTTTTTAAAAATTTCTTTGAATCCTTTTTTAATATCATCAATTAAGGAACTAGTACCTACTAGTTTTGAAAATGTACTCATTACAAAAGTTATTATTTTATCAATTATCTCCATATAGCATTCTCCTTTACTATATGAATACCATGTTTTTGTATGATTAATCATTTTATGAGCGTATTCTATTCCTCAAATCCACCTATATTATCAATAAATGTGGGTGCTACCATGCTCACATCCACCTTATCTGTATATATTTTGGTATTTATTCCACTTCTTCGTCCCACTCACCTATGTTAATTTCAAAATTACAATATGTAATTTCTTGCTTGTCAGTAAATAATTTATAATATTTACCCAACATATCTCGAGCACTTGATACACCTTACTTCATACACTTTTTAAAACTACTGAAATGTTGCATAAATTGATGTTTAATAGGAATATTACAGAGCGTTTATCAATCACTTTAAACACATAGTTATACAAGGCGTTTCTCAGCGTAAAAAACGCCACGTCTATGTGACTTTAAAGCGAAACATTTAATTGCTCATATTTTTGTTGTCTACTGAATTATATTAGTATATTTTTCAAAAATTGATACCAATTAGGTGTAATAAATACTTCGATTAATACACATATAAAGGTAAGTGGTAACATTACTAATAAATAACACTTACAAATTGATGTAATTACGTTAAGAAATTTTGGTAAATACGTTTTATTCTTCTTAAATAAATTAACTAAACTATTTCTTATATACTTATTAAGTGCAAACAATAAAGATAATAATACACTCATTATGTAAATTTCTAGTAATCCATGTGGTAATATACCTATTAACAACACTGTACCCTCATTAAATTTATAGGCAAATTGAATACCAATAGCCATACTCAAAGAAAATATTGTTGATATTGATGGAATCAAATACAAGTATGGTATAGGTATAAGAGCTATGATAAGCGAAGTAAGTGGCATTATAAACGCATTGTTACAAAAAATTTCTATTAAACCATTTAAACTGTTATCAACTTTATTATTTAAATTTAAATTAGGATAATCACTAAAATCATTAATGCTCATACCGATAATAAAAAAAATAACACCTATTAAAACACTTAATATAAGATTAAATATCATAAATTTATTTGCTCTTTTAATGAACGAGGTTAATTTTAAATTTTCCATATTTACAGATCTCCTTATAGATAATATTGTCCATTAATTAAAATAGGATATCTATATAAATATTCATATAATTTATCCTTTCTTTCTGTTCATTATAATATTGTTGTTCCTCTTCTTTTTTTTATCATATTTCATTTTAAAATATACGCCTCCAACAATGAATATTATACTAATTAATATAATGAATATTAATATTACTTTTTTATTCAAATAATCATTCCTTTGAGGTAAAATAACAGACAATCTTCATACTAAGAGTGTCTGTACCAGCGTAACCCATCACAATATTATTCGTGTCTGGTTTTCCATTAACCATTGGTGCATGGGCATAAGCACGTAGACCATTTTGAGTGTCATCACGTTTTTCAATGACTTCAAATTCACCTTTTGGAGCGCTAATCTGACGTCCAATGTTATAGTTCTGATAAGAACTTTCAGAAAGCTTCAACTTAGTGTTATCGTTAATTTTCATAGTATTTAACATCCTTTATTTGGGGAGGTTCTTATGTTCAAGAATAATAAAATTATATTGTTCACCATATCATTTTTCATAATCTTAACACTTATAATTGGAGGTTTCTATGTGCTACATGAAAAAAAACGTGAACACTATATAGATATACAAAAAAAGCGTATCGAAATGTATTTCGCAGAAAATGTTAGTAGCTACCACAAGATAGAAATAACAAAAACTGAACAAAATCCAATAACGATTTATTTAATTAAAGGATATATTAATGATGATAAAAAATTATATTTTACAGCTACTATGGATGGCTCTAGTAATTATCAATTTGACAACCAAATTGGTATATCCGAAAAACTTTCGAATATGTTCAAATCACAAAGCAAACCTGATAAATTCCCTAGCCAAATCATCAAAGAAAAAAACTTAAATGAAAATGATTATAAAGCTGACCCACCCATTATATTTAGCTTCTAAGGCGCATTAACAATTGTCATCTACTCATTTTCAAAGGAGATTTCATGCGAAATAAAAATAAAATATTCGTCCTTATTTCTATCATAGTACTATTGCTCGTAGTCGGACTATATCTTTCTCACAAAAATAAAAAAGATACTTACATTACGACACAAAAAAAGCGTATAGATTTATACTTCAAACATAATCTAAAAAATTATCAAACTATGAAAATTAACAATTTCAAAAAGAGTCCTATGAAAGGATACTTTATCGATGGTTATATTAATGATGATAAAACTTTAGAGTTTGAGGCCTATATATCAAGTGCAGATAATCATCAGTTTACTGGAGACATAGGATATGACACAGACGGCGTAGGGAAACTTTTTAAAGAAAAAAATGCTAAAGATAAATTAACACCAAATGATATTATAAAAAAAGAAAACCTTAATAAAAACGACTATGAAGCAGACCCTCCTCTAATTTGGGGCTTTTAACATCAGAAAAGCACTAATTACTCAACCTAATGAATAGTTAGTGCTTTTAAATTTCATTATTAGTCCTCCAACGATACATCATCAACAAATACCGGTCTGGTTGGATGTTCGTCTGCTACTTTATTTACCCCATTGTCTAATTCTTCATCTTCCTCATTCCATTCACCTATATTAATGAAAATTGGTGTGTCCGTAGCTATTTATGTTATTGACCTCTATTTAATGTAAAAACACCCACCAACACTTCTGCTGATGGGTGTATTACTAACTATCTTTTTTAAAAATTTCTTTGAACCCTTTTTTAACATCATCAATTAAGGAACTAGTACCTACTAGGTTTGAAAATGTACTCATGACAAAAGTTATTATTTTACCAATTATCTCCATATAGCATTCTCCTTTACTATATGAATACCATGTTTTTTGTATAATTAATCATTTTATGAGCGTATTCTATTCCTCAAATCCACCTATATCATCAATATGAAATACTGCATTAGGATGCTCTTTACTTAATTTCTCTAATTCTCTTTTATTTTCTTCTTCATTTGTTCCAATACTATCAATGAATACTGGTGTAGCCATATTTACATCAAATTTATCTGTAAACAAACCATGATACTTACCTAGCATATCTCTAGCACGTAATCGGTCACTAGGCTTAATAGGTACTTCTACAAGTTCTACATGCTCATTGTAAACTAGGTTCATTCTGTCGGTATCTGGGTTGCGTTGAAACTCGCCACGTTTAACAACGACTTCACGTACTTCAGTTTCATCACCTACTGCTGCATTACTTAGGATATGTAGTAATTCATTTACTTTAAGTACATTCTCATCAATCAGTTTAGAACGCTGTTCATTAATGTATTGAGCCACCTTTTTATTCTTGAGCAGTCTACTACCCTGTACATGTGCTGTATGTGGACTATATCCAGACTTAATTGCACTTTGTGTCACATTTAGCGTCTTTAGGTACTCATGAACAAATTTCTCTTGTCTTGGGTTTAAATCGTGCATTTTATCACTCCTTATTTTCTAATTTATCTAATAGATCTGAATATATTTGGTATACTCTACTAACAGTAACCATAAATATATCTGCTATCCGTTTCTGTGAATATCCTTCACACAACATCATAAATAGCATGTGTTCTCTACTGGTACATGTTGCGTATATATATTGATCTAACTCATTAAAAAACGCCTGCTGTCCTGCGTCTACTACATCGATACTTTCAACATTAATTTAAATATAATAGCAGAACCATTTGAACTATCATATTTAGAAAATAATGAAAAGAAAACACTATACCTTTCAATACCAGCAAATGATTTATCTTTCCACTTAAAAGATACTAATAATAATAAGTTCTATAAAAGAATTCTTTTGTCAGAGATGGATAGAAAAAATATTGAAAATATTTTAGATAATTATTTTGAAAATAAAATTAATATTCAAAAAGAAACAAGAAGTAGTTTTGAACATAGCGAAAAAGAAGAAAAAGAATTTGATGATAAAAATAAAGATATTATGAATAAGCTAGACGATTATTAATAAAAAATACATTATAAATAAAGTTCAATTTATTCAATTAAGGTGGTGGTTCTATCGAACAATGTCTAATACACCATAGAAAAATGAATATAAAAGGTAATCTATATTAGGGAGCATACATATGAAAAAATTACTAGGAACATTATTTGCAGCTACACTTGTGTTAAGTGTTTGTAGCCAAGATGACGCCTTATATAAATTTTTATATGAAACAGAGTAATGTTTATAATTTTCAAATAAATTATATAAAACAATCAAATTACTACGTGTCCCAGCACATGTACGCCCTATTTTAAGATCGTGAGATACATAGTAAGATGTGAATTAAGTAGCGTGTATTGGGGACAAAGAAGTTTAGAAATGGAAATACTCACAGGAATTATAATTAAAACATTAGAAGTGACTGTAACAATATCAAGTCTATTTATAAATATAATTTCGCCAATATTTAACAAGTTATTTAAACCAAAAGATAGAAAAGAAAAATAATACATATTGGAGAGATATTATGAAATTCGGTAACTACAAGATTGATGAATTTTACCTAATCATGATTGGTGGGTTTTTAGTAACTTCTATTTTTGTACCGTTCATGCTTATTTCAGTAGTGATAATGCTAATTATAGGATTGGAGAAAGAATAATAATATAAATAAAGGAGGATTTTATGTTAATACTCATCATTATTATATTTTTAATAAGTGCCTTTTTGTATATATTTAGTTTCTTTTTAGCTCAAAACGAAGGTTTATATTATAAAAATAACTGTAGAACTATATCTATTATTTTTATTGCAATTGGGACGCTTTGCTTAATGGGTTACCTTGTGCAGTATTTATCTTCGCATTATTTAGGAATATAAAACTTATCTTTTAGCGTCCTAGTGGCGCTTTAATATAAATATATAATCAAAGGAGAAAATAACTAATGAAAAAAGTGTTATTTTTAATATTTGCAAGTTTATTGGTGCTATGTGCATGTGGTCAAGACGGGGATACGTCGAATAAAGCTGATAACAAACAGTCCGAACATAAAAAATCGAATGACCCTAAAAAGAATAAAGATGAGAAAGCAAATAATAAGAAAGATTCAAAGAATAACTCTAGTGAAGATAAGCAACAAGCTAATTCAGATAGCAATGAATCTCAAAGCACATCTAAAAATGATAATGGTAAATCACAAGATAACAATATCAATAATGAACGAACACAAGGCAAACAAGCTCAAGATACACAACAAAATAACCAACAACAAAGTAACAATAATCAAACTCAACAAAATAACAATCAACAACAAAGCAATAACCATCAAGCACAAAATAATAACGGTTATATGACACAAGAACAAATAAATGAATGGAATAAAAACAAACCTACTACGCATGATGAGTCGCAAATGGGATATGGGCGTTCAGAGTACGAGGAGGCTCGTAAAGCAAGCGAAAAGGTTTGGGACGATCCAAACGCTCATGTAGGTGGTCCAATCTGGGTAGGTAAAAACGAAGGTTATGAAAGTTGGGCTAAACGACAACAAGAAGTGCAAAATACACCATCACAATAATTTTACGGGTAGTCCGCCTACCCTTACTTTAATTAAAGGAGAATACATATGAAAAAATTACTAGGAACATTATTTGCAGCTACACTTATATTAAGTGCTTGTAGCCAAGATGACACTAAAGAAGATGAAAGTAAAAAGTCAGAAAGCACTACTGAAAAGAAAACTGATGATAAAAAAGATAAGAAAACTAAAGAGAATAAAAAGTCTAAAGAAGAAAAGAAATCCCAAGAGAATGAAGATAACAAGTCTATCCAAGAAGATAACTCTACTGAAGAACAAGACACACAAGAAACTGCAACTCAAGAGCAACAGCAAACACAACAAGCTAATAACGCTCAACAAACTCCACAACAACAGCAAAATAACCAAAGCTATAATCAATCTCAACAACCTAATCAAAATGTAAAGTTACCTAAAAATACAGAGATTGATGATCAGTATATACATGGTGAAGTTTCTGAAGCTTTGCAACGTAAAACTGAAATCGAAAGACAAGCTAGTGAAGATTATGAAAATGGCTTGATTAGTGAAGATGAAGCAATGGAGAGAGATAAACAAGCTTCCGAAATTTTAAATCAAGCAGTAGAAAATCAATATGGACCACAAGATTAAGTAAAAAGGAGGCCTACTCACATGTGGCATGAGAAATTTACTAATAAACATGGTGAAACTAAATATCGCTTTTATGAGAAGTATAAAGACCCTCTCACAAACAAATGGCGACGTGTTAGCGTGGTACTTAATAAGAATGGTAAGCAATCACAGAAAGAGGCTCAAAAGCGTTTAAATGAGCGTATAGAGGCAAAGGTAAATGACAAGACGCCTACTACACTCAAGACGCTAACTTTCCATGCTGCATGTGATGAGTGGTTTGAACATTACAAAATAATATCTGGATCTAAACAGTCAACTATTACTACTAAAAGCTATAAGGTTGCTCACATCAAAAGAAATATAGACAAAGATATTCTTGTTCAAAATATGAATGCTAAAGTTATACAAGATTTAATTAACTCATCATTAAAAGATGGACTAAGCCATAAAGTAGTTAAAGACGATTTAAGTATCATCAAAAATATACTTTGATATACTCAAAAGAAATATAACATCACTGATATATCATACATAGATGATGTTGTTATGCCTAAAAAAGCGACTACAAGAGAAGAAATTAAAGCTAAACGTGAGAATTACCTAGAAATGAATGAAATTCTGGCTATTGCTGAAGAATTAAAACGCATAGCAAATAAAAAGCGTGCTAGTTATATGAAAAGATCATACTTATTTACTGCTTATATAGTTGAATTTCAAGCATTAAATGGCATGCGTATTGGCGAACTCTTAGCAATTCAACCTGATAATATTGATTTTGAAAATAAGAAACTTCTCATTGATGGTACTATACACTGGCGTAAAGATGGTAACAAAATAGGTTTCAAAGATACTACAAAAACAACATCATCATATCGAACTATATCTTTAACTACTAGAAGTTGCGATATTTTGCGTAAGGTTATGTTGGAAAATAAGAGAGCGATACAATGGGAAAACATGTATATTGATAGAGGTTTCATATTTACAAGTCATAGAGGCAACCCTCTACCTCTCACATCAATAAACAGAAACATACAAATAGCTACACAAAATATAGGGATAGAAAAGCATGTGACAACCCACACCATGCGCCACAGTCACATATCCTTATTATCACAGTTAGGTGTATCACTGCGTGCAATAATGGATCGTGTAGGTCACACAGACCATAAAAAAACATTACAGATATATAGTCATGTAACTGAGCAAATGGATAAAGATATGATGAGTAAGTTGGAAAAGGTAGGTATATAGAGCGTGAATAAGAAACCTAAAACTACTGATGGTTTAATGAGACATATTAGAGACAATAAAAATATTGAAATTAATGGAAGTAAGCAAAAGAAACAATTATTAAACATAGGTTACTTTCATGGTTACAAAGGATATAGTTTCTTCCAAAATAGCAAAAATTCCTTATCCTTTAAAAATTTTGATGAGATAGTAGCGTTATACGAATTTGATACAAATATTAAATCATTATTTTATAAACACATTATGTATATTGAAACTTCTATCAAAAACAGACTACTAGAAATCATTCATAAAAAAGCTGGCTTTGAGTTAGATAAAGTGTTTAACAATATTTTAACCGATTATAAAAAATATCGACCAGGTTCTACTAAATACAAAGACAAATTTAAAAACACTATGAAATTGCGTAACGATATTTATGAGAAATTACACAACAATTTCACTTCTAAACCTTACATTCATCATTTTATTTATAATGATCGTTCAGTACCTCTATATGCTGTTTTTGAACTTTTCACATTAGGGAATTTAGTATTTTTTGTAAGGTGCATGAATTCTGAAGTTAAATTACAAATAGTTAAAGATTTAAAACTTTATCATTCTTCTTTTGATAAAAATGACAGATTAATCGGTGATCTAATAGATTGCTTAAAAGGGTTAAGAAATGCAATTGCACATAATGGTGTTTTATATGATTGTAGATTTAAAGAAAGTAATGTAGGCAATCAACTAACTGAATATTTTAATATAAAAATGAAAGTTAAAGATTTGAATTTTGATAGAATAGTTGATTATTTAGCTGTAATAGTATTAATTGGCTGCTCTTTAGGGTACTCTAAAACTGAATTAAAACGCTTAATAAAAGGCTTTGAATTAGAATTAAACACTTTACGTTTAAAATTAAATGTATCAACCTATGATAAAATCATTGGTACAGATGTGCGAAGAAAATTAACTGAAATAAAAACCTACATATAAGTTTTCTATTGTAAAAGTCATATATAAGTATTATAATAATATGCAAATAGCGGTACACATCTGCGGAGTGTATCTGAGGTTAACTGTTGCGACGGTTGCCTCTTTTTTTATGCTTAAAATCAAGTTTTTTTCACATTATGCCCTTTTTTTAATTTAAAAATCATAAAAACAACCTCTTAAGCCTATGCCTAAGAGGTTTCTTCATTTTATGTTATTATTCCCACTCTATAGTGCTTGGTGGCTTAGAAGTGATGTCATAGACTACGCGGTTAACGTGGTCTACTTCGTTTACGATACGACTTGAGATTTTTTGTAGGACTTCCCAATCAATGCGGGCGAAGTCACTTGTCATACCGTCAATAGATGTAACTGCACGAATACCTACAGTATGATCATACGTACGATAGTCTCCCATAACACCTACAGATTGAATGCCAGGAAGTACTGTGAAATATTGCCAAATGTCTCTCTCAAGACCTTCCTCACGTACAACTTCACGTAAAATCGCATCTGATTCTCGTACGATTTCTAATTTATCTTCAGTAATTTCACCTAATACACGGATTCCTAAACCTGGACCTGGGAAAGGCTGTCTCCACACTAAATGTTCAGGAATGCCTAATTCTATGCCTAATGCACGCACTTCATCTTTAAATAACGTGTTAATCGGCTCAATAAGTTCAAATTCCATATCTTCAGGTAATCCACCTACGTTATGGTGAGATTTGATAGTTTGTGCAGTTTTAGTACCTGATTCGATGACGTCAGTGTAAAGCGTACCTTGTGCTAAGAAATCAACATCAGTTAATTTTGCCGCTTCATCATCAAACACATATACAAATTCATTACCAATAATTTTACGTTTTTGTTCTGGATCAGATACACCTTTTAATTTATCCATGAAACGTTCCTGTGCGTTCACACGAATAATATTCATATCGAAACCTTCACCAAATTGTTCCATAACCATGTCACCTTCGCCTTTACGAAGCAAACCATGGTCAACAAAGATACATGTCAATTGATCGCCAATCGCTTTATGTAATAAGACAGCTACAACTGATGAGTCTACGCCCCCGCTCATCGCACATAATACTTTGCGATCTCCAACGCGTTTACGGATTTTTTCAACTTCGATATCGATAAAGTTTTCCATTGTCCATTCGCCTGTGCATACACACACACGGCGTACGAAGTTTCTTAATAAATCATTACCGTATTCTGTATGACGTACTTCAGGGTGGAATTGAACACCGTAAATTCGGCGTTCTTTGTCTTCAATTGCTGCATAACTTGTACTTGGACTATCCGCGATAACTTCAAATCCTTCTGGAATTTCAATTACTTTATCAGAATGACTCATCCATACAGTTTGTTCAGCTGGTAACCCAAAGAATAACTCATCTGATTTTGCATTAATAATTGCTTTACCATACTCACGTTCATTAGCGCGTTCAACTTTTCCGCCTAAAAGTTTAGTCGTCAACTGCATACCATAACAAATACCTAGTACAGGAATGCCTAAATTATAAATTTCAGGGTCGATAGTGAATGAACCTTCCTCATATACTGAATTCGGACCACCTGAAAGAATAATACCTTTAGGATTCATACGTTTAATTTCATCAACCGAAATTTCGTGATCATGTAATTCACTGTATACGCCCATTTCACGAATACGACGCGTAATCAATTGATTGTACTGACTACCAAAGTCTAAGACAAGAATCAACTCTTGCTCTTGAGCCATTTCCATAATTGTGAATCTCCTTTTAATTGAATTTTATGTAAATAATAGAGAGACACTTCCCACAATGCATTGCTTTTAGATTCTTCTTAAAAGTGAACAACCTCTATGACAATCACATTTAAAATGAAAAGTGCTCCCCATTCTTTCTAACAAATTGACTTCATCACACTTGATTTAAATTAAAATGAATAGTTTGGTGATTCTTTTGTAATTTGTACGTTATGTGGATGGCTTTCTGCTAAACCAGCAGGGCCCATACGTGTGAATTGTGCTTCATCACGTAGTGTTTTTAAATCAGGTGAACCTGTATAACCCATACCAGCTCTTACGCCACCCATAAGTTGATAAATTGTATCTTGTAAAGGACCTTTATATGCAGTACGTCCTTCAATACCTTCAGGGACAAATTTTCTAGGCGTTTTGTCTTCTTGGAAGTAACGGTCGTTTGATCCTTTTTCCATAGCGCCTAAAGAACCCATACCACGGTAAACTTTATATTGTCTGCCTTGGAATACTTCAGTTGCGCCTGGGCTTTCTTCAGTACCAGCTAATAAGCTTCCTAACATTACTGCATGTCCACCAGCAGCTAATGCTTTAATAATGTCACCAGAGAATTTAATACCACCATCCGCTATGATTGCTTTACCAAATTTACGAGCTTCAGTAGCACAATCATAAATCGCAGTAATTTGAGGCACACCTACACCAGCTACGACACGTGTTGTACAAATTGATCCTGGTCCAATACCAACTTTAACGACGTCAGCACCAGCTTCAAACAATGCACGTGTAGCTTCAGCAGTGGCTACGTTACCAGCTACGATTGTAATCTCTGGATATTTTTCTTTCATTTTTTTAACTTCTTGAATAACGCCATTAGAGTGACCATGTGCTGTATCGATAATTAATGCATCTACGCCAGCTTCGACTAATTTTTGAGCACGAATTTCTGTATCTTTAGATGTACCGATAGCTGCAGCAGCTAGTAAACGTCCATGCGCATCTTTTGCTGCGTGAGGGAATTCAAGCACTTTTTCAATATCTTTAATTGTAATTAAACCTTCTAAACGACCATTTTCAACTAAAGGTAGTTTTTCAATTTTGTGTTCTTGAAGAATTGTTTCGGCTTCATCTAATGTAGTGCCTACAGGAGCTGTAATTAAGTTTTCTTTAGTCATAACGTCAGAAATTTTGATTGAAAAGTCTTCAATAAAACGTAAATCACGATTAGTTAGAATACCTACTAGCTCTCTTGATTCTTTATCACTAACAATTGGTACACCTGAAATACGATATTTACCCATTAAAGCTTCTGCTTCATACACACTTTCGTCTGGCGTTAAGTAGAATGGGTTTGTAATTACACCGTTTTCTGAGCGTTTAACTTTTTGAACTTCTTCAGCTTGCTCTTCGATGCCCATATTCTTATGAATGACACCTAGACCACCTTGACGTGCCATTGCGATTGCCATTTTAGACTCAGTTACTGTATCCATACCAGCTGATATAACTGGAATATTTAATTTAATTCGTTCTGATAATTCAACACTAAGATTAGCATCACTAGGTAACACATCTGATGCAGCTGGAATTAATAAAACATCGTCAAACGTTAAAGATTCTTTAGCAAACTTATTTTCCCACATTGATAATACAGCCTCCATTTTTAATATAGTTATTTCTATTATTTCACATTTTCTTCGCTTTGTTTATACTTTAGACCATTAAAAAAGAAATTAAGAATAATTGCTGAAATAGCACCTAGTACAATGCCATTTTGAGTTAGCCAAGCAAATTGCTCACCTAACGCTTTAAATGCTTGAGGTACTGCACTAATGCCTGTACCTAAACCTACGGATACTGCAATAATTAGTAAATTATTTTGATTTTTAAAATCAATATGTCCTAAAATGCTAACACCATAAGCCATAACCATACCAAACATTGCAATCATTGCACCGCCTAATACAGGTAATGGGATGATATTAGCTAATGCACCTAATTTAGGAATACAACCACATATTAAAAGTAAAATAACCATGCCGTAAATGACATTGTTTTTCTTAGCACCTGATAAAGATACTAGTCCAACATTTTGAGAGTATGCCGTATAAGGAAATGAGTTAAAAATTGATCCTAATACAATAGCAAGACCTTCCGCAGTGTAACCTTTACGAAAATCTTTTCTTTCCAACTTTTTACCAGTAATTTCACTTAGTGCATGATATACACCTGTCGATTCTATTAAACTTACGATGGCTACAATTGTAAATACAAGTATCGCACCTAAATCAAAACCAAAACCAGAAAAGCGAAATGGTTGAGGTATTCCTAACCAATGGGCTTCTCCCACTTGCTTAACATCTACTAAGCCAAGAACATTTGCCAATATTGTACCTGCAACTAGTCCGATTAAAATCGCAATGGATTTTAAGAACCCCTTCGTAAATCTTTGTAAAATAAGAATAATGACTAATGTAGCGCCTCCTAAAATTAAATTTTTAGGATTTCCATAGTCTTTAGCACCTTCTCCACCAGCTAAATAATTCATTGCTACTGGCATTAAATTAATTCCTATAATTGTAACCACACTTCCAGTTACGACAGGTGGAAAGAATTTAACTAAATAAGAGAAGAATGGTGCAATAATAACAACTAAAATACCTGATACAAACAATGAACCATATAGCACATCCAAGCCCTTCGTTTGACCGATTAAAATCATAGGTGCTACCGCAGTAAATGTACATCCTAGTACAATGGGTAATCCTGTACCTGTCACTTTGTTAGCTTGTAAAAATGTTGCTACACCACACATAAAAACATCCACTGTGACTAAATACGCAATTTGTTCCGGCGTAAATTTAAGACTGGTACCAACAATAATTGGTACTAATATCGCTCCGGCATACATTGCTAATAAGTGTTGTAAACTTAAAATGAACGTCTTCATTCATTTTCACCTAGTAGTGTCACTTGGTTTCCTTTTAATGAAGCCACTTTACATAATGAAGAAACGTTTAAACCTGCCTCTTCTAATCTTTGTCTACCATCTTGGAAACTCTTTTCAACAACAATACCAATACCAACCGTTTTAGCTTTAGCTTGTTGCGCAATATCATATAACCCAAGTGAAGCATCACCGTTGGCTAAGAAATCATCAATAATTAAAACCGTATCATTCTCATTTAGAAATTCTTCCGAAACAATAACCGTACTTGTTTTATTCTTTGTAAAAGAATGAATATCGGTACTATAAAAGCCATCTTTCAACGTACTTGGTTTAGCCTTTTTAGCAAATAAACAAGGAACATCAAAATGTAAAGATGCCATAATAGCTGGAGCAATACCTGAAGCCTCGATTGTCAAGATCTTTGTGACACCTTTATCTTTAAATTGCTCATAAAATGTTTTGCCTACTTCATGCATCAATTTTGCATCGATTTGATGATTTAAAAAACCATCCACTTTCAATATTTTTTCATCAATTACTACGCCATCTTTTTTGACTTTCTGTCTAAGCGATTCCACGTCAAAACCTCCTAAATTTGTATACAAAAAAAGCCTCAAACTTTGCGAAAAAGTTTCAGGATCCATGAGCGTACAGGCAATACATAGTATTTTGAAATTTCAAGAAGCCGTATATTTAAATATATTCTTCTTCAAACACTTTATAATTTTAAATTTGTTTTACCTCATAGGATGAAGTGGGTGTATATACAACCTCCAAAGCTAAACAACTTTTATATAGTATTCTAGATAGCTATTTAAATAAAACTTGCTCTTTTATGTATTGAGTCTGAACTCATAGTCATGTCGTTTGTGGCAACATGGTAGAAACTTCTAAAGCCATATTCTTTAGATTATATGAGTGATATAAATTATTTAACGATAATACCAAACTTTTGCTTTATTTTCAATATGATAGAAATTGTTACAAGCCCTTTCATAATAATATTTTCAAGTGTAAACGTTTAACTAAATATTGTTCATCACTATTTGTAAACCATTCTTAATTAATTATATAATAACTATAGTTGAGTTTTATAAATATTCTTAAGGGTATATTTTTATTAAAAGTAGGACGAAAAGATGGAGGGCGATTAATATGGCAGATTTTACCGTATTAGACAAGCAAGATGAGATTTATAACGTTATTAATAAGAAAAAAGCTGAAGGATACTCAGAAAATGAATTAGTCGTTTTAAGTAAAAGTAAATTACATTTAGATGATTTACATGATTCTCAAGTTACTTTAATTGCTACAAGTGGATCTTTTAGTGACCGTATGTCTAAATTATTAACTGGTGAGGATGGCGAAGAAGCCGTTTTAGCTCGTTATGAATTATCTGAAGAGCAAACAGAAAAATACAAAAAAGATATTTTAGATGGTAAATTTTTAGTAATTGCCAACAAAGATAACTCTTCACACGACGAAGTTGAGGAAAATAACTCAGCTTATGAAGAAATTGATATTACACATTATGCAAATGAATCTAAAGGTCCTAAATCATAATCAATATTCATTTTAAACTTTGAGACCGTGAAATGAACGTAGTTTTAAGTTCATTTTACGGTTTTTTTCAATCTCAATATCTTTTTAACAATGACGTCAAAATGTTTAAATATGCTATACTTAAACAAACTATCGTGGGGGTGACATAATGAATTTTCACGTAATTCAATCAATAAAAGATGAATATTATGACAAGGCAATCACTTTTTATAATCAACAATTAAATGTGAATTTCTATGAAGATAGCTATATTATTGAAAGATCCTTAAAAAATAATAAGACCAAAAATGATTACGCATTTCTTGTGGGCATACAAGATGATGAGATTATTAGTTTAGCAACGGCACATTATGAAGCAACAACAAATTCGGCATTTTTAATACATTTAATCGCCAATGATACACCAGATTATGAAGATGTCCTAATTAATACACTTAAAGAAATAGAACATCAATTAAATCAACTTTCTAATAAAGTTCATTCTCGTGATATTAATTTTGTAATGGTGGAAGTTCCTAAGACGGATCATCCATTAAAAGACATCAATCAACAAGCTTTAACTCAACGCCAACAATTATTATTATCAAACGGCTTTGAACGACAAAGTGAAATTGATTATATACATCCTAACTATTCAAAAATTGACTCGCCTTTTAAAGTAGACTTATTCATTAAATCAAATATAGAATTAACAAAAGATATCTATCCAGCAAGTGTTAAATCAAATTACATTTTAAAATATGTGTTTGCTAACGGCATTTCTCGAGATATTATTTATCCTTTATTAGTCAAAATGAATTTACGCCTACCCCATTAGGAACACTTGAAATGAGCGATATAAAGGGTTAAACTAATATTTGAGGTTAGACTGACGTTTCACTGACAGAAGACAAACGTCAGTGTACATAAATCAAAGAACGAAAGGACTTTCAGCTATGTTAACCAAAGAATTCGCTCAACGTGTCGAACTAAGTGAAAAACAAGTCCGTAAGATAGTCCAACACTTAGAAGAACGTGGCTATCAACTTAGTAAGACAGAATACCGTGGCCGTGAAGCTACTGACTTTAAAGAAGAAGATATCGAACTTTTCCAAGATATCGCTGAAAAAGTAAAACAAACGAATAGTTATGATTTAGCTTTTGAAGAGCTTGAAAAAGAAAAAGACTTCTTACAAGTGATTGTCAAAGAAGATAATGAACAACTACCTGCTGATCAAGGTGCTACACAATTGGTAGAAGAATTACGCACAGAAATTCAAAAAATGCGCGAAGAACGTCAAATGCTCGGTCAAATGATTAGCCAAGTTCACCAACAACAAACGGAATTAAAAGAACTTCAAAATCAAATCACTGAAAAATTAGATACTCACAATCAATCATTATTGGCTATTCAAAATTCACAAGAAGCCATCCAAACAGCTCAAAAAGAGCAATCTGAATACACTAAAAATAGTTTAGTTAAAGAAATTAATGATAATAATCAACAATCTATCGATACATTAAAAGAAGATATTAAAACACAATCTTCTCTTAATAGACCTAATGATGAGAATAAAGGTTTCTTTGCGAGATTATTTAATTTATAAAGATTTCAATTATTTAATGATTGGTAACAAGACCTATTTGTCGCAATACTAACTCTTTATACAAAGGTGAGACAGAATTCATTTTGAATTCATTGTCTCACCTTTTTTCGTTTCTATAATTAATATGATTAACGATTTAAATCTTTAAATTATTTTAATTCAATTAACTATTGTGTGTTTTCAAAAACTTATAATTTATACTTTCTATTCCAAGCTATTGAAATATAAAATAAATAGTATTATCCTTATTAAGTATGTCGGAATTAGAATATTCAAAGGAGACTAATTATGGGGACTTTTTTTACAGTTATTAATATTGTCGTTATGATATTGTTTTTAATTGGGTTATTCATAATGGCTAGAAAGCACGTCTCATTCCCTAAAAGAGTATTTACCGCATTAGGGTTGGGAATTGTGTTTGGTATAGCGTTACATCTTATTTATGGAGCAAACTCCAAAGTACTTGAAACAACTACTGACTGGTTTAGTATTGTGGGAGACGGCTATGTGGCTTTGTTACAAATGATTGTAATGCCACTTATATTCATTTCAATTGTGTCAGCATTCAGTAAAATACAAATTGGTGACAAATTCGCTAAAATTGGTACTTATATTTTTATGTTTTTAATTGGTACTGTAGCTATTGCTGCTATAGTAGGAATTTTTTATGCCATTGTATTTGGACTTGATGCCTCAAGCATTGATTTAGGTAGTGCAGAAAACTCAAGAGGAAGCGAAATTAGTAGCCAAGCTAAAGATCTGACTGCTAATACGTTACCACAGCAAATTCTTGAATTATTACCTAGCAATCCATTCTTAGATTTCACTGGTCAGAGAACAACTTCTACAATTGCAGTGGTTATCTTTGCAATCTTTGTAGGATTTGCATATTTACGTGTTGCTCGCAAACAACCAGAAAGTGGTAGTTTGTTAAAATGCGGTATCGATGCTATATACGCATTAGTAATGTCTATCGTTACATTCGTTTTAAGACTAACACCATATGGTATCATCGCGATTATGGCATCTACAATCGCTACGAGTGATTTTCAAGCGATATGGACATTAGGTAAATTTATGATTGCATCTTATGCAGCATTAATCACAATGTACATTATCCATTTAATATTATTAGCAGTAATGGGAATCAATCCAGTGCGTTACGTTAAGAAAACTTTAGAAGTGCTTATATTTGCATTTACTTCTCGCTCAAGCGCTGGTGCATTACCTTTAAACATTCAAACTCAAACACAACGATTAGGTGTACCAGATGGTATCGCTAATTTCTCAGCATCATTCGGCTTATCAATAGGTCAAAATGGTTGTGCGGGAATTTATCCTGCTATGTTAGCCATTATGGTAGCACCAGTTGCAAATGTAGATATTGATTTACCATTTATTCTTACATTAATTGGCGTTGTTATAATCAGTTCATTTGGTGTAGCTGGTGTCGGCGGTGGTGCAACTTTCGCATCTATCTTAGTATTATCAACTTTAAATCTACCAGTTGCACTTGCAGGGGTACTTATTTCAATAGAACCAATTATCGATATGGGACGTACTGCCCTTAACGTTAATGATTCAATATTAGCAGGTACTGGAACTGCAAAACTTACAGGTAATATGGATAAAGATAAATTCAATTCAAATGAATATGGAGATTTATCAACAAATTAATATTTAAAAAAAGCGTAGCTAAAACATTACAATGTTTATTTCGAACAATTGTAACCATTAGCTACGCTTTTTTATTAATAGCTTATTTTTTCATTAACCCAGATTTATTTAGCTCTTCCAACATATCTAAACGTGTTTTACCACTTAAGAACCCAGCAACTTGTTGTGACCATGTTTCTTGACGCTTTCCATTCGTACGTTCTTTATAATACTCACTGATTTTCTCATCATATTTCTGAATAGCTTCTCTTTGTTCTTTAGCATTGCTATTATAAACGTTTTTATGGAATACATGCTCAAACGGTAAACGTGGCTTAGGTGCACCATTTTCATCATCTGCTGGCTCGCCAACAGCCATTCCAAATAATGGAAAAGCATATTCAGGTAAATCTAAAATTTCTTTGACACGCGCAACATCATTTCGTAGTGAACCTAAGTAAACAGTACCATAACCCATATCCTCAGCAGCTAAAGCAACATTTTCAGAAACTAATGCCACATCAATAGCCCCTACCAATAATCCTTCTGCCGATTCAAAAGACGTTTGCATATCAAAGTCTACATTTTCATTTATTAAATTATGACGATAATAATCTAAAACAAATACAAATAAATAGCCATTATCGACAACATATGGCTGTCCTGAAACTTCTTTCAATTGTTTTTTAATTTCAGGATTATCTACACCTATAATTGAGTATGTTTGTAAGTAACTTGACGTTGATGCGCTTTGCCCTGCTTCTACTAACTTTTGAACTGTTTCATCACTTAGTGCTTTATCTTTAAATTGTCTCACTGAGTGGTGTTTTTTCATCAAATCGTAAACATAGTCTGACATGGTATCTTCTCCTTCAAGTCTATTTATTACATCGTAACAATTTATATTTCATTTTGCTTTTATAAAGGTTTAACTATCTTCCGTAAAACATTTGCATGATAATAATTTTATAGTTATCATAATAGCAACAATTTTCAGATATTTAAGGAGAGATATCATGAGTCAAGCAAACAAAGAAGTATCAAATGCCTTATTTCAAGCATACATTTCAAAAGAACCTATCGAATTTGTAAGCAAAACATATAATCTAACTGAACCAGAAGCTTACAAAACACAAGATGATCTTATCCATCAAATTCAAGCCGAGAAGAATGTACCTATTAAAGGTTATAAAGTTAGTATGACGAGTGCTGCAACTCAAGCAATTGCTAACACTAATGAACCAGCATACGGTACTATTTTATCTCATCAAGTCGTAGAAAACGGTCATGGTGTATCTCTTACAACGTTATTTGCACCACTATTGGAGCCTGAAATTATTTTCGAATTAACTGCGGATTTACCTGAAGATGCTGATACACAAACGATATTAGAAAGCGTAAAAGTCTCACCAGGCATCGAAATTCCCGATGCACGTTATAAAGATTGGTTCCCAAATTTCACTTTAGGTGATTTAATTTCTGATAATACAGCTACTGGACTTATTGTGGTTGGTGAACGTATCACACCTCTTGATTACGAGGCATTTGCTGATATTAATTTAAAGTTATTCAAGGATGATAACCAAATTGAAACGGGTCACTCTAGTGAAGTGCTTGGCAACCCAATTGAATCAGTAAAATGGTTAAACAAAAAATTACATTCTCATGGTAAATCATTAAAAAGAGGACAATTTATTTCATCTGGAACCTTCATTTCTCCTTTAAATTTAGAAGAAGGTACTTATACTGCTGACTATGATAGAGTAGGATCTGTCACAGTTAAAGTTATTGATTAACTGACTATTTAAGTTATAAAGAACTAACCCATACATTAGCCATTGTTGAACGGGATATGAAATCCTCATCATTAATGTTGATTTCTATTCCGTCTTTTTAATTATTCATATTATTTATTATCAAAAACATATGTTTAGTTGAGAATGGAAAAAGTTAATTGATATTCATAAGCACTTTTAAAATAACATTTTCAAAATAAACACTAAAACTTAAACACATATTTACTTTCTCAATATATGATTCAAAAAACCTATTTGAACAATGTTAAATCAACATTTCAATAGTTATAAGTGCATTAAGTTGACGAATAGGAAATAGCATGTAATAATAATATTTAAGAAATTAGAATTATTATAAACAAGCAATAATTATTATGTAGTTCTAATTAATATTCATGATAATCAGGAGGAATTTAAGTTATGTCATTAATCAATAAAGAAATTCTACCATTCACAGCGCAAGCTTATGATCCTAAAAAAGACGAATTCAAAGAAGTAAGCCAAGATGATTTAAAAGGTTCTTGGAGCGTAGTATGTTTCTACCCAGCTGACTTCTCATTCGTATGCCCAACCGAATTAGAAGATTTACAAAACCAATATGATAAATTACAAGACTTAGGTGTAAATGTATTCTCAGTATCAACTGATACTCATTTCGTACACAAAGCTTGGCATGATCATTCAGATGCAATCAGTAAAATCCAATATCAAATGATCGGTGACCCTTCTCAAACAATCACTCGTAATTTTGATGTCTTAGATGAAGAAGCTGGTTTAGCTCAACGTGGTACTTTCATCATTGATCCAGACGGCGTTGTTCAAGCAGCTGAAATTAATGCAGATGGTATTGGCCGTGACGCAAGCACATTAGTAAATAAAATCAAAGCCGCTCAATATGTACGTCAACATCCAGGTGAAGTATGCCCAGCTAAATGGGAAGAAGGTTCTGAATCATTACAACCAGGATTAGACTTAGTAGGTAAAATTTAAGGAGGCATTAAAGAATGCTTAATGCTGATTTAAAACAACAATTACAACAACTTTTAGGACTAATGGAAGGCGATGTAGAATTCAGAGCTAGTATCGGTTCTGACGACAAATCTAAAGAACTTAAAGAACTTTTAGATGAAATCGCTGAAATGTCTGAACATATAACAATCGTAGAAAAAGAATCAAAACGTACACCAAGCTTCTCAGTCAGCAAACCTGATGAAGAAGTTGGCGTAACGTTTGCCGGAATTCCATTAGGTCATGAATTTAATTCTCTTGTATTAGCAATTTTACAAGTAAGTGGTCGTGCACCTAAAGAGAAACAATCAATTATTGATCAAATTAAAGGATTAGAAGGTAAATACAACTTTGAAACCTACGTTAGTTTGACATGTCAAAAATGTCCTGACGTTGTTCAAGCATTAAATCTAATGAGTGTTGTTAACCCTAATATCACTCATACAATGATTGATGGTTCTGTATTCCGTGAAGAATCAGAAGATATCATGGCTGTCCCAGCTGTATTCTTAGATGGTGAAGAATTTGGCAATGGACGTATGACTATTTCAGATATCTTAACTAAATTAGGCAGTACACAAGATGCTTCTGAATTTGAAGGTAAAGATCCATATGATGTTTTAATCATCGGTGGTGGTCCAGCTAGTGGTAGTGCCGCAATTTATACAGCTCGTAAAGGACTACGTACAGGTATTATTGCTGACCGTATTGGTGGTCAAGTTAATGATACTGCTGGCATCGAGAACTTTATCACTGTAAAAGAAACAACAGGTTCTCAATTCTCAGCTAATTTAGCTGCTCATATTGAAGAATATGATATTGATACAATGACAGGCATCCGTGCTACTAATATCGAGAAGACAGACCAAGCTATTCGTGTCACACTTGAAAATAATGCAGTTTTAGAAACTAAAACCGCTATTATTTCAACAGGTGCAAGCTGGCGTAAACTTAACATTCCTGGTGAAGATCGTTTAATCAATAAAGGTGTTGCTTTCTGCCCTCACTGTGATGGTCCTTTATTTGAAAACAAAGACGTTGCAGTTATCGGCGGAGGAAACTCTGGTGTTGAAGCTGCTATCGACTTAGCAGGAATTGTTAAACATGTTACTTTATTTGAATATTCATCAGAACTTAAAGCAGACACTGTATTACAAGATCGTTTACGTTCACTATCAAACGTAGATATCCACACTAATGCACGAACTGCTGAAGTATTAGGTGAAGATCATGTAACTGGTATTAGTTACGAAGATTTAAATTCTGGCGAAATGAAAGAATTAAGTTTAGATGGTATCTTCGTTCAAATCGGACTAGTTCCAAATACAAGTTGGATTGGTGATGCAGTAGAACTAAATAACCGTGGCGAAGTTGTTATTGACCGTAATAACAATACAAACGTTCCAGGTATATTTGCTGCTGGTGACGTTACCGATCAGAAAAATAAACAAATTATTATTTCTATGGGTGCAGGTGCCAATGCGGCATTAAATGCATTTGATTATATCATTAGAAATTAATAATCTTTTTAGGATATGTTAGAAGTTTATTTACTTCACATTTATCCATATTAAACACTTAACCTATCAAATATCTTCATATAAAGCAGAGACGTTTTTTACAAGCGTCTCTGTTTTTTTGTAACTTTCACTTTATCTTTGCTAATCTATGTTTGTACAGTTGGAGGTCACTGTATGTCACGAATCTCTTTCCCTAATTTCAGAAGAACAATTGAGTAATTTGAAGCTACTTGTAAATCCATCATCTCATTACAGTAAAGTCTATACGCTACTTCAATTCGCTTCACAATCCGAAACATTAACACAACTTTACAATGAGATGAGCCAATCTGAAAGAATTTATATTAGTATTTTTTTTAAAAATAGTGAATCACTTATACTAATTAATAAGAGAAAATTAAAAAAGTTACCTATGACCCATAAAATCCTAGATAATCTTTTAGCCGATTTACAAACTATGTAACTAGATAAATGCCACAAATTGTTCATAGATGGCTATGAATTTAAGTACTTAACATTCAATTATTTTTCGATAAATGATAATCTATTATTATGTAAAATTATAGTTGCGTTACTAATAAAGGAGATTTATAAACCTATGAAGAAGAATATATTAATAGGTCTCTTTTTATCATTATTACTAACATTAAGTGCTTGTGCACCTGAAGATGATAATGATACAACAGACCATCATAGTAATGGCGTTAATGCACCAAAACACGCTAAAAATTTAACAGAAAGTGATATTTTCACTTCAAATAAAGAGAACCAAAAACTTAGCGAAGATGAAATGAATAAAGCCATTAAAAAATATTTAGATGTTAATAGCGATATTTTAGATAATAAATACGTGATGCAAAGTCAAATTGACCGACAAAGCACAGGACAAACAAGAGTCACTGATAAACAAGCTAAAAAGCTGAGCAAATTATCAAACTTAGCTGTTAAAAATGATTTACATTTCAAAAAATTCGTTAAAAACAATACCTTACCTTCTGGGTATAAGGAAAACACGGAGCGTATTATTAATTATTTCCACGCCTTAAATAGCACAATCGCAGATGTAGATAAGAGCATTGAGCAGCTTAATTATGAACCACAAAATACAATTAACGTTGTCGATGTGCCTACACATTATGCAGGTGATGTAAATGGTAAACAACAAGATAAAATTCAAAAATTCCTAGACGATAAAAATATTAAATCTGACGTTTTAGATAAATAAAATGTTGTGACTGACATACTTTTCTAGGCACATAAAAATCCAAACCGTTAAAATATACGGTTTGGATTTTTGCGTGTTAATTAATTGTTATTATACATTTTATACTTCTAAAAAGTATGGTTTACAATTTTCAACATTGTAATCTAATGCTTCTTCTTCACCAATTACATTGAAATATGCAAATATACAACGAATAACTACTTGATGTGCTACGATTACAATTATTTCATCGTCACTCATATTCATTTGTTCAAAGAATTGATGAACTCTATTATATACATCTCTATAACTTTCACCCATAGGTGCTTTTTGAGTGAAACTATGACGAAAATCTTTATATTCAGGATCGTTAAAGTAACGATGATATTGTGCATCTTGCATTAACTTATCTTTATACTCTCCTTCAAATACTCCTAAAGAACGTTCTCGAAGCAATGAAGTGATAGTAGAAGGTATGTCATATGGAAAGATATAATGATAGGTTTCCTGTGTTCGAGTTAAATCAGATATATAAACATGATCAATATGTTTGTCTTTAAAGTAGCTTTCCAAATTTTTTGCGCCTTCAATACCTTTCTTGGTTAATGGCACATCTAATTGGCCACAGAAATAAGCTCGATTATGTTTATTATCATAATTTGATTGTGATTCTCCATGTCTCACTAAATATAATTTCATATACTACAATCCTTTACTGAAATTTAACTACTCTTGCTTAATAATAAATTAATTGATAATCCTATTAAAATAAAACCTACAGTATAATCAAATATAGCTTTTACTTTAGGCTGACTGAATAATAATTTAATATATTGAAATACAAATACACAGAATAAAAACCAAATTAAGATAATCATAATGACTGCTAAAGATAAAATGGCTACTTGTGATTTCACTTCAATTCCGCCAGTTGACAAAAATTGCGGTAAAACACTCACATAATAAAGTAACGCTTTAGGGTTCAAAATTGTGCTTAGAAAGCCTTGTCGATATGAGGTAAAACAACTCACATCATTGACTTTAATACCACCCGTATTAAAGTTCATCGACTGACGAGCTGAACGAATACTTTGTACGCCTAGATAAATCAGATAACAGACACCTAGAATTTTTATAATCAAAAATACGTAATATAAACTTGTAAGAATATATATAATTCCCAATACAGCTAACGATGAATAAATGATATGAGCAGAGGTAATACCTAAAGCTGCCATAGAACCATTTAGTTTGCCCGAATGGATTGTGTTTTTCATGACAATCAAAAAGTCTGGACCAGGCACAATGATAATAAGTAGCGTAATAGTAATAAACGTTATTATTCCATCCATATATACACCCTCTTCAATAAAATATTATAAACATTATGCCATAACTTATATAGATATGTAAGTCTACGCGTAGTCTAAATGTTAATAAGCAACACAATCATTTTAAGTTTAATAAATAACTTAAATATAACTTTTTACAAATATTAGTACTAAACGGAATTTTTTTATATTTTAAGCACTTTTTATTGTCATTATGGTAGGTAACATGGTAGTATTAGGGTGTAGTTAAATAATAACTACAAAGTCTTTTATATTCATGAACATAATACTCCTGGGTGACGCCTTAACCCGACGTCACCCTCTTTTTATGCCCAATTTTAGCTACTTTTAAAATATATCCCCTCAAAAAGATAAGTGAAATGATAATCATTAACATTTAAGTAAAATTACTGTCATCATGCATTTTTACATGCTACATTATAACTAAGTAATCACACTTATTGGAGGGGAATCAATAATGGAATTACTAGGTTATAAAATGGTAAACGACGAACTCATGGCAACTGTTAAATCGGATCACGGACATATATTTAGGTATTCATTTAATATTGAAACGCCTGAGTATGAAATTCTGGAAGTATTAGAAGAAGTTAATAAGCACGTTGATAATGGTAGACATCCACTAGGATGTGAGATTATAAAGAACTATGATTTTGAAGATATTCATAACCATCAGGCTTTAATTATTTAAAATTTCATTAAACTAAAAAAGAGAGCTACTATTAAAGTAGCTCTCTTAATATTGCTATTATTTTCTAAGTGCTTTTAAAATTAAAGAAACAACGAAAATAACAATAATTGCACCGATTAGTGCTGGAATGATTGGTACGCCACCCCATACAGGTCCCCAAGTACCTAACAATTTACTACCTACAGCTGAACCGATTAAACCAGCGATGATGTTACCGATGATACCACCTGGGATATCTTTACCCATGATCATACCGGCAACCCAGCCGATTAATCCTCCGACTATTAACATAACAATAAAGCCCATATTCAGAACTCTCCTTACATCTTCTATTTTTATATACTTCTTATATATACCACGCATCAATATGAATAAACATTAGCATATAATTTTATTATATTTTTATTTAAACTTATATCAAATCTCATTATAAAAATTATGGATAATTTATATATTCGTTTTCCACTACTACAAATTCGATTTTCATTCTGAAATTCTGTAAAATTTTAATGCATTTTTACAAAAGATCTTCTCTTGTGTCTCTTCATCAAAATGCTTTTGAATTAACTCAATATCTCGTTCACTAAAAGGACGCTTTGCTCGCGGGGAAGGTAAATCTGTACCAAACATAATGGCATCAGGATTAATGTCAATCAGTTCCTTAATGACTGCAATAGGCTCAACTTCTATACGTCCAAATCCTGTTGCTTTAACATAAACACCTTGTTTGACTAATGCTTTTAAATCTTCAAAACCCTCTACGGTTAAGCCAAGATGATCGATTGATACTTTAGGTAACGAACTTATAATTTCTTTATAGTCTTTTAATTGTTTGGATTCAATATATATTTCAGAATGCCAGCCAACTAAATCATAGACTCTTTGTGCAAACGTCTTAATAAGCGCTATATCTTCAGACCCACCACGTTTAACATTAAATCGAATACCTCTAACTCCTTCATCATGTAATCGAAGAATTTCATCATCAGATGTAGATGCAGGTAGCTGCGTTATCCCAACAAATTGACCCTGAAGTTGATTTAAAGCTGATATTAAATAATCTTGGTCAAATCCTTGAAATGACCCTGATACAATTGCGCCACCAACAACATTTAATTGCTGAGTATGATTTAAATAGTCATTAACCTTAAATGATGGAGGCATATAGCCGTTATTTTCCTTCACCGGAAAATTATAATCAATGATATGAAAATGCGAATCAAATAGTTTCATTATAAATTTCCCCTACATTTATATTTCTTGAAATAAAGATAACATAATTAATATTTATCAGCTAAAAGACTTGATAATTATTGTGAACAAGACTAGTATAGTTAAATAACTTAGGTTGTATATAAAAGATTCAAATTATTTACTTATAATTAATGAATTGGAAAGTAAGTAAAAACAATTTAAATTCAAACTTGTTTTTTAGGAGGTTATGTTTCATGAGTTCACATACACTTTTTAATTTAAGAACTAAACGAAATCTTGAAATTAACGAATTAACAGAATTAATTAATAAAAAATATGGTACACATTATGAACCACATCAATTATGGGAATGGGAAAATCATCAACATGAACCTAAGTTTAAAGATGCAATGATTCTCGCAGACTTCTTTGACACACCTTATCAAATGTTAGTCGAAAGTAAATACAAAGAATATCAACAGCAAATTGACGATATCGATATTCGTTTATAATTTCTATTAAATGCCTGTCATACTATATATTTAGTGTATGACAGGCTTTTTTATCATAATTTTCTTTTTAAATAAAATTAATTGCGATATAATGACTTGAATTTAAATTAATGTCACAAAATAATTTTTATAGCTATTGTATGTAAATTTTAATTTATGTATGATTGTAATTAGTGTTAACCAACTACAAGGAGGATATTTTAATGGCATTTAATGAAGAGCCACCAAATAATACCAATTCATCCCAAGAACAATCACAAGAAAACAATATACATAATCAAGATAAAAATGAAAATGTGAGTAATAATGAAAGTACTCAAAACGATGATTCCAATAGTTCTAATAAAGGGAAATATTGGCTTATTGGATGCGGCGCCGGTTGTGGCTGTCTAGTTATTTTAATTATATTAGTACTAGCAGCTTGTGTGATTTTTATGAAAGTCTCAGACTCAATTTCATCAAGTGATAGTGAAAATGCAACACATGAATCCAAACAAGAAGGTAACTCTCGTAAAGCTGGCGGGAATGATAAAGAAGAAGCTTTGCAACGTGCTGAAACTTATGCTAAATCGATGTACATGTCTAAAAAAGGTATCTATAACCAATTGACTTCTAGTAGTGGTGATAAATTTAATTCTAGTACAGCTAAATATGCCGTTAATCATTTAAAAGATGTAGATTATAAGGAAAATGCGTTAAAAACTGCAGAAGAAAGTAGTGATAACTTACATTTTTCGAAAAAAGAACTAACTGATTATCTTAAAAATGATGAAAATTCAGGTCAATTTACTAGTGAACAAGTAGATTATGCGATGAAGCATGCAAAAATTGACTATAAAGAAAATGCGTTAGAAACAGCAAAACATATCAGTGACCAATCTTATTCTTCAAAATCGCAACTTGAAGACGAACTTACGTCTAAAGATGGGCGTCAATTTACGAAAGATGAAGCAGATTACGCAATGAAACATTTGAAGACGGATTTTAAAAAGAATGCATTAAAAAATGCCCAACGATATATGCAAGACTCTATCGAATCAAAAAGTGAACTTTATAATAAGTTAGTAGAATACGACGATTTCACAGAAGATGAAGCAAAATATGCTGCCGATAATGTAAAAGTAGACTACAAAGAGAATGCACTAGAAAGAGCCAAATCTTTATCTAAGAATGGCGATACTTCTAAATCAGATATTAAGGATATGTTGTCTTCTAAAGATGGTTTCAAATTCACTGAAGAAGAAGCACAATATGCCGTTGATCATTTAAAATAATGATTTAATGACCATAAAATATTAGTATTTATAATATTAAATCCCCTTCAAGCTAAATTATCAATTTAGTATTGGTGGGGATTTTTTTGTGTAGTACTACTAAGTGCTTTATGTAAAATTATTATTATATCCCTTTTCTATCCTTTCCCTAAAATTCAAAGCACAAAAAAATAACCCCATAAGCCTTAAGCCTACGGGGTTTAACCAATACCTATATATTAGTTTTCGTCTTTAACATATGGTAATAAAGCCATATGACGAGCACGTTTGATAGCTGTAGTCAACATACGTTGATATTTAGCTGAAGTACCAGTTACACGACGTGGTAAAATTTTACCGCGTTCTGAGATAAAACGTTTTAATAATTCAGTGTCTTTATAGTCAATGTGTGTAATACCATTTGCTGTGAAATAGCATACTTTTTTACGACGACGTCCGCCTCTTCTTGGTCCACCTGCCATGGTTAATTACCTCCTTTGGAATATTTTTTTATACGTTCATTTTGTTATTAGAATGGTAAGTCATCATCACTAATATCAATCGGTCCGTTTGCGTTTGCAAATGGATTATCAGATTGTTTATTGTTTGATGAATTATTGTTATTGTAAGACGTATTTTGTCCTGATTGTTGACCACCAAATCCTTGACCGTAGTCTTGGAAATCATTGTTATTACTTTGATTACGTTGGCCACCTTGAGCATTTTTAGGTTCAAGGAATTGAACACTATCTGCTACAACTTCAGTAACAAAGATACGACGACCTTCTTGATTTTCATAACTGCGTGATTGTATGCGACCATCAACGCCAGCTAGACTACCTTTGAATAAATAATTATTCACATTCTCTGCTTGTCTTCTAAATACAACAACATTGATGAAGTCAGCTTCGCGTTCCCCTTGAGCATTCGTGAAAGTACGATTAACTGCTAGAGTAAATGTCGCTACACTTACGCCTGAGGGAGTGGTTCTGTATTCTGGATCTTTAGTTAAACGACCTACTAATACAACTCTGTTTATCATTAAAACGCCCCCATTAATTTATTACTTATCTTGGTCTTCACGGATAACGATATAACGGATGATATCGTCACTGATTTTAGCTAAACGTTGGAATTCGTCTGTAGCTCTGTTGTTATCAGTTTTAATACGTACGATGTTATAGAAACCTTCTTTGAAATCTTCAATTTCATAAGCAAGACGGCGTTTACCCCAGTCTTTTTCTTCTAAAACTTCTGATCCTTCTGAAGCTAAGATACCGTTGAAGCGTTCAACAACTGCTTTTTTAGCATCTTCTTCAATGTTTGGACGTACGACATACATAATTTCATATGTTCTCATTTTATACTTGCACCTCCTTGTGGTCTATGCGGCCTATCGAATACTAACGATAAGCAAGGAATAATTTTCATTACTCACAATCAAGGATTATAGCACAGAGTATTACTTTTTACAATATATTTTATTCAGCATCTGTCCCGCTAATTTACATTGTTCATAACCTTATTTTTCTACATATGTATCGTGTCAATTATAAAGTTGAGAATCATTAGTTTTTGTACTAACATCACAACTGCATTTTGCATATTAATATTATTTTAAAAAAATAAAATATCTAAAGGAGAGCTCAAATGTTCAAGAAAACAACATCATCTATTGCATGTTTAACTATTATGGCAACTTCTATAGGTGCGTTAAATGCAAACGCTTCTGAACAAACTGAAGGTAGCCAAAAAGGAACGATGGGGTATGGATATCAAAAATATCTAAAAAATCATCCCAATGAACAAAACAACGCTACTAGTAACCGTTCAACCTTTTCAACAAAATCTAAAGCAATCACAACACAAAATGGTGATCGTGTGTTAGATATTTCAGAATGGCAAGGAAACTTAACGAATGCACAAGTTAAACAACTAAAGCAAGATTATGATTTCATCATTATCAGAGGTCAATATGGTTCAGAATATGTTGATCAATGTTTGGAGAATAATTCAGCTTTATTAGATAAAAATAATATGAAATTCGGCGTCTATTCATATAGCCTGTATGAAAATGCTGATGATGCTCGAAATGAAGCTCAAACGCTTTATAGTCGTGCACCTAAAGCTTCATTCTATGTAAATGATTTTGAACAAAATTCAATCAGTTCTGGTGATGCTGACACTGCTACAAAAGCTTGGGCTGATGAAATGAAACAACTTGCAGGGAATAAAAAAGTATTATTTTATTCTTATGAGAACTTTATGACCAACAACGTTCCGAATGCTGTAAGTGCCTATGATGGTTATTGGTTAGCAGCTTATCAAACGCAAGAACCTAATAGAGAGAAAGTTTTATGGCAATACACAGATAGTTACTATGCCCCTGAGCTAAACCAAAACGTTGATGCGAATTACTTAGATGCGAATGTTACTGCTGATTGGTTTACTAGTTAAAAAATTTATACATAGCACTTTATTTTTACGAACACTTGTTCTATAATATAGTCGAGGTGTAAAACATGCAATTAGATTTAGATTGGAATAAAGATTTTCAAGAATTTCAAGAAGTCTTAAATTGCGGTATCAATCCAGAATGGTTATATTGTGCGAAAGCCAATATGATTCTAGAACCTGCTTACACTGGAGAAGGTAAACAGTTTTTTAGTACCAAAGATATTATTGAAGCAAGTAAAGTTATACCGTTCTTTTAAGATATAATGAAATAAACAATATAAAAAAGCAATGTAAGTCTCCTGTCACTCAAGCCAAGCGAAACTTACATTGCTTTTTATTTTTATCAAATATTTAATTTTTACTATGCATATCGCTATAAATAATTAGATGTGATTATTAAACGTTAAATCTAAAGTGTACGATATCGCCATCTTGCATAATGTATTCTTTACCTTCTAAACGTTGTTTACCCGCTTCTTTAGCACCTTGTTCGCCACCATGCTCAACATAGTCATCATAACTTGTCACTTCGGCACGGATAAATCCACGTTCAAAGTCAGTGTGAATAATACCTGCACATTGTGGTGCTGTCATACCTTGTCTGAATGTCCAAGCACGCACTTCTTGTACACCTGCAGTAAAGTATGTTGATAAACCCAATAAATCATATGTTGTTCTGATAAGTACGTCTAGTCCTGGTTCCTCAATGCCTAAATCTTCTAAGAACATTTCTCTATCTTCGTCATCTAATGTAGCGATTTCTTCTTCGATTTTTGCACTAATAACGATAACTTCAGAATCTTCTTTCGTTGCATATTCTCGAATTGCTTTTACTTTATCGTTATCTTCATCACCAATCTCGTCTTCTCCAACATTGGCAATATATAACATTTTCTTAGACGTTAATAATTGTGCTTGGTTAACATATCTTTGATCTTCTTCATTGAAGTCTAAGCTACGTACAGGATCACCATTTTCAAGTGCTTCTTTGATTCTAGACAGAATTCTCATTTCCATTTCAGCAGTTTTATCTTTTTGACGCGCCATTTTTTCAATTCGAGGCAAACGTTTTTCAACAGATTCTAAGTCTGCTAATACTAATTCCATATTAATAACTTCAATATCATCTAAAGGATTTACACGTCCTGATACGTGCGTTACATTTTCATCATCAAATGCACGTACAACTTGGCAAATTGCATCTACTTCACGAATATGTGAAAGGAATTTGTTTCCTAAACCTTCACCTTTAGAAGCACCTTTTACAATACCTGCAATATCAGTAAACTCAAAAGTTGTAGGAATAGTTTTTTTAGGTTCAACCATTTCTGTTAATTTATTTAAACGTGAATCTGGCACCTCTACGATACCTACGTTTGGATCAATTGTTGCGAATGGATAGTTAGCGGCTAACGCTCCCGCTTTAGTTATTGCATTAAATAAGGTAGATTTACCTACGTTCGGTAATCCTACGATTCCTGCTGTTAAAGCCATTAATCATTCTCCTAACCTTCAGTATCTTGATTTGATACTAATATTTTCTTTAATTTTTTATTGAACGTTTGACGTGGAATCATAATACTTCGTTGGCAATTCTCACATTTGATGCGAATATCAGCACCCATACGAATAATTTTAAATCGATTAGTTCCACATGCATGTTGCTTTTTCATCTCTACTATATCATTTATTCCATAATTTGACGTCATGAAATTACCCCTCAATAATAATTAAGATTTTCCTTGTTGATTATTATTTTTAATATAAATTGGTTGTGGTAATTTAATACCTTCTTGAACAAATACTCTTTGAATTTCTTTACGTAATATTCTTGAGCCGGATGCACCTTCACCTGGAATGGTTTCAGCAGATATTCTAAACGTTACTTTAGTTTCATCCAACGAATCAATACCTTCTACGACTGGATCAGTGATAAATAAGTAATATTTGCTGCGCATTGCAGTAAATAGTTTATTTAGACGCTTTTCTACCTTGTCTAAGTTTTCTTCTACAGATACCGGAATTTCTACTATAGAGAAACCATTGGTAATAGAGAAATTAGTAATTTCTCCCATACTACCATTTGGTAAAATCGTTAATTCACCAGTGATTGTGTTAATTCGCGTTGATCTTAAGCCAATAGATTTTACTGTTCCTTCTGCTACTGTTGTACCACCGCTATTGATTTTAACATAGTCCCCAACATCAAATTGATTTTCAAATATAATAAAGAAACCAGTTATGATATCTTTAACAATCGTTTGAGCACCGAAACCAACCGCTAAACCGACGACACCGGCACTAGCGATGATACCTTCAACACTAATTCCAAATTTACTTAAGATAGTAGTAATCACAATGAACCAAACAATGTAGCTCACTACGTTTTGCACAAGAGAAATAAGCGTTCGAGAACGTTTCTTATTGCCTTTGCTACTGCGATTTTGAATTTTAAATGCTTGTTCAATTACTTTGTTTAATATTGCTATGACGATAAGTGCAACAATAATATATATGATAATTAATGCTATTTTAATAGCTAAATTTTCATATGTTTCTATTTTAGTTAAAGGTTCAAATAATGAAGACAATACATTTTTGACCTGATTCATGTAATAGTAACCTCCCTATTCAACTTTTTTATAATTAAATTATTATAATCATTTATTGCGCAATATGTATCCGTCTTAAGCTTTATTTTATTACTTATTTCCTTAGCAAAGCCTAAGATGTAACACATCTTAACTCACTCTTTCATAGAATATCACTCTATCAATACGATTGATTACGTATCATACTTCGTCATTGAGTTTTTGAATGAGTCGTTTAAATTCTTTTTCTGTTTTGAATTCAAATGTAATTTTACCTATATTCTTGCTAGTTGAAATGTCTACTTTAGACCCAAACTTTTCTTTAAGTCGACGTTCTTGCTTTTGAATAAATTTAGGTTTTATTTGCGTTGTTGCTTTGCTTTTTTTAGACTGCCCACCGTCTTGTAATTCATTTACAACCTGTTCAAGATATCTAACACTCCAATTTTCACGTATGGCTTGTTGGCTTATCTTTTTCATCATAGTTACATCTTTAATGGCTAACAACGTCCGTCCATGTGCACTAGATAACGCACCTTCTTTGACTTGATTCGAAATGTCTTTGGGTAAATTTAGCAATCTTAGCATATTTGCGATATATGGTCGTGATTTGCCTAGTCGTCCCGCTACTTTTTGTTGTGTTAATCCTAAATCATTCATGAGGCGCTGGTAACTTTCAGCTTCTTCAATGGCATTGAGATCTTCTCTTTGTAAATTCTCGATAATTGCTAATTCCATCATGTCAGAATCGGACAATTCTTTAATAATGGCAGGTATCTCGCTTAACCCTGCTAATTGAGATGCTCTAAATCGTCTTTCGCCAACTACTATATAGTAGCCCTGTACAGTCTGACGCAATACAATGGGCTGTAATACACCATGAGTTTGTATTGACGTTGCTAAATCACTCAATCTATCATCGTCAAATGTTTTACGAGGTTGATATGGATTAGCTTTAATTTTAGAAAGATCAATTTTTTGAATTTGTTCATTTTGACTTATCGCCAATCGCTCATCTTGCTTATGACTCACTATTTTCACCTCTCTAAGCCATTATTGATATCGTATTTGAAGCATTATCTAAGAACTAGTCTTTTACAATCACAACAAACTTACTTTTACACTATAAATTCAATGGCGCGCATTTTTTAGTACTTATTTATTTTAAAAAATATGGAATAGGTTTAACAAGTAGATTAGACAAATGTAATGAAAAAATTAAATTTTTTTATATACAATTATCGCTATGCTATCAATACTTAAAGCGTTTTCTGAATTACCTTTATAATTTTAATTTTCAGAAAAGTTGTTGACAAATGTAATTTAGGTCTGTAAGCTATGAATTAACTTAAAAAAACACAAATTACACACTGTAATAAGGAAAGTAGAACTTACACTGCTAATACAGAGAGTCTCCAAAGCTGAGAAGAGACATTGAAAGAAAGTTTGAAAATGGCCTTTGAGTGTTGATGCCAATACGAGGTGTCAACGGGTTCGCCCGTTATAGCGATACAGTATTAACATTTATTGTTTAATGGCGTACTGGAATTCTAGACGTCGCTAATCATCGTTAATACTCATTTACTTATAATCAAGTTAAATGAGTTTTTTAATGTGTCCCTTTCATTCGACTAAAGCGTTACATAACGATTAAATTAGCGTCCACTATCTCAGTACACTTTTATTCATAAAATGGCGTACTGTTTGAGGTTACTTTAGCAATAAAGTAATAAATAAAGGTGGTACCGCGAAACAGGCTTTCGTCCTTTACATCCGATGCATATCGGGTTTAAAGGACGGAAGCTTTTTTTATTGGACAAAAAAATGAATGGAGGATTTGACATGAAAGATACTCAATTAGCACAAATATCATTAACTAAAGATATTACTGGCGCAATAGCCAATCCTATCTATTTATCTACTGCATATCAACATCCTCACCTTGGTCAGTCAACAGGCTATGATTATACAAGAACAAAGAATCCAACACGTTCTGCATTTGAAGAATCCTTTGCGAAATTAGAAGGAGGCATTGCTTCATTTGCCACTTCAAGTGGCATGGCTGCAGTACAACTCATATGTAACTTGTTTCAACCAGGTGATGAAATATTAGTCGCTTTCGACTTATATGGTGGTACATTTAGATTATTTGACTTTTATGAAAAACAATATGGTATCAAATTTAAATATGTTAATTTCCTAAATTATGAAGAAGTTGTTAACGCTATTACGACTAATACAAAAGCACTTTTCATAGAACCTATTTCGAATCCACAAATGATCGAAATTGACGTTGAACCTTATTACATCTTAAGTCAACAGCATAATCTATTAACAATTATCGACAACACATTTTTAACACCTTATTTATCCACGCCTTTAGAAGACGGTGCTGACATTGTACTCCATTCAGCAACTAAATATATTGGTGGTCACAATGATGTATTGGCTGGGGTTGTATCTGTTAAAGATGAATCATTAGCTGAGCAACTTGGGCAATTGCATAACATGATTGGGGCAACATTGTCTCCTATCGATAGTTATTTATTACAACGTGGCTTAAAAACATTACATTTACGTATTGAACGGTCAGAGGCAAACGCTAAGAAGTTAGCCGAGCGATGTAAAGTTTCTAGTGCAATAAACGAAGTGCTATACAGTGGTAAAACGGGCATGCTGAGTTTACGTCTAAATAAAGACTTTAGCGTTGCTAAATTTTTGGAAAATTTAGAAATCTGTATCTTTGCAGAAAGTCTAGGTGGAACAGAAACATTCATTACTTTCCCATACACACAAACCCATGTCGATATGCCGGATGAAGAAAAAGATAAACGTGGCATAGATGAACACCTTATACGCTTATCCATTGGTATTGAAGATTATAACGACATTGAGTCAGATATTTTACGAGCATTGGAGAATTCTAAAGTAGGAGTGATTTCATGAGCTTATCAAAAGAAACCGAAGTTATTTTTGATGAACACAGAGGAGTAGATTACGATTCAGCTAACCCACCACTTTATGACTCTTCAACATTTCATCAAAAAGTGCTTGGTGGCAATGCAAAATTTGATTATGCCAGAAGTGGCAATCCAAACCGCCAACTTCTTGAAGAGAAATTAGCGAAACTTGAAGGAGGACAATATGCATTTGCGTACGCCTCAGGTATCGCAGCAATTTCAGCTGTATTACTAACATTAAAAACAAATGATCACGTCATTCTTCCTGATGATGTATACGGTGGCACATTCAGACTTACAGAACAAATTTTAAATCGCTTTGATATTCAATTTACGACTGTTAATGCTACACAACCTGAAGAAATTGAGCGTGCGATTCAGCCGAATACCAAACTCATCTACGTAGAAACACCATCCAATCCTTGTTTCAAAATTACAGATATACGTGCAGTAGCAGCGATTGCTAAACGTCATCACTTACTTTTAGCAGTAGATAACACATTTATGACACCGTTGGGTCAATCACCACTTGCACTTGGCGCTGATATTGTGGTTCATTCAGCTACTAAATTTTTAGGTGGCCACAGCGATATTATCGCAGGCGCTGCCATTACAAATCGTAAAGACGTCGCTGATGCATTATATCTTTTACAGAATGGTACGGGCACTGCATTGTCAGCGCATGATAGTTGGACATTAGCCAAACACTTAAAAACATTACCTGTGCGGTTTAAACAATCAACATCAAATGCGGAGAAACTTGTAGCATTTTTAAAAGAAAGAGAAGAAATTGCCGAAGTATATTATCCAGGAAACAGTTCATTACACTTATCACAGGCAAATAGCGGTGGTGCCGTGATTGGATTCCGATTAAAAGATGAAACGAAAGCACAAGACTTTGTAGATGCTTTAACTTTACCCCTAGTTTCAGTAAGTCTTGGGGGTGTAGAAACAATATTATCTCATCCAGCCACAATGTCACATGCTGCTGTTCCTGAAGATGTTCGAAATGAACGTGGCATTACCTTTGGCTTATTCCGATTAAGCGTAGGTCTAGAACAATCTCAAGAATTAATTGCTGACCTCAACTACGCATTAAAGGAGGCTTTCAATGAGTCGATTATTGAATCAATTACAGAACAACGTTTTAGTAGCTGACGGTGCAATGGGAACAATTCTCTATTCAGAGGGTTTAGATACATGTCCAGAAGCTTATAACTTAACACATCCAGAAAAAGTAGAGTCTATACATCGTTCTTATATAGAAGCCGGTGCCGATATTATCCAGACCAACACGTATGGCGCTAACTTTGAAAAGCTAAGACGCTTTGGCTTGGAACATAAAGTAAAGGACATTCATAAGGCAGCTGTAGCCATCGCAAAACGTGCCGCACGACCTGATACTTTCATACTTGGCACAGTAGGTGGTTTCAGAAGTTTACAGCAAGAGGAATTGCCTTTGTCCACCATTCAGTATCACGCTGAAAATCAAATCGATACACTCGTTGAAGAAGGTGTTGATGGGTTATTGTTCGAAACTTACTACGACTTAGAAGAACTGACAAATATTGTTACAACAACACGTCGAAAGTACGATATCCCTATCATTGCGCAATTGACCGCTTCAAATACGAATTACTTAGTCGATGGCACTGAAATCAATAAAGCTTTACAGCAACTAGTTGCCTGTGGCGCCAATGTTGTTGGATTAAATTGCCATCACGGTCCACACCATATGCAACGCTCATTTTCACATATTGAGTTACCAGAAACGGCTTACTTATCATGCTATCCAAACGCAAGTTTACTGGATATTGAGAATAGCGAATTTAAGTATAGCGATAACGCACAATATTTCGGAGATGTCGCACAAGAACTTATTAATGAGGGTGTGAGATTAATTGGAGGATGTTGTGGCACAACACCACAACACATTGCATATATCAAATCATCTGTAAAAGATTTAAAGCCTGTTAAAAATAAAAACGTCATTCCGATTAATCGTCAGACAAATCGAGCAGTCACACATACGTATAAACATAATTTAACAACAAAAGTTAAAAACGGACCAACAGTTATTGTCGAACTTGATACACCTAAACATTTAGATACAGATCTCTTCTTTGAGAATATTGGCAAACTTGACGAAGCGAACATTGATGCTGTTACCCTCGCTGACAATTCACTTGCTACTGTTCGTGTTAGCAATATCGCTGCAGCGAGCATCATACGCCAACGTTATAACATTGAACCCCTCGTGCATATTACATGTCGAGATCGTAATTTGATTGGCTTGCAATCACACTTACTTGGCTTATCGCTTATTGGTGTTAATGAAATTTTAGCGATTACAGGTGACCCTTCAAAAGTAGGCCACCTACCCGGTGCCACGAATGTCTACGACGTAAATTCAAAAGGATTAACCGAATTAGCATTAAGATTCAATCAAGGTATTAATACTGATGGTGATGCGCTGAAGAAACATACAAACTTCAACATCGCTGGTGCATTTGACCCTAATGTACGCAAACTTGACGGTGCAGTAAAACGCCTTGAGAAAAAAGTAGCTGCCGGTATGAATTACTTCATTACACAACCTGTGTATAGCAAAGAAAAAATTAAAGAAGTATATGAGGCGACGAAACACCTTAATGTCCCTCTATTTATAGGTATCATGCCTATCGCAAGCTATAACAATGCACTTTTCCTACATAACGAAGTGCCTGGTATTAAAATGTCTGAAGACGTATTAAGCCAATTTAAAGCAGTAAAAGATGATAAAGAAAAAACAAAAGCATTAAGTTTGAGACTTTCTAAAGAATTGATTGATACAGTGCATGAGTATTTCAATGGTTTATACATTATCACACCATTCCAACGTATCGATTATTCATTAGAACTCGCAGCATATTCCAAAGCAAATACCCAAAACAAGGAGGCAATATCATGACAACAATTACAACTTCAAATTTAGGATTCCCAAGATTAGGTAGAAAAAGAGAATGGAAAAAAGCCATCGAGAGCTATTGGGCTAAAAAAATCGATAAAGCAGAATTAGATCAAAAGTTAAGTGACCTACATAGAGAAAATTTACTATTACAAAAAAATTATAATTTAGACAGTGTACCTGTTGGTGACTTCTCCTTGTATGATCATATTCTCGATACATCATTATTATTCAACATCATCCCTGAACGTTTCCAAGGTCGCGAAGTTAACGATGATTTATTATTCGATATTGCACGCGGTAATAAAGAACATGTCGCGAGTGCACTCATTAAATGGTTCAACACGAATTACCACTATATTGTTCCTGAATGGGATAATGTTGAACCTAAAGTGAACCACAACATTTTATTAGATCGCTTTAACTATGCGAAATCTCTTAACGTTAACGCTCACCCTGTGATTGTAGGTCCTATTACGTTTGTAAAATTATCTAAAGGTGGACATCAATCATTCGAAGAGAAAGTTCAAACACTATTACCTTTATATAAAGAAGTGCTTCAATCATTAATTGACGCTGGTGCAGCTCATATCCAAGTTGATGAACCAGTATTAGTTACTGATGAAAGCGAAACTTATGAAGCTATTACTAGAGAAGCTTATGACTACTTTGATAAAGCAGGTTTAGCTGACAAATTAGTCATTCAAACTTACTTCGAACGTGCCAATGTTAAATTCTTAAGTTCATTACCAGTTGGTGGTTTAGGATTAGACTTTGTACACGACAACGGTTATAACTTAAAACAAATTGAATCAGGTGACTTCGATTCATCTAAAACATTATATGCAGGTATTATTGATGGCCGTAACGTGTGGGCTGCAGATATCGAAGCTAAGAAAAAATTAATCGAAACGTTACAAGGACACGCAAAACATATCGTTATCCAACCTTCATCATCTTTATTACATGTTCCAGTATCACTAGATGATGAAACTTTAGAGCAATCTATCGAAGAAGGTTTAAGTTTCGCCACTGAAAAGTTAGACGAATTAGACGCGCTACGTCGACTATTAAATCAGAATGATAGCGCAAAATATGACGAATTGAAAGCACGTTATGAACGTTTCCAAATTCAATCATTCAAAAATCTAGAATACGACTTCGATAGTGTACCGACAAGCCGTAAGTCACCTTTCCCTGAGCGTAAAAAAGCACAAGACGCACGCTTACACTTACCTGACTTACCAACAACTACAATCGGTTCATTCCCTCAAACACAAGAAGTACGTAAATATCGTGCCGATTGGAAAAACAAACGTATCTCTGATGAAGCCTATAATAACTTCTTAGAAAGTGAAATTGCACGTTGGATTAAAATCCAAGAAGATATCGGTTTAGATGTATTAGTGCACGGTGAATTCGAACGTAATGATATGGTTGAATTCTTTGGAGAAAAACTTCAAGGTTTCTTAGTAACAAAATTTGGATGGGTACAATCATATGGTTCACGCGCAGTTAAACCACCGGTAATTTACGGAGATGTAAAATGGACTGAACCACTAACAGTCAAAGAAACTGTATATGCGCAAAGTTTAACTGACAAACCAGTGAAAGGTATGCTTACTGGCCCTGTAACTATCTTAAATTGGTCATTCGAACGCGTAGATGTACCACGTAAAGTCGTTCAAGACCAAATCGCTTTAGCCATTGACGAAGAAGTATTAGCGCTAGAAGAAGCGGGTATAAAAGTAATCCAGGTAGATGAACCAGCTTTACGTGAAGGTTTACCATTACGCTCTGAATACCATGAACAATATCTTGCAGATGCAGTAAATTCATTCAAATTAGCAACATCTTCAGTACAAGATGAAACGCAAATTCATACGCATATGTGTTATTCTCAATTTGGTCAAATCATCCATGCTATCCATGAATTAGATGCTGATGTTATCTCAATTGAAACATCACGTAGCCATGGTGATTTAATCAAAGATTTTGAAGATATTAACTACGATTTAGGTATTGGCTTAGGTGTTTATGATATTCATAGTCCACGTATCCCTACAGAAGATGAAATCGCTACAGCGATTGATCGTTCTTTACAACAAATTGATCGTTCACTATTCTGGGTTAACCCAGACTGCGGCTTAAAAACACGTAAAGAAGATGAAGTAAAAGACGCTCTTACTGTACTTGTAAATACAGTTCGTAAAAAACGTGAATCAAATAATCAAAATAAACCCGCGTAGGGAGGGAGCAGTACAGAAATCACTGGTGATTTCGTAGTACTGCCCCAGCACAGCTGACTAGAACTGAAGCGAGCTTTTCCTAAAGCGATGAGTCAGTTCAGTCAGCCACTGCCAAAATCAACATAGAATAACAATTACAATTGGAGGTGTTGAACATGCCAAACTATCCATTATGGGATCAACTAAATCAACTGAAAGAAGCTGAATGGGTTGATTTAACACATACCTTTGACCCTGAAATACCTCGATTTAGTGAATTTGAAAAAGGTGAAGTTTCCACTCTTTTCACAGTCAAAGAGCACGGCTTTTACGTGCAACGTTGGAATATCGTCACTCAATATGGTACACACATCGATGCACCTATTCACTTTGTAGAGAATAAACGTTACTTAGAAGAGCTAGACTTGAAAGAGTTAGTATTGCCCCTTATCGTCTTAGACTTTTCAAAAGAAGCTGCAGAAAATGCTGATTTTATCGTCACACGTGACCATTTAGAGCAATGGGAAGCTAAAAACGGACGTATTGAAGAAGGCACGTTTGTAGCATTACGTACTGACTGGTCGAAACGTTGGCCAGATATTGAACAATTTGAAAATAAAGATTCTGATGGTAATCAACATTTACCGGGTTGGGGCTTAGATGCCTTGAAGTTCTTAGTCGAAGAACGTGGCGTAAAATCAATTGGCCACGAAACATTCGACACAGATGCGTCGGTAGATACCGTTAAAAATGGTGACATCGTTGGAGAACGTTACATTCTTGGACAAGATACGTTCCAGCTTGAATTGTTAACGAATTTAGACCAATTGCCAACGCGTGGTGCGGTCATTTATGCCATTAGTCCGAAACCGAAAGACGCACCTGGGTTCCCAGTACGTGCATTTGCGATTAAACCTTAAATAATGACACTTGAAGGCTTGATAACGAGCGATCAAAGCCAAACCTTTCCTAATATTATATAAAATCCTGTCACATCACCCATTACATTCTAGTATCGGGATGTGGCAGGATATTTTATTGATACGTTTTTATAATATTAATGATGTCTTCGTGAATATCCGGATGCGCGATAATCGCACCTTTAACATGATTTAAATCGGTAGAGTTGCCTTGAATATCTGTTACAACTAACCCTAACTCTTTCGCATATAATATTTGTGCACTCATATCCCACAGGTTTGCTCCCATATCAATACTTGCACCGAAATCACCAGTGATTGTACGCAATGCACCAATGCCACCAGCACCAATAAATCGAAAACCATGCGCATGTGAAATCAACGCTTTGAGTAATTCAGAACTCGCACGTTTCGGATCAATAGAAATCAAAGCATCGTTGAGATGATGATACTTGTCTACATGAAGTGGCACGCCATTAATCGTCACACCTTGACCTTGAACAGCTTTATATAATTTCTGTTGATAAAATTCATATGTATAGGCTAGTAAAGGCTCGCCATCGTAGAATAAACTTACAATTAAACAATAATCCTTACCTTGCTTAACAAGATTGGTTGTTCCATCAATAGGATCTATCGCCCAAGCATAACCACGATACATATCTACTTCACTGTTACTTTTTTCCTCACCCATAATCTGGTGTTCTGGATAATTTGCTTTAATAAGTTGAGTGAAATCCGCTTGAACTTCTTTGTCAATATTCGTCACTAAATCTAAGTCATGCTTTTTAGTTTCAACAGCCACATCTTGTAACATCACATTTACTTTTTTAGCAATATGCACTATCCATGTTTCAATACGATGGTCAATATCTTGAATGACATACACGCCCTTCTCACCTCTTACTTTCAGTTTAATAATTGCTTTTTTAATTTTAAAAAATTATCCTTTTTCAACTATACCTAAGATTCGTTAACCTATTAAGTTCTTGTATGAAGTTTATATGTTTTTTCTAACAAAATATCTATTAAATACTCTGCCATTTAATCATTTTCTTTAATAACACTATCTTACCACTAGATTGACAAGAATGTTTAACGGGTAAATATTCAGTAGTTAATTTTTAAAGAATGTGGGGGAGATTAAATGAGTGATAAAACAGTTTATGATGTTATTGATACAGGTGTGAATTATCTATTATCAGTTTATGATAATTGGAACGTTGAGAAAGTATTAGATAAAGAGAATGATGTTTTTCCAAATACTTTACATTGGCAATTTGGACATGTTTTAACTATCTTCGATTCTGCTTTATCAATGGGTGCTCAAAATGCCGTTGATATTGAAACGTATACTAAATTATTTGGTTATGGTTCTAGTCCTGCAAACTGGGAAGAACAAGACATACCATCAATTGAATCGATTAAAGAGGACTTAAAAACAATTCCAGATCGTGCTCGTCAACTTACTGATGAACAACTATCACAAGAACTTGAACAACCGATTGCTGGCTGCAAAACACTTAACGAATTATTAGTGTTAAATGCCATTCACGTCCCATTACATGCAGGCAAAATTGAAGAAATGGCTCGTGTGCTTAAACAGGCCAAGTAATCCAAGTTTCATAATAAATACTTTGAGGGGATAAATATGAATATTATTGCGAATAGTATCTTTGTAGATAATCAAGAAGAAGCTTTACAATTTTATACAGACATTTTAGGTTTTGAAAAGAAAATAGATGAACCTGTAGGCGAAGGATTTAGATGGCTTACTTTAGTATCTCCGAATCAACCAGATGGTGCTCAATTGGTCTTAGAACCAAATGGCAACCCTATTGCAAGTGATTATCAACAACGTCTATTCGAAGCCAACATACCTATTACGATGTTCGGCGTAGAAAATGTACAACAAACCTATGATGCATTAACGCAAAAAGGCGTTCACTTTACCGTTGAACCGACTACAATGGGTAGTGCTAAAATGGCCATTTTCAACGATACTTGCGGTAATTTAATTCAAATAGTAGAACAATAAAGAATGAAACGCTTAACATAGTTTATTACTACAAACTGTTAAGCGTTTTTTTATAAGCTTCTACTTACCACTCTTCTTTAACATCCCCATATTCTTCTCTTAATAGACTATACACATAACTATCTGAGAACGCTCCACGTAGACGTTCACTATCTCTCAACACGCCCTCTTGCGTAAAACCAAGTCGCTCAGGTATGGCCCTGCTTTTCGGATTGCGCGTCGACATTTGAATTTCCACACGATTTACATCAAATTCTTCGTACACATAGCGAATCAACGCCTTTGTGCATGCTGTCATAATCCCTTTTTTCTGAAAGTGCTCTGCCAAATAGTAACCGATAGACGTTCGTTTGTTAACAAGATCTAAATAATGCAAGCCGATGACTCCTACAAGTTCCTTGTCATACCATATGCCGCAATGAAATCCATATCCGCATCAGTGCGGTTTTTAAATACAACTCCTCATTTCTTATTCGCGTGTAAACTGTTGCAATAGTGAATAGATAAAATTTACTATCTTCAACCTTCTTTATTTATTCAACAAAAGGTAGAAATTCTGATAGATACTTACGATTACTATCTATTAATTTAAATGGTTATTCTGCTTCACTTCTCGTTCTTCAAATATTTTTAATTTCAAAAGTTCATTAATTTGATATCCAAATATAATTAGAATCTCCTATATTTTTTAAAAACATGAAAGAAATTATAACCAAAGCAACATATTACACAATTCAAAGGTATAAACTTATTACATGTTTGTAAAATTTTAAACTTATTCATTATTCTTTTAACTATATATGTTAAGCTTTTATACATCTACTTTATTAAATTTGAAAGGAGTTAAATACATGGAAAACAAATCAAAACAGTTTTCAAATGTATTTATTTTTGCCTCAGTTACTGTAGGGTTACTGGTAATTATTGGAGCCATCTTCCCTAATCAATTTGGTTCAATTTCAGGAGCAATCGGAAGTTTTATTACAGAAACATTCGGTTGGTACTATATGTTACTTATTAGTATTATTCTGATATTTTGTATCACACTTATTTTTCATCCAATTGGAAAGCTTAAATTAGGAAAACCTGATGATAAACCAGAATTTAATACTATTTCATGGCTAACAATGCTATTTAGTGCAGGTATGGGTATTGGACTTGTATTCTATGGATCTTCTGAGCCCATTTCACATTATCTATCTCCACCAACAGCGAGTAAAGAAACAGAAGCTGCTCTAGCTGAAGCTATGCGTTCAAGTTTCTTACATTATGGACTACATCCTTGGGCAGTTTACGGTATTGTTGCTTTGGCTCTTGCATATACACAGTTTAGAAAAAATGACTTAGGACTCATTTCTCGTACATTACGTCCTATTTTCGGGAATAAAGTAGAAGGTCCATTAGGTACTGTTATAGATGTTCTAGCTGTTTTTGCTACTATTATCGGAGTTGCAGTGTCACTTGGTGTTGGCGCCATGCAAATTAATGGTGGTCTAAATTATTTATTTGGAGTACCAAACAATAAGCTTATTCAAGGCATTATTATTCTTATTGTTACAGTTTTATTCTTAATTAGTGCTTGGAGTGGCTTAAGCAAAGGTATTCAGTATTTAAGTAATTTAAATATGCTTTTAGCTGCGATGTTACTTATTATTATTCTAATTGTAGGTCCTACAATTTTAATTATGAATATGTTTACATCCTCAATTGGTGAATATTTGAATACCCTTATTTTTAATAGCTTTGATGTTGCTCCACTTAATTCACAAAAACATGAATGGTTACAGTCATGGACGATTTATTATTGGGGCTGGTGGATGAGTTGGTCACCATTTGTAGGTATCTTCATTGCACGTATTTCAAAAGGTCGTTCAATTCGTGAATTCGTTATAGCAGTATTAGGTGTTCCTACAATTATTAGTATGCTATGGTTTACAGCCTTTGGTATTACTGGTATTGAAATTGGTAAGCAATCTAAACACACCTTTAGTATGCCACCTGAAACACAATTATTTGGTATTTTCAATGAAATGCCTATGGGTACAATTTTATCGTTTATCGCTATTATATTAGTAGGCTCGTTCTTTATTACATCCGCAGACTCAGCTACATTTGTATTAGGTATGCAAACATCATTTGGACGTTTAAATCCATCCGGTTTTGTTAAGATTGTTTGGGGAGTCATGTTATCAGCGATTGCCTACGTACTTTTACTATCTGGTGGATCGACAGGTCTAGATGCTCTGCAATCAGCTGCTATTATTTCAGCATTACCATTTAGTTTTGTTGTTATTTTAATGATGATTTCATTTTTCAAAGATGCAAATCAAGAAAGAAAATTCTTAGGTTTAACCTTACAACCTGATCATCAACGTAAAAAGAACTATATTAAAAATAACACAAACCAACAATCTAAAATTAAATAGGACAAAACCTGAGACATTATTAAATGTCTCAGGTTTTATATATTGATGGTAGTCGATGATTAAATTGAAAATGCATTTGTCGCAAGCTTTTTTCAACTTTAGTCCTCTTTTTTGGGGACGACAAATTCAAAATGAATTCTATCTTACTTTTTTGGTTTGTATGGTATATATACATAAACAATACGATAAAATAAGTGATCACAACGAATTAGATACGTTCGTTGTGACTTTATTTTTCAAATGTTCCTGGATTAAAAATTAGTTTCCATTCGTTAAATGGCCAATATCTCCAAACTACTTTATCTACAATTTTTTATCAACAAGACCAACCACATCAAATTGGCTATCTATACTATTTTGGGTTCTGTTGCAAAGTTGAAAAAATAAATGTCTAATCTCAATTTTAAAATAATACTTTGTGTTAACTTGTTAGATTGATATTAAATAATTATTTATGAAAGAACAAAGCATCCCGTATTCTCCCTCATGAAATGTCGGATACTTTGTTGATTTTATGTTTAAAGTTATTGAATAAACTAAATATTTTGTAAATTAGATGATTGATTATTTGTAATATTCTTCTCTGAGCAGACTATATACATAACTATCTGAGAATACCCCTAATAAACACTCATCGCTTCTCAATACGCCTTCTTGTGTAAATCCCAGTCTTATAGGTATAGCTCGACTTTTCTTATTTTTGGTAGACATTCGTATTTCAATACGATTAATATCATATTCTTCATATACATAACGAATAAGTGCTTTAGTACATCTAGTCATGATGCCTTTCTTTTGAAAGTCTTCAGCTAAATAATAACCAATCGAAGTTGTTTTATTAACTAAGTCTAAATAGTGCAATCCTATGACCCCAATCAGTTCTTTATTACTCCATATTCCACAATGAAATCCATTACCATCGATAAATTGTTGCAACGCTGAATGGATAAAGTGTTTACTATCTTCCACCTTCTTTGTATGTTCGACAAAAGGTAGAAATTCTGCTAAGTAGTTACGATTGCTATCTACTAATTTAAATAACTGTTCTGCTTCTCGTTCTTCTAATATCTTTAATTTAATATCTTTATCTACTTGGTAACCAAAAATCATAACTATCCCGCCTATGTATTTAATTATTAATAAATCTCAAAGAAAAACCGCTACTAAAGAGGATATGGAAAGCCATCACCACGAGTGCACTGTTCTAGTGCCGACTGAATAAACTTCTTACTGTGCATAACTTCCGTTGTATATTTTACAAATGACAAGAACTCGCCTAAATAATCCCGATTCGCATCAACTAATTTGAAAAGTTGCTCCGTTTCTCGTTCTTCTAATATCTTCAACGTCACATGTTCATTCACTTGATAACCAAACATCATATCTATCGCCTCCAGTTTGAATTTTCAAATTATTCGGTAAATTAAATATATAGTAACATAAATTGATTTAATTAGTATTAAAGCTCATAAATTATTATGCTCCAAAAATCCTGAAAAATTAAGGCTGAGCAATTAAATTCAATCGCTCAACCTCATTATGATAATAACTATTCATTTATTAATAACCAGAACCGACTTCTTCACCATCTTCATCGTATTCAGTTACATAACCATCGTCAGTGTCAACTGTATATGATCCGGCTAAATCTCCGTCTTTGTCAGTAAATGAGAAGCCCCATTTACCATCATCTGTTTTTTCTGGTTCTTTGTATGTGTAAGTATCCGTATCTAACGTATGACCTTCGTATGATTCTACTTTATCAATGACGTTATCACGTGTCACTTCGCCTGAACTTGAATCAGAATCATCGCTATCACTATCAGACTCAGCATCCATTTTGTCATCGATATACTTATCAATCTCATCATCATCAAACGTAACTGTGACATCTGTTACGTCATCATCGTCTTCCCCAGAACTAGTCACATTAACAGAATCTGATTTGAACGTTTTACCTTCATAAGTACCTTGTGCATAAACAGTTACTTCTTCATCAGGGTCATATGGTCCAAATGTTTCAGAAGATGATTCACTTCCAATTTCTTTATCATTCGCGTATATTTTCACATTGTTTAACATATAGCCGCCATCAACGCTGACTGTGAAACGTTTTTGTTTAAATGATTCATAAGCAGTAGCATCATCACTCATGTTAATCATTAACGCACCTTTGAATTTCTTACCATCGATGTCTTTTGTTGCTTTTAAATTGTAATCACCGATTGGGAACGTACCTAACGTTTTTTCGTCATCTTCCGTAACCGTTGTCGTACGCTTTTTACCATTATATTCGTAAGTAATATCTCCACTACTACTTGGATAAATGCTCACTGATTTTTGTGGAACATTGAATGAATAATTATCAAAAAATAGGAATTTCTTGCCATCCTTTGAAATATTTAACACACTATTTCCATTAGCATCTACAGATAAATTATTATAACGATTATCTTTAATTTCTTTCGCGCTTTGTTCTACGTTACTACCGACATTATTTAAGTCATCTTCTGTTTTGATGTAATTTAAATATGCGCGTGCTTCTTGTTTGCTTAATTTTTGGTCATTTTGAGTTGTAACTTCTTTGGCTAATGCCTTTTCGTCATCTTTCTTGATTGCTTGTGCAATATTAGATGCTTGCTTTTCCGGAGAAAATTGATTTTTTAATACTGAAAATGCAAGAATCAAAGCAATTAGCAATACAGCTATAACTGCAATAATAATCCAAGTCTTTTTATTATCGCCTTTACGTGGTTGTTGATCATGTCTGTCTGTATAACCGTTTTGATTATGGTTATTATACCTTTGATATTGATGCTGCTCATGCTTATCTTGTCGACTTTGGTTGTGATGATCTTGCTGTGTGTTAGAGTGATTTGTTTTAGATTGCTGAACGGGTTTCCCACAATTTGTACATACCTTCACACCTTCGCGAAGAGGTTGACCGCAATTACTACAATATTTCATTAGTAAATCGAACTCCCATCAAATAGATTATTGAACTCACTGATTAAGTTTCCAAAGATTTGGTTAAATAAAGATTCACCGAAAATAGTCACAAATAAGAAAAACACAATAATGTAAATAATCACACCGTAAAAACTTGAAAAGCGAGTATGATGATTTGCACTATATTTGGCAATCATGTAAACACCTGAAACAACGATTAATAAAATGGATAGTATAAATAATGCGCCACCAAAGCTAAAAGAATTAGCGAACATTAAAATAAGTGCAATCAATAGTACTGCGACTGAAACACTATTAATAAGTACAAAATCTGACAATACTTTTTTAAATGTAATTGGCTGTCTAACTACTAAGCGCGTAATACCATATGTTGCTCCCACTATCACTGCTAGGAATAAAATGATACCTAAAACAACAGAAAAGATAATTTGGCTTTTCGGTGTTTCAAACATTCCAACTGATGAAGGAATTACAATAGCAAGCAACAGTGCTACGACTAATAAACCGACAATGATTAAAGAAAATAACAATTTAAAACTAAATGCTTGTTGGCTTTTTAGTACTTGATCAGGTGAAGCGAAAGCACTTTTAAAGAAACCTTTACTTTCTTCTGTCACTTCTTTTGCATGGTCACTAAATTGGCTTGTTTGTTGTGGTTGTTGATGGTTTGAATATGACTGATCGTATTGTGGTTGATTGTGATATGTATGTGATGCATTGTTGTGAGGTTGTTGGTGCTGATTTGATTGAGGTTGATGCATTTGATGTTGTTGTGTCGATGTAGTATGTTCAGGTACATGCTGATGATCTCGCACTTTACCATCTTCATTAGGATGTTTATCCTGTTTCGATTCGTTTGTTCTTGATAAATAATCACTTTGATTTGATGTCGTTTCGTTACCTTCACCTAATGATCCAGTTGAATCGTGTCGTCTACCATTAGCTTCAGCATTAGAGATATCTTTTTCAGCAGAATTAATAGTATGAGACTGTCTATCTATTTTATGGCCACACTCTCCACAAAATAAATCGTTAGGTTCGATAGCATTTCCACAATTTGGACATTGCATAGGAATCCCTCCAATTTTATTATTTTTTTAATCTTCAAAAAGTATATCATTTATTTTGTGTTGCTTTCTATATTATTTTAAACTTTTTATCAAAATAATTATATATTTTAAAAAGCATTATTTAGATGTGCGTATTTAATATAATAATCTAAATATTGCCTTGACTAAACTGAAATAAAAAAACGATGAAGTCTAAGACTCCACCGCCAATAAAATTTTAATTATTTAATTGTTTTTTCTAAAATGTGCCTGGGTTAAAACCAGCTTCCCATTTATTAAATGGCCAATATCTTAAAACAACTTTACCTACAAGTTGGTCTTTATCTACTAAACCAACTTCACTAAAACGGCTATCTACACTATTTTGTCTATTATCACCTAAAACTAAATACTTATCTTTAGGGATTTTATTTTTGCCATTTGCACCGTTCACTTGGCTTGTTTTAAATGTACCTGTCAAATACTTACCTTGTTTATGCTTCTTATTATAATCTAAATAAGGCTCTGATACCTTTTTGTCATTAACATATAATTGATCACCTTTATACTCAACTTTATCACCTGGCGTACCAATCACACGCTTAATAAAATCACGTTGTGCATCTTCATGGAAGACAACGACATCACCATTATCAATGTGGTTCAATGTTTTCGAAATCTTACTAACTATCACTTTATTTCTATCTTGGAAAGTTGGATACATCGATGAACCTGATACTGTGTATGATGTTCCAATAAACTTTAATACAATACCTACAATTAAGAGTGCGCCACCAATGGCTACAATCCATTCAATTATCTCTTTTTTCAATTAAATCCCGCCTATCATCTTTTATAAACACAACTTACTTTATCACAAATATATTGCAAAGTCGTTTCACTCATCTTTAAAAAGCGTAACGTTAATCAATTTACTTCGTTTTGAAAATTAAGCTCATCAAGAAAATCATCCTCAATGTGCTTATTGATAGCTTCATCGTAACAAACCTCTCACAAGATTACTATTCAAGTTATCACATTTAAGAATGCCTTCTTACTTACATTTTCAAAAAATAATCTAATCTTTCATATTCGTAAGAAATGACATCGACTTTGTAAGGTTAGATAAAGGCAGTACTGACGCAACCCTTCTACAATTATAAGTGTAATAGAAACAAGGAGTGATGATATTGAAAACCTTAAGAAATATATTCATTGCAGTTGCCGTCATTGCAATTATTGTTATCGGAGGATTGTTTGGATTAAATGCTTATTCCAATCAACATCCTAACAATCGCTCAATCAATGACTGGAACAAGCTCAATCCTTTAGCCCAAACATATGAATATTACGTTAAGACTCAGAAACCATCTAAAGTGGAAGTCATTAATAAAGAAAAAGACTTCTATATCTATCATTACAATCAAACTGGTTACACGAAAGATGGTAAATCTAAAAAAATTGAATACACAGCATCCAAAAAATTAAAACAAAATCATTACTTAGTTGTACGCGAAAAATCTCACACAATTCTGTCATACGAAGAAGTTAAAAAATCAGAAATTCCAACTAAAACAAAAGAAAAATTATAAATCAAACAAGGAGTGTGATCGACATGCCAATTTTAAACGTCAATCATTTATCAAAAGTATATGGAAGTAAGCAAAAGTATAAAGCCCTAAACGACATCAACTTTTCAGTGGATAAAGGAGAATTCGTTGCCATAATGGGACCTTCAGGTTCAGGTAAGACTACCCTCCTCAATGTCATTAGTTCCATCGATAGTATTTCTGGAGGAACTGTAGAAGTAAGTGGCAATGAAGTTAATCAACTCAAAGATAAGCAATTAGCACAATTTCGTAAGAAAGAACTTGGTTTTATTTTCCAAGATTATAGCGTTTTACCTACATTAACAGTCAAAGAAAATATTATGTTACCATTATCTGTCCAAAAAATGAAAAAAGATGAAATGGAAAAAAACTATCAAGACATCACAAAGGCACTTGGTATTTATGATTTAAGTGATAAATATCCTAGTGAAATTTCTGGAGGTCAGCAACAACGTACCGCTGCCGCACGTGCATTCGTTCATAAACCATCTATCATCTTTGCCGATGAACCGACAGGAGCACTTGATTCGAAAAGCGCACAAGACTTACTTAACCGTCTAGAAGATATGAATGAGCGATTCAATAGCACGATAATCATGGTAACTCATGACCCATCTGCAGCGAGTTTTGCACAGCGTGTCATTATGTTAAAAGATGGCAATATTCATTCAGAAATCCATCAAGAAGATAAATCTAAACGTGAATTTTATGATGAAATCATTCAATTACAGTCAGCCTTAGGTGGTGTCGCAAATGACGTTTAATCAAATTACACTCAAAAACTTAAAAAGTAATTTTAAAAATTATGCACTGTATCTTTTTTCACTCATTTTTAGTATTATTTTATACTTTAGCTTTGTCACTTTGCAGTACACAGATAGTATTAATAATGGTGATTCTCCAAAAGTAATCCAAGAAGGTGCTAAAGTAGGCGCAGTTTTCCTATTTATTACAATTATTATTTTCTTAATGTATGCGAACCAATTATTTATTAAACGTAGAACACGCGAATTTGCATTATTCGAACTCATTGGACTAACACATGGTAACATTCTTAGAATGCTTGCTATCGAACAAATCACTTTAGTTATTAGTACAGGCATTATTGGCGTTATTATTGGTATTTTGGGTTCAAAATTATTGCTTTCAATACTAATAAAACTGATGCATTTACACATTCATGCATCTATAGGATTTGAAGTAGCTGCTTTAATTCAAACAATGATAATGCTAATGTTAGCGTTTATTTTAATTATGTTAGAAAATGCTATCTTTTTAAAACGAAGAACCATACTTTCTATGATGAAAGACAGTATGAAAACAGAAGCAGTAAAAGCGAAAATCACCACGCCAGAATGTATTGCTGGTATTCTTGGACTCATAATGATGATGTTAGGTTATTATATGTCTACAGAAATGTTTGGTAAATTTCAAGAATTAACAATGGCCTTATTAACGCCGTTTATTATTTTATTCTTAACTGTAGTAGGCGCATATTTGTTTTTCAGAAGTTCAGTATCTATCATATTTAAATCACTGAAAAAATCTAAACATGGACGCATTTCAATTACAGATGTCGTATTTACTTCATCAATTATGCATCGCATGAAGAAAAATGCGATGTCACTAACAATTATTTCTATTATTTCAGCAGTGACAGTAACTATTCTATGTTTTGGTGCAATTAGCAAAGCAAATACAGGTTATATGATTCAAGTATCCTCACCTCAAGATGTTAACTTTGCTAAAGCGCAATCAGCTCAAAAGTATGAAAAATTATTAAAACAAAATCATATTCAATATGACAAGAAAACTTTTGAAGGTAGTAATACGAAATTATTTAAAAATGATGCCTTAAAAAGTAAAACAAACGAAGGTATGCAAAATGTTGGTATCGTTGTTATGCCAGATAAAAATATTAATGGTAACCATGCTACTATTACTAACCTACAAGGACCACTTTCTGGCATTGTAAGTGTTCATACGAATGAAGATATGACACTTCAAGGTCAACAAAAAATGACATTAAACGTGAATAAAAAGGATGACAATGAGGTAATTCCGTCGACCGTTTCTATAGGAGGTCCTGTCTTAAAAGTAAGTCCAGATAATTTCAATAAATTGAAAATAAAGGACCAACTAATGCATCATTACGGTTTTAATATCACAGATCATAAAGACCTCTCTAAAGCGGAAAAACTAGCTCAGAAAGTAAGTGCAAATGTTGAATTAAAAAATGACACGAAGAAAATGCTAGATGAAAGTAACGGCATTCTAATGTTTGTCACATCATTCTTGGGATTAGCGTTTCTCATCGCAGCGGGATGTATTATCTATATTAAACAAATGGATGAAACCGAAGATGAAATTAACAATTATCGCATATTAAGACGTATCGGCTTCACACACACGGATATGACGAAAGGTCTAGCATTAAAGATTCTATTCAACTTCGGTTTACCTTTAATCATCGCATTATTACACGCACTATTTGCTGCAATGGTATTTATGAAAATAATGGGAGAATACTCTCCAACACCGATTATCATTGTGATGATTGTTTATTCACTTGTTTACCTTATCTTTGCAACAATCTCATTTATCCATGCAAATCGAATTGTAAAACACTCTATTTAATAATTGAAAAGAAAGGACGTTGTTTAAATGAATATTAAAGAATTAATTCGCAAATCTTACGAGGATTTATTAAGTTTGAAAGTCAATTGGTTTAACGGTCTTATGTTAGTACTTATCGTCTTGATCTTAAGTGGCATTGCGACACCATTTATTGGAGTACCAGTAGGCTTACTTGGTGGTGGTTATATTCTAAAACGTTATGAAGAAAAGACTAATAACTAATATTGAAAATCAAATCATTTAGAACAAATATATTAAAGGGCTACATTGCAAATAGACTGTAGTTAACTGAGCTGAGAAAGTGCCTTAAATCAAGCGATTCTCAGCTCTATTCATACATACGGGGTTCGGGTCCCCAACATAGAGAATTTCACAAAGAAATTCTACAAGCTAAGCAGGTTAGGGTAGGATAGAATTCAAAGGAATTCTATCCTACCCCTTTTTCATTTTATTTTAATAATTATGATTATTATATATTAATATTGTTTTTTATTTTATATATCTTATTATTAAATTGACAGAAATATTTTATTTATTTAAGAAAAGACATCAAGTTATTCAATAAAAAAACAAAGTATCGCTTCTCTATTCGAAAGTTTTCAATAGGAACAGGCTCCGTATTATTAGATGCCTTTTTATTTATGGACTTTCAAGATGTAGCTCATGCAAGTGAATTACATAATAGTACGTCAACAACGGACACGGCTTCCAATCAACAATCTTTTGAAAAGAAAGTCAATAATTCAACACATGAAGACGTACAAAATGCAGCTTTACCATCTCAATCTATTCCCCTGAAAAATTTAGAAAATACAACAAAAACAGAAACGCAACCACAAACAACTAGTAAGACAACTCACTCAGGTAACGAAAATGCAAATGCACAAACCATTGCCGCTTCATCTCAAGTAGAGAAGACAACAACACATACACGTTCACGTCGTTCTGCAACGTCAGCAATTGCTTCAGAAGGCGTTCTAGAGGACACAACAACAACTGCAACACCTAATATGGATGATGCCAATGGTGCATCTGTTAAAAGTAGAGATGTTATCACTCCACAACCTAAAGATTCAAATACTATCCCAACACCAAACGTCGTATTTGAAAAAAGTACTGATCCAAATCAATTTACATTTGAGATAACAGATCTTAAAGAATTTAATGCTACATATCAAACTAAATATTACTATCGTTTATCTAAACCCTACGACGACTCTAATGACGTAACGATTAAGTTAGTTAACGGTGAGACAAATTCTGTAGTGGAAACGAAACAAATCAATTCACCTGGTACAGTATCCATTGGTGAGAATTCTTTAGAAAGAGCAGTAGCTGCTCGTGACCCTCAAAAAGCTAAATATGGCTATATTAATTTTACTTTTTTAAAAGAGAACAAAATTAATAAATTAGGCATTACTAATGACTATGATTAAACAAGCGTAGTTGTTCAAAGTATTAAGGTATATGACGGTATTACTGGACAAGACGTTACAAACTTATTTGATAATATAGATGAGAATGGTGTCATCACAGCTACATCTAAAGAAAGTCTAGTTAAAGATCATGTGTTAGATAATGCGCAAATTCCATTTGGGCGTTACTACAAATTAGATATTATCGGGGTCATTAAAGACAGTGCCAAAGCAAACAAGAACATCACTAAAGTAGCGAACCAATCTGTTCAGTTCTTTAACCCAGCCAAAGGTGGCAATGAAGTACCACCTCCTAAACCATCAGAAAAACGTGTAAACAAAGTAAAACCAGTACCAGTAAACTTTGAATTCAAAGTGACTAAGAAATTGGAGGGTGGTCAACTTAAGGTGGAGATTACACATTCATCTTAACGGATTTAAACAATCCTGATCATCCAGTACAATCAGCAACAAATGATGCGAATGGTAAAGTGAATTTCTTACCAATTAAATTCAATAAAGTAGGCACTTACGTTTACCGAATCAGTGAACAAGTGAGAACAGATTCAAATATTGCTTATGATACAATGTCTATCAAAGCAACAGTGGTAGTTACTGAAAATCCAGAAACAGATAATTTACAAGCAGCTGTAACTTACAACAGTTCAGGCGGTAAATCCGATGGAGTAAATGATACTGAATTTAACAACACTGTTGAACCACCAGTACCACCAACGCCAAACAAACCACCACATAATCCGCCTAAAACACCGGGTCAACCTCCAGTTAACCCACCAGGCAACCCACCTGAAAAACCAGGTGTGCCACCGATACATCATGTGCCACCAACACCTAAACAACCAAATCAACCGAAACACCTACCAAATACTGGTAGCGACGACGCTAATATGAATAAATCATTATTAGCAACAATGTTTGCAGGTTTAGGTAGCGTATTATTAATTGGTAGAAGAAGATTACGCAATAAATAATCACTTATAATTACTAAAGGCCTATGAAGCATTGCGTTTCATAGGCCTTTAAATTGTTATGGTAAAAATTTAAATGATAGATAAATACTCAACCAGCATATGATTACAAATGCGCCTACTACAAAGATAAATGATAAGATACTCGTAATGAAATTGCGTGTTTTAGTAGTCTGAACTTCATTAGGATCTTGACCATTCATAAAAGCTACGATTCGATCGTAATTATCCATGCCGTGTTTATATTTAATTTTATCTATCCTTGTAGAACTATAAAAACCTATAGAAAAAATGACATAGGTTATCGCAACACCCCACCAACTTAAATAAAATAAAAGCGGTCCTATTAAAACACATGCTAATAACGTCCAAATTAGCATCATCCATGTCCAAAAATCCATGTCTTTTTTAATTTCTTCATGTTCCATACGTTTCACGTCTCCTTTGACAAGATCATCTAATGAAACATTAAATAAGTTACACATCATTAATAAATTATGGATATCTGGATAGCTTCTTTCATTCTCCCAATTAGAAATCGTTTGTCTCGAAACATATAATTTCTCAGCTAGGTACTCTTGAGAATAATTTTCTTTTTCTCTATATTTCCGAATTTGTTGACCGATTTCCATCACCCATAACTCCTTAACCATTTAGATTAATCTTGCCTAGATTAGAAGCAAGATAGACATTAATAGTTGTATCTCACTTCAACTCCATAGAAACGTTTCTTCATATAAAAAACTACCAAATTTCTTTGTCATTCGCATCTTTTTCATTGTCAAAGTCCTTTTACATGCTGATTTATCAGTGTTTATAAGACTTCCCGACGTCTAAAAAAGGAACTGCGCTATTTGTTTAAACGCAGTTCCTTTTGTTAATTAAGATATTATTGATTAAAAGATTTTAAGATAACGTCTAGCATTTTTTCAATATATGCTTCATCAAGTGTTTCCGGTTTAATTAAAATATTGAAATAAATTGGTGAGAAAATCATATCTATAAATAAATCTTGATCCTCTTCTTTTATGTGATGTGCTATGATTGATTTCAATAATTTTCGATTACTTTTAAAATAACCCTTCATAAACAACTCACGTGCTTCAACTTGTTGATTACTAATTAATATTTCAATAACCGCACGCCCTAAATTCGTTTTATAAATTTCCATTATTTTAATTAAGAATTGATACAACCCCGTGTGTAGATCTTTATTTTCATTTTCAAAAATCTGTGTTCTACTCACGAACATATCTACAATAATTGAAGATTTATCTTTCCAACGTCGATATATTGTAGCTTTAGACACACCTGTGTTTTCAGAAATTTGATCGATAGTGATGTCTCTAAAATGTGTCGTAGCCAACATTCGATCTAATTCATTAAAAATTTTATGATTGATTGTCGGATCTTTCGGTCTTCCAGCCATGTTTTCCCCTTCTTAAATGCGTAATAAATTCAACCGCTTCAAAAATAATTACTGCACTTACAAACCATGCAATAAATCCAATAACAATACTAAGTAGCCATTGATTTGTAAAATATAGCATCGCCCATGTTGCTAGTATACTAATAAGTACGCCCGTCATGCCAAAAACTGCACCTCTACTTACGTGCTTAGCAATAACATCGCCATGTTGCATTCCTGTGATAAACAATGAAACCAAGAATACTGCAGGTAATGTAGCAAACACACCCCCGAGTTCTTTCCAAGGTAAAATAACAGAGATAATATAACTCAGCGTAACTGCAAGTCCCCCAACCAAGAATTTAATTAATGCTAATTTCATTACAAAAGCCTCCAATGATTAATTCATATGTCTAACAACAAATATACTTAGAGAAATTACAAGCCAACATATTAATGCAAATCCTGTTCCTCTTTTATAATCTCTTTTACTAATATAAAGAGACGTTAAAAAGACTGTTATGATGCACGATATAATTCCAATAATGGCACCAGAACTAAGATGAATTGACATTTGAACTAATTGATTGCCACGATGATCTATCGCAAGGGCTATAATTGCAGCTAAGTAGACTGCCGGCATAGTAGCGATAATGCCACCCATTTTACCACCGACCTTCTCAGCCATTATAGATGCAATCGCCACTGCAAGACCTCCAATAACAAAATGAAGAATAGCACTAGAAATGGATATTCCGAACACAATAAACCCTTCTTCTTTAATTATTAAACGATACGTTTCGTTTAATAATATTGTAAATCTATTTATTAGCTATGTAAACAGCACTTTATAATAAAAATGAATGCTATATGAACATAAAAAACACTAAAATGATTCAACTTTTAATCATCTTAGTGCTATTATTAAGTGGTATAACTTTAAAACCTATTTTTCAAGGAATAGCATTATACACACTTTTCATCTATTTTTTATAAATTTTTATTTTAATTTCGTAATAATCATCATGTTCTTTATCACGTTGTTCTACACGTATACCAGATTGTTCAATGGCTTGAATGCTTTTTCCAACTTCGTCACGGGCTTGTGTTAAATCTTTAGAGAATTGGAAAGATTGAGCCTTTACTTTTTCTGGTCCAATTTTCTGTTTAACACGTGCTTCTGTTTGTTTAACATTTAATTTTTGGCTAATCACTTGTTCAATTAGCTTTTCTTGATCGTCCTCTTTAAGAGATAAGACAGCACGAGCATGACGCTCAGTAATCTTGCCTTCTCTTAAACGACTAATCACTTTAGGTGCTAATTTCAATAATCGCAATTTATTTGCGATAAAACTTTGACTTTTACCTAAACTTTTAGCTAATTCACTTTGCGTTGTGCCACCAATCTCAAGAAGCTTTTTATAAGCTTCCGCTTCTTCAACAGCAGATAAATTTTCACGTTGAATATTCTCAATTAATGCAACAACTGCTGTTTCTTCATCATTCATATGACGTATAATGACATCTGCTTGAGATTTATGCAGTGACTGTAGTGCTCTAAAACGTCGTTCACCCGCAATAATTTCATACATATTCTCTTCAATCGGTCTTACAACGATGGGTTGTAATAAACCATGCTCGTCAATAGATTCAGCAAGTTCAGTAATCTTACTTGAGTCAAACACCTGTCTTGGTTGATAACGGTTAGGTACAATACGCTCAATTTGAATGGATTCGACGCTAGAATTGCGATCTTCTTCAATGTATCCAACGATGTCATCTTTATTTTTCAATCCAAATAATTTTGAAAAAGGCTTTTTCATTATCCATTCACTCCTCTTAAAATTAATTTTAACATGTAGGTGCTATTAATTTTCTAGTAAAGGAGATTTATTAGGCGTACCAGGTTTTCTAGGATATTTTTTAGATGTTTGACGACGTTTATCTATAATAATCATTTGTCGTTCACCAGCATCTTCTGGTAAATCAAATGTATAAGAATCACTAAAGACGCCACCTAATATACTAATCCCAAATTGTGCTTCTTCTAATTCTTCTTCTCCTTTAGAAGACTTCAATGCGATGAACTGGCCACCCTTTTTAACTAAAGGAAGGCACAATTCACTTAACACTGTAAGTCTGGCTACTGCACGTGCTGTAACTACGTCATACGTTTCTCTGTTTACGCCTTTACCGAATGTTTCAGCGCGATCATGTACAAAGCTAATTTGTGTTAAGCCAAGTTCAGCAGCTAGATGATTTAAAAATTGAATACGTTTATTTAAAGAATCTACAATGGTTACTTTCAATTCAGGGTAAACAATCTTCAATGGAATACTTGGGAAACCTGCACCTGCACCAACATCACAGATGGTTAAAGGCTGATTGAAATCATAATAAAAGCTCGGTGTAATTGAATCATAGAAATGTTTCAAATAAACTTCATGTTCATCTGTAATACTTGTGAGATTCATTTTCTCATTCCATTCTACAAGTAAACGATAATATGTTTGAAATTGTTCTTTTTGTTTATCTGACAATTCAATTCCATGTTCACTTAATTCTTTAGCTAGCCATTCTACGCCATTCATTAATTTTTCACCCTTTGCAATTTACCTTGCTCTAAATAAACAAGTAAGATTGAGATGTCTGCTGGGTTAACACCAGAGATTCGTGATGCTTGTGCAATATTCAATGGTTTAACTTCAGCTAATTTTTCACGAGCTTCAGTCGCTAAACTATCCACTTTACTATAATCTAAGTCTTCCGGAATTTTTTTCTCTTCCATGCGTTTAACTTTTTCAACTTGTTGCAATGATTTATTGATATAGCCTTCGTATTTCGTTTGAATTTCAACTTGCTCTTCAACCGCTTCAGGTAATTGATGACTTTCTTCTAGAATTTCTAAGATTGTATTATATGTCATTTCAGGACGTCGTAATAGATCAATTGCTAGAATGCCATCTTTTAGACGTGAACCACCATTTGCCTCAATGACAGATTGTGTGTGTTCATTTGGTTTAATACGAATATCAGTTAAACGTTGGATTTCATCTTGAATTTGTTGACGCTTTTCATTAAAACGCGCGTAACGTTTTTCTGAAATCATACCTAATTCATAACCTACATCAGTCAAACGCAAGTCAGCATTATCATGACGTAGTAATAATCTATATTCTGCACGAGATGTTAATAAGCGGTAAGGCTCATTCGTACCTTTTGTAACTAAGTCATCAATTAAAACACCAATATATGCATCTGAACGACTTAAGATTTTTTCTCCGGTACCAAGCACTTTACCTGCAGCATTGATTCCAGCCATAATACCTTGACCAGCCGCTTCCTCATATCCTGAAGTACCATTGATTTGTCCAGCCGTATATAAATTTTTAATCATTTTAGTTTCCAATGTTGGCCATAATTGCGTTGGCACAATCGCATCATATTCAATGGCATAACCCGCACGCATCATGTCTGCCTTTTCAAGACCAGGAATCGTTTCTAACATTTGACGTTGTACGTGTTCTGGTAAGCTTGTTGAAAGTCCTTGAACGTAAACTTCATTTGTATTACGACCTTCAGGCTCTAGGAAAAGTTGATGTCTAGGTTTATCATTAAAACGCACAAATTTATCTTCAATTGATGGACAATAACGAGGACCTGTTCCTTTAATCATACCTGAATACATAGCTGATAAATGTAGATTATCATCGATGACTTTATGTGTACGATCATTGGTATATGTTAACCAACAAGGTAATTGGTCTAGGATATATTCTGTAGTTTCAAAACTAAATGCACGACCTACATCATCACCAGGTTGAATTTCCGTCTTAGAATAGTCAATTGTTTTCGCGTTTACACGTGGAGGTGTACCCGTTTTAAAGCGCACAACTTCAAAACCTAATTCTCTTAAATTATCAGCTAGAGTGATAGATGGAAGTTGATGATTTGGACCACTTGAATATTTCATGTTACCTAAGATTATTTCACCACGTAAGAATGTACCTGTCGTAATAACAACCGCTTGAGCGCGATATTCAGTACCGATATTTGTGCGGACACCTTTTACTTCATTGTCTTCAATAATTAATTCATCCACCATACCTTGCATGATGTCTAAATTATCTTCATCTTCAATGACACGTTTCATTTCTTGTTGATATAACACTTTGTCTGCTTGAGCACGTAACGCACGTACTGCTGGTCCTTTACCAGTATTTAACATACGCATTTGGATATGTGTTTTATCAATCGCTTTAGCCATTTGTCCACCTAATGCGTCAATTTCTCGAACGACAATACCTTTCGCTGGACCACCTACTGATGGGTTACATGGCATGAATGCAATATTATCTAGATTAATTGTTAGCATTAGTGTTTTTGCGCCACGTCTTGCAGATGCCAAACCTGCTTCAATACCTGCATGTCCAGCACCAATGACGATTACATCATATTCTCGAACCACCTAATTGACCTCCTTTAAATTTCCTTTGTCCTTAATTTTATAAATAAGACTTCCTACCGTCTCAGTTTCTTTAATATTTATCATTTCTTAAACGTTACATAGCTATAAGGTATAAACTATTATTTTCCTAAGCAGAATTGACTAAATAGTTGATCAATCAATTCATCACTAGCAGATTCACCAATAATTTCACCTAATAATTCCCAAGTACGCGTTAAGTCAATTTGAACCATATCCATAGGAATACCTGATTCAGCTGCATCAATCGCATCTTGAATGGCATTTCTAGCCTGCTTTAATAAAGAGATATGTCTTGAATTAGATACATACGTCATATCTTGGTTTTGAACATCGCCACCAAAGAATAAATCTCGTATTTGTAATTCTAGTTGATCAATACCTTCTTGTTTAAGCATAGATGTTTGGATAAGTGGAGTATCACCAATCATTTCTTTTACTTCATTTATATCTAAGTTTTGTTCTAAATCAGTTTTGTTAACAATTACAATGGCATCTTCATTTTTAATAACTTCATATAATGTACGATCTTCTTGTGTTAATGGCTCATTGTTATTTAATACAAATAAGATTAGATCTGCTTCACTTAAGGCTTTGCGTGAACGTTCGACACCAATTTTTTCAACGATATCTTCAGTGTCACGAATACCTGCAGTATCTACCAATCTTAATGGTACACCTCTAACATTGACGTATTCTTCTAAAACGTCACGAGTTGTACCTGCAACTTCAGTTACGATGGCTTTATTATCTTGAATAAGGTTATTTAACATTGACGATTTCCCTACATTTGGTTTACCAACGATAACGGTTGAAAGACCCTCTCTCATAATTTTACCTTGTGTTCCAGTCTCTAATAATAGATTAATTTCGTTTTTAATCTTTTTAGATTGCTCTAATAGGAATTCAGTTGTAGCATCTTCAACATCGTCATATTCTGGATAATCAATGTTCACTTCTACTTGCGCGAGAATTTCTAAAATGGATTGACGTTGTCGCTTAATTAAATCACTTAGTCGCCCTTCGATTTGGTTCATGGCAACTTTAGAAGCACGATCTGTTTTAGAACGAATAAAATCCATAACAGCTTCAGCTTGTGATAAATCGATACGCCCGTTCAAGAATGCACGCTTTGTATATTCACCTGGCTCTGCCATTCTTGCACCATGCGTCATTGTAAGTTCTAATATTCGATTAATTGTTAAAATACCACCGTGACAATTAATTTCAATAATGTCCTCGCGTGTAAATGTTTTTGGTGCTCTTAGCACAGATATCATAACTTCCTCAACAACTTCATTTGTTTCAGGATCTACGATATGACCATAATTAATCGTATGTGAATCTACGTCTTGCAACTTTTTCTTTCCTTTATATAGCTTATCTCCAATTTCAACGGCTTGTGGTCCAGATAAACGGACAATACCGATTGCTCCTTCACCCATAGGTGTTGAAATACTAGTTATCGTATCAAAATCCATGATTATCCTCGCCTCCTTATTCAAGTAAAATTTCATTATAACATTGTAATTTGTTTCTATAAAAATTGCTAATAAGTTGATTTATCGCTCATAAGGTAAGACTTCGGTTTGTCTAACGTCAGACTAACAGGCGTCTAAAACTCCCCCTACCCTTCTATCTAATCTTTTTATTAAAGACCTTTGCAATTTTTAATACATGTTCTAAGCTACCCTGGATTTCAAGTGTAGTCATATCCTTAGCTGGTTGCCTAGCAATAACGATAATATCACGTGCAATAATATCTTCTTTATGAATTTTGAAATTCTCTCTTATCGCACGTTTAATTCTATTTCGAATCACTGCATTGCCTATTTTTTTAGATACACTAATACCTAATCGAAAATGATCTTTATTACTATTGTAGGTATAAACAACAAACTGTCTATTTGCTACCGATTTTCCTCTTTTATAAATCATTTGAAAATCAGTATTCTTTTTTATACGGTAAGCCTTCTCCACGTTCACATCACTCGCTTATTTTATTCTTTGCCATCTTAGCTAAAGTTAGTTTTGATATAGCGTATCTCAATTTATACCTATTCAAACGAAAAAAAAGACCACTGAGAAGTCAGTGATCTTATGCTGATAAAACTTTACGGCCTTTACGACGACGACGTGCTAAAACTTTACGGCCATTTTTAGTGCTCATGCGTTTTCTGAAACCATGAACTTTACTATGTTTACGTTTATTTGGTTGATAAGTACGTTTTACCATGCAAAACACCTCCATCTACATATTTATCCAGCTCACTTGCTCTTGTAGTGATCCTGATTATTTTAATAGATAAATTATAATTTCTGATATCAGAATTCTTGTTTTAATTCAATTTTATCTAGTCATAATTCAAACAACTACTACAATATAACAAATTACTATTTATAAAGCAAGTAGCATTTGCATTAAGATGTTATTTTTTAATCACTTGTCAACAACCATTTTTAATATTTATACATTTCGTCAAACGTGCGTCTCACACACTTTATTCATTTTAAATTCATCTTTATAAATTATTTCCCAAAGCTGTTGTAGTACATAAAATTAGTTTTTTAAAATTATCCACTTATACACATACGAGATTCAAGCTTCTGTGGATAATATATTAATTATTAACAGATTTATACCAAATTTAACAACATATTCACACCTATTTGACATCTCTCTAAGTTAAAAAGTATAATTATGTGGATAAGTCGTCTAACTCATTATTTTTAAAGGATTTATTTATTGATTTTATATACGTATTTAGTGTGAATAAATCATAGCATATATAAAGTTATCCACTGAATGTTATTAACTTGTGGATAATTATTAACATGCTGTGATTATTTTTATCCACTTGTCTAAATGTCTGTGTATAAGTCCTAAATTTAAAAGAAGATGGAGTTTATTTTATGTCAGAACAAGAAATTTGGAAAAAAGTATTAGAAGTTGCTGAATCAGAAATATCTAAATCGACATTTAATACTTTTTTGAAAGATACAGAACTCAAAGAAATTCGTGATAATATTGCAATCATCTTTGTAATTCATGAATTTTACGCAGAATGGTTAAATTCAAACTACAAAGAAGTAATCCAAACAATTATGAAAGATGTTATTGGTTATGAAGTTGAACCCAAATTTTTCACTGCTGAACAATTAGCTGAACTTGATGAGACAAGTCGTAAATCTAACACGCCAAGCGAACCTCAACGTCAAATCATTGAAGATAGTCATGAAGGCACAGATCAATTCAATACTCACAATACATTTGATACTTTCGTCATTGGACCTGGTAATAGATTTCCACATGCAGCAAGTCTTGCAGTTGCTGAAGCACCAGCACAAGCATACAACCCTCTATTTATATATGGTGGCGTTGGTCTTGGTAAGACACATCTTATGCATGCGATCGGTCATCATGTTCTTAGCAATCAACCAAATGCTAAAGTACTATATACTTCAAGTGAAAAATTCACAAATGACTTCATCAAATCAATTCGTAACAATGAACCTGAAGCCTTTAGAGAGAAGTATAGAAACATCGACGTGTTACTGATTGATGACATTCAATTTATTCAGAATAAAGAACAAACGCAAGAAGAGTTCTTCCATACATTTAATGAATTACATCAAAATAAGAAGCAAATTGTCATTTCAAGTGACCGTCCACCTAAAGAAATTGCAAAATTAGAAGACCGTTTACGTTCTCGTTTCGAATGGGGATTAATCGTTGATATTACTCCTCCTGACTATGAAACGCGTATGGCGATTCTTCAGAAAAAAATCGAAGAAGAGAATTTAGAAATTCCTGCTGAAGCTTTAAATTATATTGCTAATCAAATTCAATCAAACATCCGTGAATTAGAAGGCGCACTCACACGTTTGCTTGCCTATTCTAAACTTCAAGGCAGACCTATTACGACTGAATTAGCAGCAGAAGCGCTCAAAGATATTATTCAAGTTCCTAAATCTAAAAAAATTACGATCCAAGATATTCAAAAAGTCGTTGGACATTACTACAACGTTCGCATCGAAGATTTCAGCGCAAAAAAACGTACAAAATCAATTGCTTATCCACGTCAAATTGCGATGTATTTATCAAGAGAACTTACTGATTTTTCATTACCTAAGATTGGTGAAGAATTCGGTGGTCGAGATCATACGACAGTAATTCATGCGCACGAAAAAATCGCTAAAGATATTAAAACCGATACGATTTTTAAACAAGAAGTTGAAGATTTGGAAAAAGAAATTCGCAATCAATAAAATAAAAGTTGAAAACTGTTATACAACAGATTATGAATGATAAAGTGGGAAATAAAAAATAGTAACAAGTTATTATGGTATAAGAAGCATTGATTAATGATAAACGTCATAAACATTTTATTCGTAATTGTGGATAATGTTTAAAAGTAATACACAACATCAACAGTTTATCCACATGTGTATAACTTTGGCACACAAGGATTTTCTTAACATATCCACTAATCCACAAACCCTACTACTATTACTATGAATTTAAAACCTATATAATTATATATAAACGACTGGAAGGAGTTTAAATTAATGATGGAATTCACAATTAGAAGAGATTATTTTATTAATCAATTAAATGACACATTAAAAGCCATCTCACCAAGAACAACATTACCAATTTTAACGGGTATCAAAATCGATGCTAAAGATAACGAAGTCATCCTTACTGGTTCAGATTCTGAGATATCTATTGAAATTACAATCCCTAAACAAGTAGATGGTGAGGATATTGTCACTATTTCTGAAACAGGTTCAGTTGTACTTCCTGGTCGTTTCTTCGTAGATATTATTAAAAAACTACCAGGTAAAGATGTTAAATTATCAACAAATGAACAATTTCAAACACTGATTACTTCAGGACATTCTGAATTTAACTTAAGTGGTTTAGATCCTGATCAATATCCATTATTACCTCAAGTATCACGTGATGATGCAATCCAATTATCAGTAAAAGTATTAAAAAATATCATTGCACAAACAAATTTCGCAGTGTCCACCTCAGAAACACGACCAGTACTTACTGGTGTTAACTGGCTTATACAAGATAATGAATTAATATGCACTGCGACCGATTCACACCGCTTGGCTGTAAGAAAGTTGAAATTAGAAGATGACTCTGAAAATAAAAATGTCATCATTCCAGGTAAAGCTTTATCAGAATTAAATAAAATTATGAGTGATAGCGATGAAGAGATTGATATTTTCTTTGCTTCAAATCAAGTTTTATTTAAAGTTGGAAATGTAAACTTTATTTCTCGCTTATTAGAAGGACATTATCCTGATACAACACGTTTATTCCCTGAGAATTACGAAATTAAATTAGGCTTAGACAACGGTGAATTCTATCACGCAATCGATCGTGCTTCTTTATTGGCACGAGAAGGTGGTAACAACGTTATTAAGTTAAGTACAGGTAATGATGTTGTAGAATTATCATCTACATCACCTGAGATTGGTACTGTAAAAGAAGAAGTTACAGCAACGGATGTAGAGGGTGGCAACTTGAAGATTTCTTTCAACTCTCGTTATATGATGGATGCGTTAAAAGCGATTGATAATGATGAAGTTGAAGTTGAATTCTTTGGTACGATGAAACCATTCATCCTTAAACCAAAAGAAGATGATTCTGTCACACAATTAATTTTACCAATTAGAACGTATTAGTTTTAAAAGCTATTAATTTGGAGTTACGACGAATTCAAAAGGAATTCCGTCCTAACTCCTTTTTTATTTAATTTAAGCTCAATCAGCCTTTAATATAGACACAAAAGTTATTCACTAGTGGGATAACTCTAAATAATATATCATCAAGCTAAAATGGCCCTTAAAATTAAAAAATCAGGCTATTCTCTATACAACCTCATTTGTAATCTTCAATTTTCTTTAAAAAAGCCGCTTCAAATTGAAAATTATAACTAATTTTCCTACTAAAATTAAATATGTAAAAAGATATTGTGAAGTAAACGGTTTCACATCCCATTTTAAATGAAATTTAAACCTAAAAAAGGTATAATATATTAATGACACATAAAGAAACGGAGTGATTATTTTGGTTCAAGAAGTAGTAGTTGAAGGCGATATTACGTTAGGCCAATTTCTTAAAACGGAAGGCATTATTGAATCAGGTGGACAAGCTAAATGGTTCTTACAAGATGTTGAAGTTCTAATTAATGGCGAGCGCGAAACACGTCGTGGTAAAAAACTAGCTAACCAAGATCGAATTGATTTCCCAGATATCCCTGAAATTGATTCTGTAATCATTATTCATCAAGGTGAACAATGAAACTTAAAACACTCCAATTAGAAAATTATCGTAACTATGAAGAAGTTACGCTCGAATGTCATCCTGATGTGAATATTCTGATCGGAGAAAATGCACAAGGGAAGACGAATTTGCTTGAATCAATTTACACATTAGCTTTAGCCAAAAGTCATCGTACATCGAATGATAAGGAGCTTATACGGTTTAACTCAGAGTATGCTAAAATAGACGGTGTACTAAATTATAGACATGGAACGATGCCACTAACGATGTTTATAACTAAAAAAGGTAAACAAGTAAAAGTGAACCACTTAGAACAAAGTCGACTAACTCAGTATGTTGGACATCTTAACGTGGTTCTTTTTGCGCCAGAAGATTTAAATATTGTTAAAGGATCCCCTCAGATACGAAGACGCTTTATTGATATGGAATTAGGTCAGATATCTGCAGTATATTTAAATGATTTGGCTCAATACCAGCGTATTCTCAAACAGAAGAATAATTACTTAAAGCAACTGCAATTGGGCCAGAAGCAAGACACTACAATGTTAGAAGTCTTAAACCAACAATTTGCACAATATGCTTTAAATGTAACGTTGAGACGAGAGCATTTCATCAAAGAATTAGAATCATTGGCTAAACCGATTCATGCAGGTATCACGAATGAGAGAGAAACGTTGTCATTAACTTATTTACCAAGTATTAAACTCAGTGATATGAGCAAAGGTGAACAGACGTTATTGGACGAAGTGATTACGCTATTGAATGACAATATTAAGCGAGAAATGGATAGAGGCGTCTGTTTATTTGGACCACATAGAGATGATTTAGGCTTTAATGTAAATGATATGGATGCACAAACATATGGATCTCAAGGGCAACAACGTACGACTGCATTATCCATTAAATTAGCAGAAATAGAGTTAATGAATATTGAAGTTGGAGAATATCCAATCTTATTATTGGATGATGTGTTAAGCGAATTAGATGATTCTCGACAAACACATCTATTAAGCACGATTCAACATAAAGTACAAACCTTTGTAACAACAACATCTGTAGACGGCATAGATCATGAAATTATGAATAATGCTAAGCTTTATCGAATCAATCAAGGTGAAATTATAAAGTAATAGAAAGTGATGGTGAATACATTGTCAGATGTAAACAACATAGATAACTATGGTGCTGGACAGATACAGGTATTAGAAGGGTTAGAAGCCGTTCGTAAAAGACCTGGTATGTATATAGGGTCAACTTCAGAAAGAGGTTTGCACCACTTAGTATGGGAAATCGTGGATAACAGTATCGACGAGGCACTTGCTGGTTATGCAAATCAAATCGAAGTTATTATTGAAAAAGACAATTGGATTAAAGTAGCTGACAATGGTCGAGGCATTCCTGTTGATATTCAAGAAAAAATGGGTCGTCCAGCAGTTGAAGTTATCTTAACTGTACTGCATGCTGGTGGTAAATTCGGCGGTGGCGGTTATAAAGTATCTGGTGGTCTACATGGTGTAGGTTCTTCAGTTGTTAACGCATTGTCTGAAGATTTAGAGGTATACGTTCATCGTAACGATACTATCTATCATCAAGCATATAAAAAAGGTGTACCTCAATTTGATCTTAAAGAAGTAGGTAGCACTGGTAAAACAGGTACAGTCATTCGCTTTAAAGCAGATAGTGAGATATTCACTGAAACAACTGTTTATAACTATGAAACGCTACAAAAGCGTATTAGAGAGCTTGCATTCTTGAACAAAGGTATTTCAATCACTTTAAGAGATGAGCGTGAAGATGTAGAGCAACGCGAAGATACATATCACTATGAAGGCGGTATTAAATCTTACGTTGAACTATTAAACGAAAATAAAGAGCCTATTCATGAAGAACCTATTTATATTCATCAAACTAAAGATGATGTAGAAATAGAAATTGCTATGCAATATAACAGCGGTTATGCAACAAACTTATTATCTTATGCGAATAATATTCATACTTATGAAGGTGGTACGCATGAAGATGGTTTCAAACGTGCCTTAACGCGTATATTAAATAGCTATGGAACACAAAGTAAGATTATTAAAGACGATAAAGAAAGATTGTCTGGTGAAGATACACGTGAAGGTTTAACAGCCGTCGTATCAATTAAACACGGTGATCCTCAATTCGAAGGACAAACTAAAACGAAATTAGGTAACTCTGAAGTACGTCAAATTGTTGATAGATTGTTTGCCGAGCATTTTGAACGTTTCTTATATGAACATCCAAATGTTGCACGCATCGTTGTGGAAAAAGGAATTATGGCATCACGTGCACGTGTCGCAGCAAAGAAAGCACGTGAAGTGACACGTCGTAAATCAGCTTTAGAAATTTCAAGCTTACCAGGTAAACTTGCAGACTGTTCAAGTAAGAAACCTGAAGAAAGTGAAATCTTCCTAGTAGAGGGTGACTCTGCCGGGGGGTCTACAAAAGAAGGTCGTGACTCTAAAACACAAGCTATCTTGCCATTAAGAGGTAAAATCTTAAACGTTGAAAAAGCACGTTTAGACCGTATTCTTAACAATAATGAAATACGTCAAATGATTACAGCCTTTGGTACTGGTATTGGTGGCGAGTTCGATATCTCTAAAGCACGTTATCATAAAATTGTAATCATGACAGATGCTGATGTGGATGGCGCGCATATAAGAACTTTATTACTAACGTTCTTCTATCGTTTCATGAGACCACTAATCGAAGCGGGATATGTGTATATTGCACAACCGCCATTGTATAAATTAGCACAAGGCAAACAAAAATATTATGTATTTAATGATCGTGAACTTGATAAATTGAAATCAGAATTAAGCCCTACACCTAAATGGCAAATATCACGTTATAAAGGTTTAGGAGAAATGAATGCGGATCAATTATGGGAAACGACTATGAATCCTGAAAACCGTATGATGTTACAAGTTAAATTAGAAGATGCGATTGAAGCGGACCAAACATTTGAAATGTTAATGGGTGATGTAGTTGAAAATCGTAGACAATTTATCGAAGACAATGCAGTATATGCGAACCTAGATTTCTAAGTTAACGTCTAGTATTGAAAATCTTGAAGACTGTACAGCATAATGGCTTGCAGTCTTGCTATTTTAAGTGAATTGATTATAGAAGGAGGATATCTTGATGGCTGACTTACCTCAATCAAGAATAAATGAACGAAATATAACCAGCGAGATGCGCGAATCATTCTTAGACTATGCAATGAGCGTTATCGTTTCACGTGCGTTACCTGATGTACGTGATGGTTTAAAACCTGTACACCGTCGTATCTTATATGGCTTAAATGAACAAGGTATGACTCCTGATAAACCATATAAAAAATCAGCACGTATCGTTGGGGATGTAATGGGTAAATATCACCCTCACGGAGACTCATCAATCTATGATGCCATGGTCAGAATGGCACAAACATTCAGTTATCGTTATCCACTTGTCGATGGTCAAGGTAACTTTGGTTCAATGGACGGCGATGGTGCCGCTGCCATGCGTTATACTGAAGCGAAGATGACTAAGATTACGTTAGAATTACTGCGTGATATTAACAAAGATACAATCGATTTTCTAGATAACTATGATGGTACTGAAAGAGAGCCGGAAGTCTTACCTTCTCGTTTCCCTAACTTATTAGTTAATGGTGCATCAGGTATCGCTGTAGGTATGGCAACAAATATTCCTCCTCACAATTTAACTGAAGTCATCAATGGTGTTTTACATTTAAGTAAGAATCCAGATGTAACGATTGCAGAACTTATGGAAGATATTCAAGGCCCTGATTTTCCAACAGCTGGTTTAATTCTAGGGAAAAGTGGCATCCGACGTGCTTATGAAACAGGTCGAGGATCAATTCAAATGCGTGCACGTGCGGAAATTGAAGAGCGAGGTGGCGGTCGCCAACGTATCGTAGTGACTCAAATCCCGTATCAAGTTAATAAAGCGCGTATGATTGAGAAGATTGCAGAACTTGTTCGTGAAAAGAAAATTGAAGGTATTACTGATTTACGTGATGAAACAAGTTTACGTACTGGCGTTAGAGTAGTAATCGATGTTCGTAAAGATGCAAATGCCAATGTTATTTTAAACAATTTATATAAACAGACGCCATTACAAACTTCATTTGGTGTTAATATGATTGCACTTGTTAATGGACGTCCAAAATTAATCAATTTAAAACAAGCTTTAGTTGAATATTTAGAACATCAAAAGACAGTTGTACGTCGTCGTACTGAATACAACTTGAAAAAAGCGAAAGACCGAGCACATATCTTAGAAGGTTTACGTATAGCGTTAGATCATATCGATGAGATTATTACGACAATTCGTGAATCAGAAACAGATAAAGTCGCTATGGAAACATTGCAAGAGCGTTTTAAATTATCTGAACGTCAAGCGCAAGCTATTTTAGATATGCGTTTGAGACGTTTAACTGGTTTAGAACGAGATAAAATTGAAAATGAATACAACGAATTACTCGGTTATATTTCTGAACTTGAAGAAATCTTAGCCGATGACGAAGTTTTACTTCAATTAGTTCGTGATGAGTTAACTGATATTAAAGAACGTTTTGGTGACGAACGTCGTACAGAAATTCAATTAGGTGGCTTAGATGATTTAGAAGATGAAGATTTAATTCCTGAAGAACAAATCGTCATCACATTGAGCCATAATAACTATATTAAACGTTTACCAGTTTCAACGTATCGTTCACAACACCGTGGCGGACGCGGTGTTCAAGGTATGAATACATTGGAAGAAGATTTCGTAAGCCAACTTGTAACGTTAAGTACACATGACCACGTTCTATTCTTCACGAATAAAGGCCGTGTTTATAAACTTAAAGGATACGAAGTTCCAGAATTATCTCGCCAATCTAAAGGTATTCCAGTCATTAATGCGATTGAATTAGATAATGATGAAACAATCAGTACGATGATTGCTGTTAGAAACCTTGAAGATGAAGATAGTTACTTAGTATTTGCAACTAAAAATGGTATTGTGAAACGTTCTGCTTTAAGCAATTTCTCACATATCAATAAGAACGGTAAGATTGCGATTGGATTCAAAGAAGACGATGAATTAATTGCAGTACGTCTTACAGATGGTAACCAAGATATCTTAATTGGAACATCCCATGCTTCATTAATTAGATTTGCAGAAACAAGTTTACGTCCATTAGGTCGTACTGCTGCAGGTGTAAGAGGTATCTCATTACGTGAAGATGATGTCGTTGTAGGTCTAGATGTTGCCCATGCCGATAGCGAAGATGAAGTGCTAGTCGTCACTGAAAATGGTTATGGTAAACGTACGCCAGTGAGTGAATATCGCTTATCAAATCGTGGTGGTAAAGGTATCAAGACTGCGAAGATTACTGAACGTAATGGTAATATCGTTTGTATCACAACTGTTAATGGCGAAGAAGACTTAATGATTGTTACAAATAGTGGTGTTATCATTCGTTTAGAAGTAGAAGATATTTCTCAAAATGGTCGCGCAACTCAAGGTGTTCGCTTAATGAAATTAGGCGATGATCAATTTGTATCAACAGTTGCTAAAGTTATTGATAAAACAGAAGATGAAGATGCGACTGAGGCTGCTCAAACTGAAAATGGCGAATCAAATGCAGAAAGTACAGAAAGTTCTAGTGAAGAAGTAATTGATGATGATACACCAGGTAACGCACTTCATACTGAAGCGGACGAAGAGACTACAGTTTCATCTGATGAAGATGCAACAGATGAACGTATTGAAGTTAGACAAGACTTCATGGATCGTGTAAATGAAGACATTGAAAATGCACCTAACAATGATGAAGATGACGAAAACTAAAGAATGGAAGGTTAATCAATAATAGAAAGTTACAACAATATTGATTCCTTCAACAAATAAGACTTCCCTAATACCAGGGAAGTCTTATTTTTATAGCTTATTTAGTTTTCTAATTCTTTCATAACGTATGGAATTTCACTAATTAAACGTGAAGGTGGTACGACATACATAGATTCAGATAATTTTTCTCCAATATAACTATGTGTATAAGTTGCGCTAGTTATCGCATCTCTAAAATCATCAAATTGTCCAACAAAGCTTGTAATCATACCAGCTAACGTATCTCCCATGCCACCAGTCGCCATTGCCGGTGTACCAATGCCAAGTCTATATTCTTTGTCTTTGAAGAATATTTCAGTACCGTGTTTTTTCAGTACAACTGCAGCACCTAACTTATCTACAGCTTCTCTATTACGTTCATAAGTTTGTTCTTCAATAGGGATACCACTCAAACGTTCCCATTCCTTTTGATGTGGCGTGAAGATAACACGGCAAGTTGGGATATCAGGTTTTAATTTACTAAATATCGTTATAGCATCACCATCAACAATTAAGTTTTGATGTGGCTGAATATTTTGTAGTAAAAATGTAATTGCGTTATTACCTTTGAAATCGACACCTAAGCCTGGCCCAATTAAAATACTATCAGTGTTCTCAATCATTTTAGTTAACATTTTAGTGTCGTTAATATCGATAACCATCGCTTCTGGGCAACGAGAATGAAGTGCAGCATGATTTGTAGGATGTGTAGCTACTGTAATTAATCCACTCCCACTATAAACACATGCACGCGCAGCCAACATGATTGCTCCCCCTAAATTGGCACTCCCACCTATAAGTAAAATCTTTCCATAGTCACCTTTATGTGTCTCTTCTTTTCTTTTCGGAATATTAACTGTTGTTAATGTTTCCATGAATTAAACCCTCCCTTGAAGATGTTTCGAACGTATAATACTAAATTGTAAAAATGTGATTATTGTCAATTCTATATATAACTCAAATTTTAAGTGACGATGAGATGCGTAGCGAAAGCATCAACAACTAACTCGCCTGTTGAGTTTTAAATTTGAATGTTTGTTTATGACCTTTTTAAATACAATAGAAAATATTATACCTGTGAATGACTTTCGTCAACACTATTATGAAGATTATTTTGTAATGAATGATGGGAAGTGATTATGTTGGTTAATAGAGGGTGTTTACGACTAGCATGAATATAATATTATTTACAATTTACTTGCTAATTATAAAGGAGTTTGCTATATTAAAAATAACTTAATAAGTTATTGTTCGTGGGACAAGTAACATAATTAATTAATTTCAGAGAGCTTGTGTTGAGTGTGAACAAGTAATTGATTGTTATGCGAATCTACCTACAATTGTGAACAACCGGTAATAACCGTTATTTTAAGGAAAGTGCAATTTGATACATATGTAGTGTTAAATTGTTAAATAGGGTGGCAACGCGTAGACCACGTCCCTTGTAAAGGGGATGTGGTCTTTTTTTATTGAAAATACGCATGTTATCCGAAATTAAATTTTTCAAAAATTGGGAAGGATGAGTATTACATGTTAGACATTAGACTATTCAGAGAACAAGCAGACACAGTTAAGAGCAAAATTGAGCTACGTGGAGATGATCCTAAAGTAGTTGACGAAGTATTAGAATTAGATAATGAACGTCGTCAATTAATCGGTAAAACTGAAGAAATGAAAGCACGTCGTAACAAAGTAAGTGAAGAAATCGCTGAAAAGAAACGTAACAAAGAAAATGCAGACGACGTTATCAAAGAAATGCGTGAACTTGGTGACGAAATCAAAGAAAACGACGCTAAACTTAACGAAGTGGATAATAAAGTTAGAGATATCTTAATTCGTATCCCTAACCTAATTGCTGAAGATGTACCACAAGGGGATTCTGATGAAGAAAACGTTGAAGTTAAAAAATGGGGTACACCTCGTGAATTTGACTTTGAACCAAAAGCACACTGGGACTTAGTAGAAGAATTAAAAATGGCAGATTTTGAACGTGCTGCAAAAATTTCAGGTGCGCGTTTCGTATACTTAACTAAAGATGGTGCATTATTAGAACGTGCATTAATGAACTACATGCTTACTAAACATACAACGCAACACGGTTATACTGAAATGATGACACCTCAATTAGTTAATGCAGATACAATGTTTGGTACTGGTCAATTACCTAAATTTGAAGAAGATTTATTCAAAGTTGAAAAAGAAGGTTTATACACAATTCCAACTGCAGAAGTTCCATTAACAAACTTCTATAGAGATGAAATCATCCAACCAGGCGTATTACCAGAAAAATTCACTGCTCAAACAGCTTGTTTCCGTAGTGAAGCAGGATCAGCTGGTAGAGATACAAGAGGTTTAATCCGTTTACACCAATTCGACAAAGTTGAAATGGTTCGTATCGAAAAACCTGAAGATTCTTGGGACGCTTTAGAAGATATGACACAAAATGCTGAAGCAATTCTTGAAGAATTAGGTTTACCATATCGTCGTGTTATCTTATGTACTGGCGACATCGGTTTCAGTGCTAGTAAAACATACGACTTAGAAGTATGGTTACCAAGTTATGACAACTATAAAGAAATTAGTTCTTGCTCAAACTGTACTGATTTCCAAGCGCGTCGTGCTAACATCCGCTTTAAACGTGATGCCGCTTCTAAACCAGAATTAGCACATACTTTAAATGGTAGTGGACTTGCTGTAGGTCGTACATTTGCAGCTATCGTTGAAAACTATCAAAATGCAGATGGTTCAATAACAATTCCAGAAGCGTTAGTACCATTCATGGGTGGTAAAACTGAAATCCGTCCAGTAAACGACTAATTCATTAGTTAGTAAGAAGTACAGATTAAAATAAATATGTTAAGGCTACATCGCAAATTCGTAGTAGCTTACTAAACTGAGAAAATGCTCTTACCGAGCTTTTCTCAGTTTTTTTCGTCCTTACATATGAGATTCTAATATATTAAATTTAGTCCATCTCCTCTTAGTATATTTCTAATAATTAATTGCATAAAATTCCACTTTTTCTTAATAAAGGGATGAAGTAAAAAGGCTAATTTAGACTACTTTTTAAGAGATAAATAAACCGTTGTCTACAAAAACAGACACATTTAAAATCCTTTCAAATCAACATTTCTAAGTAGTCGTTCAGTCTAATGTCACACAACCCTGCGTCTAATGTTGTTGCCACTCTAGCATCCGTATATTAGACTGAAAATATTAGTATATTACTTTATAAAATTAATAAGAATAAAGGAGGTTACAAAGATGCCATCACATGTGACATTTAAACAGGGCGTTAAAGAATGTATACCTACTTTATTAGGCTACGTTGGAATTGGACTATCATTTGGAATAGTGGCGGCTTCACAACACTTTAGTATCATCGAAATACTATTATTATGTTTGCTTGTGTATGCTGGTGCAGCACAATTTATTATATGTGCGCTTGTGGCTACTGGAACACCGATTTCTGCCATTGTCCTTACAACATTGATTGTCAATTCACGTTTCTTCCTACTTTCAATGACGTTAGCACCTAATTATAAAGATTATGGTATCTGGAATCGACTAGGCTTATCTTCAATTTTGACAGATGAAACCTTTGGCGTTGCAATCACGCCTCATTTAAAAGGGGAGAAGATAAACGATCGTTGGTTACATGGATTGAATCTAACTGCATATTCATTTTGGGCACTAGCAAGTATTGTTGGTGCGTTACTCGGTAAATACATATCTAATCCAGGTATGTTAGGTCTCGATTTTGCGATTACCGCGATGTTTATCTTTTTAACAATGGCACAATTTGAATCAATCACTTCATCTAAACTTAAAATTTACATAGTACTTATCGTATTTGTCATCGTGATGATGCTCAGTTTAAGCTGGTTCATGCCGTCATACGTCGCAATTTTAATTGCATCTATGTTAGCAGCAACATTAGGGGTGGTGATGGATAAATGACAACATCTTGGCACATGTTTATATTAATCGTGTTGTGTGGACTTGTAACTTTAATTATTCGAGTAGTCCCATTCTTAATGATTTCACGTATTCAACTTTCAGAAACGGTAATTAAATGGTTATCGTTTATACCAATTACATTATTTACAGCACTTATCTTAGATGGCATTATCGAGCAACAAGAGGGCGTAGCAGGATATACACTCAATATCCCATTTGTTTTAGTAACAATTCCGACTGTTTTTGTTGCACTTTTTACACGAAGTCTTACGACAACAATATTAGTGGGTATTGTTCTTATAGCAGATTTACGTTTCTTCTTTTAGAAAAGGCAGAACCCAACAACTAACGATTGAAATTGGTTATACAATTAGATAAAATAAAAGTCTAGAACGTAAATGGTACATTGATACTATTTTATAAATACGCAGTAAATGAATAGAGTTAAAAAACTTATTAAGAGAAGTGGAGGGACACGGCCCTGAGAAACTTCAGCAACCGGCGATGCATACGCACGGTGCTACTACCAACGAGATACTCGAATGATAAGTAATGGAGACAAATCGCCTCATACTTTAATAATAGAGTATAGGCGATTTTTTATTTAAAAGGAGGTAACCATATGACCAATTACACAGTAGAAACATTAAATTTAGGACCCTTTACAACTGAATCAGGTGAAATGATTGATAATTTACAATTACGTTATGAACATGTAGGCTATGCTGGTCAACCGCTTGTTGTAGTGTGTCACGCACTTACTGGTAATCATCTAACATATGGCACAGATGACGAGCCTGGTTGGTGGCGTGAAATTATAGACGGTGGTTATATGCCGATTTATGATTATCAATTTCTAACGTTTAATGTTATTGGTAGTCCCTTTGGTTCAAGTTCTCCTTTAACTAATCCAAATTTTCCAAAGCATTTAACTTTGAGAGATATTGTAAAAGCTATTGAATTGGGCATACGCGCACTTGGCTTCAACAAGATTAATATTTTAATTGGTGGTAGTCTAGGTGGCATGCAAGTCATGGAGCTTCTATATAATCAACAATTCGAAGTGGATAAGGCGGTTATTCTAGCAGCAACTGATAAGACGTCGTCATATAGTCGTGCTTTCAATGAAATTGCACGAGAAGCGATTCATCTTGGTGGCAAAGAAGGTCTTAGTATTGCACGACAATTAGGCTTTCTAACGTATCGTTCATCTAAAAGTTATGACCAACGCTTTTCACCAGATGAAGTGGTGAGTTATCAACGACATCAAGGTAATAAATTTAAAGAAACTTATGATTTGTCCTGTTATTTAACAATGCTAAATGTTTTAGATAGCCATAATGTTGATCGCGGACGTACGAATGTAGATGATGTTTATCAATCTCTAGATACTAAGGTCTTAACAATGGGATTTACGGATGATTTATTATATCCAGATGATCAAGTGAGGGCAGTAGGGGAACGATTTAAATATCATCGTCATTTCTTTGTTCCGGATAATGTAGGTCATGATGGCTTTTTATTAAATTTTAATGATTGGGCACCTAACTTGTATCATTTTCTTAAAGTAACGAAATTTAAGCGGAAATAGACGAAGCGGGTAGGTCGCTATGGAAGTAAAAACACATTGTTATAGTCTTATGCTATACCTCAATCTTCACAATTTGTTTTAATTTTGCTTAGAGGTTAAAATAGAAGTTATAGTCAAAATAGTATAGGAGTGGCGAATTTGTTTTCAAAAGTACATCCTAAAGCGACAATTATAGGAACAATTGCACTTGTTATGGTTGCTTTAGTTACGTATGTATTACCAGTACTTGGATTAATTCTATGTTTATTCGCTACAATTCCAGGTATTATTTTATGGAATAAGTCTATTCCATCATTTGGAATTGGAGCTTTGATCACAGTTATTCTTACCACATTGTTGGGTAATACATTTGTATTAAGTGCCATGATTTTAGTTTTAATACTTAGCTTTATTATTGGCCAATTATTAAAAGAACGTGTCTCTAAAGAACGCATCTTATTTATAGCTACAACATATTTAAGTATATTTACTTTAGTCGCATTTATGTTATTACAAACGTTTAAAAAGATACCTAGCGCTACGACATTAATTAAGCCTTTTAAAGATACAATGCATAATGCTGTTGTAACATCAGGTGTTGAAGCAGATTATAAAACAATCTTAGAAGAAGGCTTCCGTCAAATGGCAGTTCAACTTCCAAGTTTTATTATCATTACGGTCTTTATTTTAGTCTTAATTAACTTAATTATTACATTTCCAATTCTTCGTAAATTTAAAGTAGCTACACCAATTTTTAAACCTTTATTTGCTTGGCAGCTTAACCGTTCATTACTATGGGTATATATGGTTGTTTTACTTTGTGTAATGTTCGCTACTGAACCAAGTACTTTCCAAAGTATCGTGTTAAATTTCGAAGTTGTGTTATCATTACTGATGTATATCCAAGGATTGAGTGTAATTCATTTCTTTGGTAAAGCAAAACGTATGCCAAACGCTGTAACGATATTGCTGATGGTTGTGGGGACAATTATTACACCAGCAACACATATCATTGCATTACTTGGCGTACTTGATTTAGGAATTAATTTAAAACGAATGATTAAAAAATGACTTTAAAAAGTGAATAGAGGTGGAATAATGAACCGTCAATCCACTAAGAAGGCTCTACTGATACCATTTATTTTAATGGTACTCACTTCGATTGCACTTGTAGTTGTATGGTTTATCTTTAAACCATTAGTCGCTATAATTGCAGCAGCTATTTTAGTCGTGATGATTATTATTAGCATCGTGTTAGTCAGACAAGCCTTATTGAAAATGGATAATTATGTGGATAACTTAAGTGGTCACATCTCGGCTGGAAGCAACAGAGCTATTAAACGATTACCTATTGGTATGGTCGTGCTTGATGCTGATGACCATATTGAATGGATTAACCAGTACATGTCTGAACACTTAGAAACGAATGTCATCTCAGAACCAGTCAATGAAGTTTTTCCGAATATTTTAAAGCAGCTTGAAAAGGTACAAGAAGTTGAAATCGAACATGGTCAATATCATTACCACGTTCGTCATTCAGAGGAAGAAAGTTGTTTATATTTCTTCGATATTACAGATGAAGTACAAACTAATGAGTTATATGAAGAATCAAAACCAATCATCGCAACGTTATTCTTAGATAACTACGATGAAATTACGCAAAATATGAACGATACGCAACGTTCTGAAATCAACTCAATGGTAACACGAGTGATTAGTCGTTGGGCATCAGAATACAATATTTACTTTAAACGATATAATTCTGACCAGTTCGTAGCGTATTTAAATCAAAAAATATTAGCCGAAATCGAAGAATCTAACTTTGAAATCCTTAGCCAATTACGTGAAAAGAGTGTCGGTTATCGTGCTCAACTAACACTAAGTATCGGTGTCGGAGAAGGTACAGAGAACTTAATCGATCTTGGTGAATTATCACAATCTGGTCTAGATTTAGCATTAGGTCGTGGTGGTGACCAAGTAGCTATCAAGAATATGAACGGAAACGTGCGATTCTATGGCGGTAAGACTGACCCGATGGAAAAACGTACACGTGTAAGAGCGCGTGTTATTTCTCACGCATTAAAGGATATCTTAACTGAAGGCGATAAAGTTATCATTATGGGACATAAACGTCCTGACTTAGATGCTATAGGTGCGGCAATTGGGGTTTCAAGATTCGCATTAATGAATAATTTAGAGGCCTATGTTGTCTTAAACGAGGAAGATATTGATCCAACGTTACGCCGAGTGATGGATGAAATCGATAAGAAACCTGAGTTGAAAGAACGATTTGTTACATCAGATGAAGCATGGGATATGATGACATCTAAATCTACAATTGTCGTTGTGGATACGCATAAACCAGAAATGGTATTAGATGAGAACATTCTAAATAAAGCTAATCGTAAAGTCGTGATTGACCATCATAGACGAGGAGAAAGCTTTATTTCTAACCCATTATTAGTATATATGGAACCTTATGCAAGTTCGACTGCAGAACTTGTAACAGAATTATTAGAATATCAACCAACTGAACAACGTTTAACACGTTTAGAATCTACTGTTATGTATGCAGGTATCATTGTTGATACACGTAACTTCACATTGCGTACAGGTTCTAGAACGTTTGACGCGGCAAGCTATTTACGTGCCCATGGTGCAGATACGATATTAACGCAACACTTCTTAAAAGATGACGTCGATACGTATATTAATCGTTCAGAACTTATTCGAACGGTTGAAGTTCAAGATAATGGCATTGCAATTGCACATGGTTCTAACGAAAAAATTTATCATCCTGTTACAGTTGCACAAGCTGCGGATGAGTTGTTAAGTTTAGAAGGTATAGAAGCTTCTTATGTAGTAGCTAAACGTGAAGATAACTTAATCGGTATATCAGCACGTTCATTAGGCTCTATTAATGTTCAATTAACGATGGAAGCCTTAGGTGGCGGTGGTCACTTAACTAACGCTGCAACACAATTGAAAGGATTATCAATTGAAGAAGCGATTGAACAATTACAACAAGCAATTACAGAACAAATGAGTAGGAGTGAAGACGCATGAAAGTAATTTTCACACAAGATGTTAAAGGTAAAGGTAAAAAAGGCGAAATTAAAGATGTACCAGTAGGGTATGCAAATAACTTTTTAATTAAAAATAATTATGCTGTTGAAGCAACTCCAGGTAATTTGAAACAATTGGAACAACAAAATAAACGTGCTGAAGCGGATAGACAAAAAGAAATTGATGACGCTAAAGCCTTAAAATCAAAATTAGAAGAAATTGAAGTTGAAGTGAGTGCTAAAACTGGTGAAGGAGGCAAATTGTTTGGTTCTGTAAGTACTAAACAAATTGCTGAAGCACTTAAAACACAACATGATATTAAAGTTGATAAACGTAAAATGGATTTACCTCAAGGTATCCATGCATTAGGTTATACAAATGTACCTGTTAAATTAGACAAAGAAGTTGAAGGTACAATCCGTGTTCACACTGTAGAGAAGTAAGAAGCGGGTAAAGTAGTTCTTTGATTATAATCATTAGAACTACTTACTTAAGTGCTAAAGCACTTAAGTTCATTAAAAATTGTGTATTTGAGCGTCATTCAACTACGCTACGTGAACTAATGACTAAAAATTTTCAAATAACAATGTTGCACTATGATTTGTGAAAATTAAGATGGATTTAGAGGTGTAATGATTAATGGATAATATGTATGAGCAAAAGCAAATGCCACATAATAATGAAGCTGAACAATCTGTCTTAGGTGCAATTATTTTAGATCCACAATTGATTAATTCGACTCAGGAAGTGCTCCTTCCTGAGTCCTTTTATAGAGGTGCCCACCAACACATCTTCAGAGCAATGATGAACTTAAATGAAGATGGTGATGAAATTGATGTCGTAACGTTAATGGATCAATTAACGAAAGAAGGTACATTAAGCGAGGCTGGTGGTCCTCAGTATTTAGCGGAACTCTCAAATAATGTACCTACGACACGTAACATTCAGTATTATACTAATATCGTCGCAAACCATGCATTAAAACGCAGATTAATTCAAACTGCGGATAGTATTGCCAACGATGGTTATGATAATGAACTTGAATTAGATGCGATATTAAGTGATGCCGAGCGACGTATTCTTGAATTATCCTCTAATCGTCAAAGTGATGGATTTAAGGATATTAGAGATGTATTAGGACAAGTTTATGAAACAGCTGAAGAGCTCGACCAAAATAGTGGTCAAACTCCGGGTATTCCTACGGGTTATCGTGATTTAGACCAAATGACAGCTGGATTTAACAGAAATGACTTAATTATCTTAGCTGCTCGTCCTTCAGTAGGTAAGACTGCCTTCGCTCTTAACATTGCTCAAAAGGTAGCGACACATGAAGGTAATTATACTGTCGGCATTTTCTCACTTGAGATGGGGGCAGACCAATTAGCAACACGAATGATTTGTAGTTCAGGTAATGTGGATTCCAATCGACTACGTACAGGTACGATGACAGAAGAAGACTGGAATCGATTTACAATAGCAGTCGGTAAATTATCACGTACCAAGATCTTCATTGATGATACACCTGGTATTCGAATTACAGACTTACGTTCTAAATGCCGTCGTTTAAAACAAGAACATGGTTTAGACATGATTGTGATTGACTATTTACAGTTAATTCAAGGTAGTGGTTCACGTGCTTCTGATAACAGACAGCAAGAAGTATCTGAAATTTCACGTACTTTAAAAGCGATTGCTCGTGAATTAGAATGTCCAGTTATTGCACTAAGTCAGTTATCTCGTGGCGTGGAACAACGTCAAGATAAACGACCAATGATGAGTGATATTCGTGAATCAGGTTCTATCGAGCAAGATGCGGATATCGTTGCCTTCTTATATCGTGATGATTATTATAATCGCGGTGAAGGCGAAGATGACGGTGACGGTGGAAATTTCGAACCACAATCGAATGATGAAAATGGTGAAATTGAAATCATTATCGCTAAACAACGTAATGGTCCGACTGGTACTGTGAAGTTACACTTCATGAAACAATATAATAAATTTACAGACATTGATTATGCACATGCAGAAATGTCATAAAAAATATTTTTCCGTACATTAAATTAATAATATAATTTAATGTACGGTTTTTACTTTGTTTTGATGATAGAATCTGAGCGTAAGTATGTGTAATGATTTTTTGGTAAATGAGTTTAAATCATTGTATTATCAAGGTTTTAACAGTTTTGTTAAATAAATTGACGTTAGAGTGTAGAACTATTATACGCTAAAATTAATGTTCGATTTTTATTTGCATTATGAGGTTCGTATTGATAGAATACTTAATGGTTAATTGAGAAAACTTTGGAGGTGCTCACATGTCATCAATCGTAGTTGTTGGGACACAATGGGGAGACGAAGGTAAAGGTAAAATTACAGATTTCTTAGCGGAACAAGCAGATGTTATTGCACGTTTTTCAGGAGGTAATAACGCAGGTCATACGATTCAATTTGGTGGAGAAACTTATAAATTACATTTAGTGCCATCAGGTATATTTTATAAAGATAAACTTGCAGTTATAGGTAACGGTGTAGTTGTAGATCCAGTTGCATTATTAAAAGAATTAGACGGTTTAAATGAACGTGGTGTATCTACTTCAAACTTACGTATTTCTAACCGTGCGCAAGTCATTCTTCCATATCACTTAGCACAAGATGAATATGAAGAACGTCGTCGTGGTGATAATAAAATCGGTACTACTAAGAAAGGTATCGGACCAGCTTATGTGGATAAAGCGCAACGTATTGGTATCCGTATGGCTGACTTATTAGAAAAAGAAACATTTGAAAGACGTTTAAAAGAAAACATTGAAGTTAAAAATGCATACTTCAAAGGCATGTTTAATGAAACTTGCCCACGTTTCGATGAAATCTTTGATGAATACTATGCTGCAGGTCAACGTTTGAAAGAGTTTGTTACAGATACTTCTAAAATCTTAGATGATGCATTTGTAGCTGAAGAAAAAGTTTTATTTGAAGGTGCACAAGGTGTTATGTTAGATATTGACCATGGTACATATCCTTTTGTAACTTCAAGTAACCCTGTTGCAGGTAATGTAACAGTTGGTACAGGTGTAGGCCCAACTTTCGTATCTAAAGTGATTGGTGTATGTAAAGCATATACATCTCGTGTAGGCGATGGTCCATTCCCTACAGAATTATTTGATGAAGATGGACATCATATTAGAGAAGTTGGTCGTGAATACGGTACAACAACAGGACGTCCACGTCGTGTAGGTTGGTTTGACTCAGTTGTATTACGTCACTCTCGTCGTGTTAGTGGTATTACAGACTTATCTATTAACTCTATCGACGTACTTACAGGTCTTGATACAGTGAAGATTTGTACTGCTTACGAATTAGATGGAGAAGAAATTACAGAATATCCTGCTAACTTAGATCAATTACGTCGTTGTAAACCAATTTTTGAAGAGTTACCAGGATGGGAAGAAGATATCACTGGTTGCCGTACATTAGAAGAATTACCAGATAATGCACGTAAATACTTAGAACGCATCTCTGAATTATGTAATGTACGTATTTCAATCTTCTCAGTAGGTCCAGACCGTGACCAAACAAACCTATTAGAACAATTGTGGTAAAAAAGATGCGCAAGTGAGCGTTTAGGTTTTGAGCAGAATCGAAAAGTGAGCAAAACTGTTTCTCAGGTTTTGTCGAACTTTGAGTATTTCTGCCGAAAAACCTGCTCACTGTAACCCGTCTATCATTCCAACAATATTAATAATTAGTGAGGCTGGGACAAAATAAAATGTCTCAGCCTACTTTATCATTTTGTCAGTAGCTGACTGATTTGAAAAATGCCCTTGAATCAAGCTTTTTTCAAACCTAGTCATCCTTGACGAGGTAACAACGAAATAAACTTTGAGAAAATTTTATTTCTGTCGCACCCCCGTTTTTTATAAAAATATAAGTGTAAAAAATCGATAAATATAGCATTTGTAACCTTAAAACCATTGTTATTACAACGTTTATCCAAAAAATTAAGGAATTATAAAAAAATATTAAAATTATGTAAAAAATGTCTTGTCTTCAAAATAAAGCCTGTGCTATAATCTATCTTGTGCTTAAGAACGGCTCCTTGGTCAAGCGGTTAAGACACCGCCCTTTCACGGCGGTAACACGGGTTCGAGTCCCGTAGGAGTCACCATTTTTTAGGTCTCGTAGTGTAGCGGTTAACACGCCTGCCTGTCACGCAGGAGATCGCGGGTTCGATTCCCGTCGAGACCGTATTGCTTATCCAAAAGGATAGGCATTTTTTTATGCCTTCATTTTACTTACTCATGTAAATCCACATTTTAAACTTTTTAGATATCCTTTTCAAAAAATCAAAAAATATACTAAAAGCTTAATATCGTAATACATTATTTAGCATTACAAAAGTATGACGTCGCAACAGAATCTTAATATTATTCTTATGTTTAAAATTGAAAGCTTGCTACTAAACCATTGAGTCGTATCATCATTCTGTAATAATGGGTTAAATGGGCGTCACTACGACTTTTGTCCCGTATTCAAAGGGTTCAACTTATTTGTAATATTAAATTAGAGTGGTAAACTTTAAACGAATATTATTCTATAATTTTAAATATGAAAATAGAATTACATGAATATTAATGGTAAATTATATAGTAGATTAATATGCGCTATAAACTTATTAAAAACGCATCAAATCACAGTTTAATCTTTACTAATTCATAAGAACGAATAATAAAATATAGAACTACAATTTGAGAAATGAGGTTTATAGATATGGCAAGAAAAGTTGTTGTTGTAGATGACGAAAAGCCAATTGCGGACATCTTAGAATTTAATTTGAAAAAAGAAGGATATGATGTTTACTGTGCCTATGATGGTAATGATGCAGTAGATTTAATCTACGAGGAAGAACCAGACATCGTATTATTAGATATCATGTTACCTGGTCGTGACGGTATGGAAGTGTGCCGTGAAGTACGTAAGAAATTCGAAATGCCGATTATTATGTTAACAGCGAAAGACTCTGAAATCGATAAAGTATTAGGTCTTGAACTTGGTGCGGATGATTATGTTACGAAACCGTTCAGCACACGTGAATTAATCGCACGTGTGAAAGCGAACTTACGTCGCCATTATTCACAACCAGCTCAAGAAGTAAGTGGTACGACAAATGAAATTACAATTAAAGATATTGTCATTTACCCAGATGCTTACTCGATTAAAAAGCGTGGGGAAGATATTGAATTAACACACAGAGAATTTGAACTCTTCCACTACCTTTCTAAACATATGGGTCAAGTCATGACACGTGAACATTTACTACAAACAGTATGGGGTTATGATTACTTCGGTGACGTGCGTACAGTAGACGTAACGATTCGTCGTTTACGTGAGAAGATTGAAGATGATCCTTCACACCCTGAATATATTGTGACACGTAGAGGCGTTGGATACTTTCTCCAACAACATGATTAGGGGCTTGCGACTATGAAGTGGCTGAAACAGTTACAATCCCTTCACACCAAGCTTGTTATTGTTTATGTGTTATTGATTATTATTGGAATGCAGATCATCGGTCTGTATTTCACTAATAGTTTAGAAAAAGAACTGACAAATAACTTCATGAAGAATATTAAACAGTATGCGACACAGCTTGAAGTTAACATTGAGCGGATATACAGAGATGATCCCTCTAACGCTCAAAAAGAAGTTCAAAGTTTATTAAATGAGTATGCCAACCGTCAAGAAATTGAAGAAATTCGTTTTATTGATAAAGATCAAATTATCATGGCTACAGCGAAGATATCATCACATAATATGATTAATCAAAAGGTTAACGATAACTCCGTTCAAAAAGCCTTATCGCTAGGTGAATCAAATAGTCACAATGTTTTAAAAGACTATGGTAGCGGTAAAGAGCGAATTTGGATTTACAACTTACCCGTAAAGAATGGCAACGAGACGATTGGTAATATTTACATAGAATCGAATATTAATGATGTATATAATCAGTTGAATAATATTAACCAAATATTCATTATCGGTACTGCGATTTCCCTCTTCATTACCGTTATACTTGGTTTCTTTATCGCGAGGACGATTACAAGGCCGATTACTGACATGCGTAATCAGACGGTAGAGATGTCTAAAGGTAATTATACGCAACGCGTTAAGATATATGGTAATGACGAAATCGGTGAATTAGCTTTAGCCTTCAACAACTTGTCTAAGCGAGTTCAAGAGGCACAAGCGAATACTGAGAGTGAGAAACGTCGTTTAGACTCAGTTATCACGCATATGAGTGACGGTATTATCGCAACAGACCGACGTGGTCGAGTGCGTATCGTCAATGATATGGCGATAAAAATGTTAGGTATGTCTAAGGAAGACTTAATCGGTTATTACATGCTAAGTGTATTGCATTTAGAAGACGAATTCTCATTGGATGAAATTCAAGAGAATAACGATAGCTTCTTATTAGATATGAATGAAGATGAAGGCATCATCGCACGTGTGAATTTCAGTACGATTGTTCAAGAAACTGGATTTGTGACAGGTTACATCGCCGTATTACATGACGTTACAGAACAACAACAAGTTGAACGTGAACGTCGTGAATTCGTTGCGAACGTATCTCACGAATTACGTACGCCTTTAACATCAATGAACAGTTACATAGAGGCACTTGAAGAAGGTGCTTGGAAAGATGATAATTTAGCACCATCTTTCTTATCGGTAACACGTGAAGAGACAGAGCGAATGATTCGTCTTGTTAATGATTTACTACAGTTATCGAAAATGGATAACGAATCTGAACAAATTACGAAGGAAATTGTCGACTTCAACATGTTCATTAATAAGATTATTAATCGTCATGAAATGGCCGCGAAAGACACGACGTTTGTACGTGAAATTCCTTCTGAAACCATCTTTACTGAAATTGATCCAGATAAGATGACACAAGTGTTTGATAACGTTATTACTAACGCGATGAAATATTCTCGTGGTGAAAAACGCGTCGAGTTCCACGTGAAACAAAACGCTTTATACAATCGTATGACGATTCGTATTAAAGACAATGGTATAGGTATCCCAATTAACAAAGTGGATAAAATCTTTGATCGTTTCTATCGTGTAGATAAAGCACGTACACGTAAAATGGGTGGTACAGGTTTAGGACTTGCCATTTCGAAAGAGATTGTAGAAGCGCATAATGGAAGAATTTGGGCGAATAGCGTTGAAGGACAAGGCACATCGATATTTATTACACTTCCATGTGAAGTTATAGACGACGGTGATTGGGATGAAGAGTAAAGAGCATATTAAATCCATTATTCTTTTCCTATTAGTTATGATGAGTGTTGTGCTTACGTTTATGGTGTGGAATTTTTCACCAGATTTAAATAATATTGATAGCACAGATAGTAAAAAGAGCAATACTAAGACGATTGGTAAGCCCATGTCTGCCAATATTGAGAATGTGATATCTCCGTACCAAATTGTAGAAGTTAAAGGCGATAAGGTTAAAGGGCTGGCACCATCTCGTGCTCAATTGTCTCAAATAACAGGTACATTGAAGAATCATGAAGTCAGTAAAGTGGAACATATTCATCGAGATTATAATTTAAATATTCCCATGTTAAATGACCACTTTACTGTGCTAGATTTTACTTATGATATGCCGCTAACGACATATTTAGGTCAAGTATTGAATTCATCAGCGAAGGTACCTAAAAACTTCAAATTTAATCGTATTATCGTAAGTCAAAATCCTAAAGAGAATTTAGAGTTGTATGCGATTAGTGAAGATCGTCATGAAGTAATGAAAGTAACATTGACTACGAAAGCTAATCATTTTATTAAAGTGATGGATCATTTGAATAAAGAAATGCAGAAATATTCAGAGGTAATCACAAATAAAGATACGATTGATAAATCAACGCATATATTTGCGCCAAATCGTCCGAAAGACATGCGTTCTTACCGTATGGTTTATGATACGATTCCAGTCGAAACGATGAATGCTATTCTATTTGACGACTCAGTGATTATTCGAAGCGGTAAGAGTGGTTCGACAACGTACAATAATAACACTGGCGTAGCGAACTATAATGATGAAAGTAAGAAATATCATTATAAAAATCTATCTGAAAATGAATCTAGCTCAAGTGATATGGATTCAACGATTCCAAGTACATTTGAATATATAAATGGACATGGTGGATTCTTCAATGATGACTTTCGTCTTTTCAATACAGATAATTCATCGGGTGAATTAACGTACCAACTTTTCCTCAATGGGCACCCAACATTCAATGATCAGCAATTAAATGATATAGAGGTTACTTGGGGAGATAAAGGCATTTATGACTACAAACGTGCGCTATTGCGTTCTAGTGTACCTTTAGAAGGTAAAACGAAGTCACTTGATAGTGTTGAAAGTGTTCGTTCTTCACTCGCAAATAATCATACGATTGATTTTGAAAAGGTAACGAATATGGTCATTGGTTATAAAGAAGATGATCAACCTGATAAAGATGATATAGAAGTGCAACGTAATAGTGAGTTTGTGCCAACATGGTATGTTCAATATGACGGCGATTGGTACGCTTATGAGGATGGGAGGCTTGAATAAATGAATTGGAAACGAACGAAGACATTGTTTATTTTCGTGTTTATTCTAGTTAATATCCTACTCGTATTGATTTACGTGAATAAGGTGACGAAGTCTCAAATTAACGAATCTGAAAGTGATAATGAGGTTAAATTCCAGCAAGAAGAAATTAAAATTTCGAAGGATATTTTAAATAAAGATGTAAGTGGGACGAAGATGCAGATGATTACTGCTAAGTCTAAAGACTTCGAAAGTTATGCGAAGGGTAAGTCGTCATTAGAAGCGGAAGATTCTGGTAATACGTTAACTGGTGAGATTGATAGTACAGTTAATGTGAGTGATAGTAATTTAAGTGATTTAAAAGATTACATCATGAGTAATGTTTACAATGGTAAGATGTATCAACTTGGTGATGTTACATCTGATACTGTGACATATGAACAGGCTTATGAAGGTTATCCGTTGATGAACAATAATAAAGCGCGTCTACGCTTTAATATCAATGATGGTAAAGCGACAAGTTATGAACAATCGTTAATGAATAATATTGAACCTGCGAAGAGTGATAATAATCCTAAGAAGCAAGTGATTACACCACGTAAAGCAGTAGAAACGTTATACTTTAATCGTTACTTGAAATCAGGCGATGAAGTGATGGACGCAAGACTGGGATATTACTCGGTTGTGAGAGAAACGAATGTGCAATTATTGCAGGCGAACTGGGAAATTAAAGTGAAGCATAAAGGTAAAGAAGACGTGAAAACTTATTATGTTGAAGCAACATCATCAAATCCAAAAGTGATTGATAATTAGGGAGCAGGGTTGTAAAGAAATTCTTAGATGAATATTTACTCATTCTGTTGTGATGCTTGCCTAGGGGGCTGGGTCGAGCCTCGGTCTCGACACTCATCCTACTCCCTCAGGCGTCACACAACGTCATTCGTAGTTTATTTTTAGAATTTCTTACATAAGTGCTAATGCACTTATGTACATTAATAATCAACATAAGAGTCGCGCAACGTCATTCGTTATCACTCATCAGTGCTACTTACTTAAATGTATAAACTCTTAAATCTACAAATAACATGTTATTTATAGTGTTGGGCAACATCGCTACGTAATAATCTTCAGACTTCTTCAATAAAATTTAATACACTGTTTCAATAATTAATAAATAAATAAGCTTCTCCTTTCTCTTCTCTTATTTAAGAGAAGGAGTGGTTTAGAGTGTGGGAAGTATAATAAGTGTGTGAGTCTATTAGTGTCTCATGCACTTATTTTATTTATCTATGTTAGTGTTGTACATAAACATGGAATTGGAACTTTAATTTTTGTATTGGTATAGTATAATATAAAGGTATTTTATAGGACTGGATTGTTTCGAATGATGTAGATTGTTCGAAACTTCATTTTTTTAATTATAGAGTGCAAAATATAAGGAATTAGACTGAAGGCACTCTAAAATATAGAGTAAGTTGTCGGAAGTAGAAAGGATGAGTCGCTTGATACGAATGAGTGTATTGGCGAGTGGTAGTACGGGGAATGCCACTTATGTTGAAAGTGATAATGGCAGTCTATTAGTAGATGTTGGACTCACTGGCAAGAAAATGGAAGATTTATTTAGCCAAATTGATAGAAATATAAAAGATTTAAATGGCATTCTAGTTACTCATGAACATAGTGATCATATTAAAGGATTAGGTGTGCTTGCGCGTAAATATGGTTTGCCGATTTATGCGAATGAGAACACTTGGAAAGCAATTGAGAAGAAAGATAGTAAAATTCCAATGGATCAAAAATTTATATTCAATCCTTATGAAACAAAATCTATTGCAGGTTTTGATATTGAATCATTTAATGTATCTCATGATGCAATTGATCCACAGTTTTATATTTTCCACAATAACTATAAGAAATTTACGATGATTACAGATACAGGCTATGTGTCAGATAGAATGAAAGGTATGATTCAAGGCAGTGATGCTTTTATGTTTGAGAGTAATCATGATGTGGATATGTTACGCATGTGTCGTTATCCTTGGAAGACGAAGCAACGTATTTTAAGCGATATGGGACATGTGTCTAATGAAGATGCAGGATTAGCGATGACTGATGTCATTACAGGTAATACGAAGCGCATTTATCTTTCACATTTATCACAAGATAACAACATGAAAGAATTAGCACGTATGAGCGTTAGTCAGGTGCTAAATGAACACGATATAGATACTGAAAAAGAAGTGCTATTATGTGATACAGATAAAGCACAAGCTACACCGATATATACATTGTAATTATTTAGACGAACGACCTACTTACAAAATTAGTATTTGTGAGTAGGTTGTTTTTTAATTTATTGAGTTAATTATCTAATAATTTGGACTATACATGATTATTCAAAAGGAACCTTATAATAACAAGATTTAGCCTAAATCTGTGAATAAATATTTAAGACTTATTTAAAGTTATCCCCAAAATTCAATGAAGTTATCCACTTTTGTGTATAATACACACAGAAATACTCACATTATTCACAGACTTATCCACATATATACAAGGATAGTCACATAAAATGGGGATATTTTTTAAAAATATAGCTTAATTCGTATACATTACTGTTATAATTAGAGGGAATTCTGTTAACAAGTTGATAACTTGTGGATAAGTGGGATAACTATTAATATCTATGGAGGATTTTATGAAGATAACAATCTTAGCTGTGGGTAAATTAAAAGAAAAATATTGGAAACAAGCTATATCAGAATATGAAAAAAGACTAGGTGCTTATTCCAAAATTGAAATTATTGAAGTACCCGATGAAAAAGCACCTGAAAACATGAGCGATAAAGAAATTGAACAAGTGAAAGAAAAAGAAGGACAACGACTACTAGCTAAAATCAAACCTCAAGCAACAGTCATCACTTTAGAAATTCAAGGAAAAATGTTGTCCTCAGAAGGATTGGCTGAGGAAATGCAACGACGCATGACACAAGGACAAAGTGATTTCGTCTTTGTCATTGGCGGATCAAATGGATTGCATGAAGACGTCTTAAAACGCAGCAACTACGCACTTTCATTCAGTAAAATGACATTTCCACATCAAATGATGCGCGTCGTCTTAATCGAACAAGTATATAGAGCATTTAAGATCATGCGAGGCGAAGCATATCATAAGTGATGCGGTTTTTTCTTGAAAAATTTAATCAGATATTAAAATCCTTTAATTTATTTGAAAATCAGAAGTGAGTAACAATGGCAAGTGAAATAGTTAGTGAAATAATTGGAGTTATAGGAATTTATTGAGACGTATGAAGATACGAGGCATTTATTGAGTAGATTATAATTAGAGTATGTAGGTGATTTGCTTCTCCATGCAAGTAAATATGACCTTTTAAAAATCCTATAAGAATTTAGAAATTTTAGAATAACTAAATATTAAAAAACATATCGTATGAAAGTGAACTTGGGATGAGAGACTATAGCTAAATTAAAAATTTAGCAAAAACTAACTTAAAGACTGTGAACAATCTTTAAGTTAGTTTAAAAATAATTAATTTAAGCAAAATTATCTGCTTTTTGTGATCGTAGCCATCTGTAATAATCTTTTGCTAGTAGTTGATAAACAGTGTCATAAAAATCACTATTATTGCCAAACATTTTAGAGTATGCAGCTTCTCCTTGATTATATTGATCAATCAAGAAGTCTAGGAATTGTTGTTGGAATAAACTATTCGCAAACATTTCTTCGCTGTTGTTTTGAGCCATGTTTACAAGTTTCGCATCTGTATTGTTTATCAATGTTTCTCGCATATTTTCAACGAGTACTCTATCGCCTTGAGTAAAATCATCTGGGAAACGTTCATTGATTTTGTGTATAATTTCATTTAAAGAATCGTACTCTTCTTCAGGTCCAACAGTTGCACTCACTTCTGAAGGGTGAGCCAATTGCCCACTTTCCATATCTTCATTGACGAGTTCTATATTTCCTCTGAAATCTTCTTGTAATTTATAGTATTCTAACTTTACTTTGTCTCCTATATCGATATAGTTGCGTTGTTTTTTAGGAATGAATTTTAATAAAAAACCAGTAAAAATACTTTCTTCTAGTAATTCTTTGTCAAAAGTACGATCAATTTGAGAGATATAATTATACCATTTGTTGAAGTTTCTTAGTGTAACTCTGAAATCGTATTGAACATCTTCTGGAAGATCATTGTATCTACTAATAACGGGACGTAACACGCTACTCAATCGACCAAGTAATTGATCATTTTGTTTTTGTTTTGCTTGATGATTTAATTTCATGACTGTTTGAATGTCATCATCATTGTATATATGGAATTTACGAAGTTTACTCTGTGTATCATAAATTAAATTAATATTAATTTCTTCTTTTAGAGAAGTTGCTTCGTAAAAAGGTTGGAATGCTTCATATATTTCTTCTTCTGTATTTACAAAATCAAGAACAAAAGTATCTGTTTTTCCAGGCATAGTACGATTGAGGCGAGATAATGTTTGGACTGCCTTTACTCCGCGTAATCTTTTATCGACAAACATTGTATGAAGTAAAGGTTCGTCAAATCCCGTTTGGTATTTTTCTGCCACAATTAATAAATTAAAATCTTTACTATGAAATGCTTCTTTCAGTTGATTTTCTTGGATACGTTCTCCAGAATGCGTTAAGTTCATTTTTGGCTCTGTATATTCAATTCCATCATCTTCTACTGTACCTGAAAAAGCGATTAACACATCCATATCTGTGTATCCTTTTTCTTTGATGTATTTTTTAAATTCTTGCATATACCGTACGGCGTGGAGTCGAGAAGCTGTTACAATCATTGCCTTTCCTCTACCTTGAATTGCTTTTTGTGTCACTGATCTAAATTGTTCAATCATAATCTCGGCCTTTTGTCTAAGTACCCAAGGATGAAGAGATTGATATTTAGCGATAGCTCGAACTGCTTCTGTCTTTGGCAATTCCGGGTCTTCTTCAATCGACTTTGCAATTTTATAGGAAGTACTATATGTCATGTAATTTTGTAAAACGTTTAGAATAAATCCTTCTTCTATGGCTTGTCTCATGCTATAAATATGGAATGGATGATAGGAACCATCTCCTTGTTTTGTTCCAAACATTTCAATGGTTTTTTCTTTTGGTGTAGCTGTAAAAGCAAAAAAACTTAAATTATCATGTTGACCTTGAGATAGTAGTGTTTGAACAATTTGATCTTGGTCATCTAGCGATTGATCTTCAACGTTTTCTTCAAATTCTTGGTATTCCTTTAAAGAAGCTTCTTTGTCTGCTAACGCATGTTTTAATTTTTGTGCACTGTTTCCTGTTTGAGAAGAATGCGCTTCATCGACCAAAATCGCAAAACTTCTACCTGCTGTATCATCTAGTTCATCATAAATTACTGGGAACTTCTGTAATGTAGTAATAATAATTTTCTTTTGGTCATTTATAGCTGTTTTTAAATCTTGAGAAGTTTTATTATCTCCAATAGTTTCGACTTGCCCAGTGGTATGCTCGAAACTCATTAATGTATTTTGAAGTTGGCGATCTAAAACAGTACGGTCTGTAACAATAATGACCGATGAATAGATCGGTTGATTCTCATCATTATGCAAGGAAGCGAGATGGTATGCCAACCAAGCAATACTATTAGACTTACCCGAACCAGCAGAATGTTGGATGAGATAATTCTTTCCTGGACCATGATGCTGAGTATCTGATATTAATTTTTTCACAACATCCAGTTGGTGATAACGCGGGAAAATCAGTAGTTTCTTCTTCTCTTCTAAATTCATAAACCGCTCAATAATGTCCAATAACTGATGACTTGTGAGTACACTTTCCCATAAGTAAGAAGTCGGACATCCATCAGGATTTGGTGGGTTTCCTGCACCTCCAACATGACCAGGTCCGTTAGATCCCTGATCAAAGGGTAGAAAGTAAGTTTTATTTTTTGCTAGTTTTGTTGTCATCAACACATTAAAATGATCTACTGCGAAATATACTAGAAAACGAGTGTTAAATTGAAAAATCAATTCTCGTGGGTCTCTATCTTGTTCAAACTGTAATCTCGCATGTTCTACATTTTGACCTGTGTATTGGTTCTTAAGTTCTAACGCAACAAGAGGGATCCCATTAATCATTAACACCATATCAATAGTGTTTCTATGCTGGTTACTATACTGAAATTGACGCACACATTGGCAACGATTGGATTTATATTTTTTAATATTTTCTGTGTTCAAAGATGATGCAGGTTGGAAGTAAACAACTTTAAAAGAGATTCCTCGATCTCTGATTCCTTTGCGGAGGACATGTAATATTCCGTGTGTTGTGATTTCTTCATTTAAGCGTTTTAGAAACTTCTGTTCTGCTTCTGTACGGTAGACAGAAATATATCGTTTCCAGTTTTTAGGTTGAGTTTCTTTTACAAATTCTAATAATACTACTGAGTCAAGTGCGAGATTTGCGTCGTAATGAGTATCTTGAAACCGTACAGACTCCCATCCTCCGTATTGAACTAGACTTGCTTCTATATCTTGTTCAAAGTTAATTTCTCTATTTGCAATCACCGATATTCCTCCTCACACTTCTTTTTTGCCAGTGACATATTCGTAAATTAATGATTTCTTATAATTCTCTAACTCTTCAATGACTTTTGTTTTATCTTTGATGAGGTTATCAATTGTAGAAACTTTATCGTCTAAATATTCAACGATTTGTTGTTGTTCTTCTGCTGGTGGTTCAAATAGAATCAAAGATTTTAATATTCTTTGTGTAATGCTATAAACTTTAATTCCCTCTACTTTTTTCTGGATTTGAGAGCGGAACAGTAGAGACTCAAATAAATAAGAGAAATAAAAATAATTTATAAATTTTTTTGATTTTAAGATTATAGTATGAGATCCTGCAAAACACATTTCTTCATTAAGATAACATGTGAAATTACCTGAACCTTCAATATCTTCTGAAGTATCAGCAAATATAAAATCGCCTTGATTAATAAGTGAATTTTTATATTCAAGGTAGTGAGAGTCTACTTTTTGTACGACATCATATCGTAAATCAAAATGAAAACCGTATTTTGAATGAATTTCACCATAATTGATTACGGGAATACCTGTATCTATTAAATTTTTTTTAGTAATGTTTAAACCTCCATATAATTCAAAAAGATATTTAATTTTATTTATTTTCCAATGCTTAGGTACATTTACCATTGGTTCAATACCACTATCTTTCATTTCGACAGTTGAGTCGAGACCTTTTGTAACTGCTTCGGTGATTAGTGATTGTTTATATTTTTTAAGTTCTTCGATAGAGTGATAAGTTTGTGTAATTATATTATTAATATTAATAATGGCTTTATCTAAAAAATCTACTATTTTTAACTGCTCTTTATATTCAGGAAGAGGTAACCTAATATTATTCAATTTATTAAGAGGTATTCTCATACGATGTTCTAAGATACCATTACCGATCCCCTTTAAACTGTTCTGGAATTCTCTAGTTTGAAATAACATATTATAGAAATAAATATTAATATTTTTATTTTTAGGATAAAATACATAATAAACAGGACTAACTGCTCCGGTATATTTTGAGATGTTAACGGATCCAATTATAACGTTCATACTATTCATGACAATATCTTCAGGAAAAGCTAAATTATATTTAGTAATATCTTCCTTCGAACGGTTACCAACGTCTCCTTTTTCGCTATAAGGTATTACTCCTCTATCTTTAGTCAAAGATAAAATAGTATCAGTTACTTTAGGTTTGTTTTTTAGATTTCTATTTTGTAATATATTTTTAAATCTATGAATTTTCCAATTTCTGGGAACTTTCCCAACCCATTTAATCCCGCTGTCTTTAATCTCTCTATTCATCTGTATCTACTTCCTTTCCAGATAATACTTGGAAGTTTTTAACGATAGATTCTTCGAGTTGTTTAATGCGTTCTGAAATTATTTCAGAAGGTTCTGGTGGTGTGTATTTGTAAAACAATCTGGTAAATGGAATTTCATACCCAATTTTATCTTTTTTATGATCCATCCATGCGTCTGGACTGAACGGTAATATTTCACGTTGAAAATATTCATTAATATCTTCTGTTAACGGAATATCTTCTGTATCTCTAAGGCTCGTGTCTGCACCCATGTTTCCATTCTTCTTATAAACGATATCTCCCTTTTCGTTTCGTTCAGGTCGTTCAATCGTTACTCGAGTAAATCCGAATGTGTCATTCTCAAATATTTTTGATTCCACTATTCTATCGTCAAGATGGTATTCTTTATTATCGAATTCTCCATAAGCTTGCACAATCATTTCTCGACATGCTTCGGAAATATCTACTCGTTTTTCACCAATATTCTTATGGCGCTTTTCATACATATTAGACGCGTCAACGAGTTGTACTTTTCCTTGACGTTCTAGTGATTTATCTTTAGTAATAATCCAAATATATGTCGCAATTCCTGTATTGTAGAATAAATCGTTGGGGAGTTGAATGATACCTTCTAACCAGTCATTCTCAATTACGTACTGACGAATTAAACTCTCACCTGCACCTGGATTTCCAGAAAATAAAGCAGATCCATTATGAATGATTGCCATACGCCCTGTTTCCTTTAACTTTGATAAGCCATTGAGTTGGAACAGCAACTGTCCGTCACTAACTCGAGGCAATCCAACGCCAAAACGACCAAGTTCACCGAGTTCGTGCTCTGCTCTTACTGCTTTTTGGTCCTTTTTCCAATCGACACCAAATGGTGGGTTGGAAATACAGTAATCAAACGTAAATCCTTCAAACTGATCGTTCGTTAATGTACTTCCAAGCGCCATGTTTTCAGGATCTCCACCACGAATCATTGTATCTGCTTTCGCAATCGCATAAGTTTCGGGATTTAGCTCTTGACCAAATGTGGCTACCTCTGCAGTATCATTCATATCTTGAATACGTTCTGTCATTGCTGAGAGCATTTGAGAAGTTCCCATTGTTTGGTCGTAAACAGTTTTGAATACATGTTCTTTAAAAAAAGTATCTCTATCTTCGATAAGCAATAAATCTGTCATGAGATAAATGATATCTCGGCTTGTGAAGTGTGCTCCTGCTTCTTCGTTATAGCTTTCCGAAAATTTTCTTACAAGCTCTTCAAACACGTATCCCATATCTGTGCTTGTCATCTTGTCCGGACCTAAATATGCATCTGCTTTGTTAAATTCTTGAATCACATAAAATAGCACATCATTATCTGCCATTGTCGTAATTTCAACGTCAAACTTAAAGTTATCGAGAATATCTTGCATGTTTTCAGAGAAACCGTTGAGATAAGCTCTAAAGTTTGATTCAATATTTGCTGGGTCTGCGAGTAATGTTTCAAAAGTATATAAGCTTGTATTATAAAATGAATACCCTGAAGCGTTCTTCAAAAGACGTTCTCGCATTAGGTTACTTATTGATGGAGTATTTTCAGCGGTCTTAAGAACCTCGTCTCGCGTTTTTAGTAATGTATCATGAAGACGCTTAATGACCGTCATTGGTAGTATGACCTTCCCATACTCATGGGGTTTATATAACCCCCTTAAAATGTCTGCAACGTTCCAAATAAGGTTTGCTTGTTTTTGAACATTAATCGATGTTTGTTGATGTCTTTTAAATTCGTTCATTATGTATATCTCCTTTAGTAGATAAAAAAGTTAAAATTCTCTACTTCTATATTATCAGAGATAGAAATAATTTTTTTAAATAGTTTTTTAATAACTCTATTATGTTAATTGAAAATAGAAAAAAATAGTAATAAGAGCATCCCTCACCGTAAAAGTGAAGGATGCTCTATTTTTATTGTAAGTAGTATAATTTTCATTTTGATAGATAATGGTTAATAATTATCTGTAAATCATTATTAAGTACCGTTGTAATACAATCATCATTCATAAAATCATTATAGATTTTATCAAGAATTTCTTCATCTTCAATCGCTGTGAAATGATGTACTAATCCTTTTACGATCGATATATAATTTTGCGATTCTAAACAATTAGCAACTGTTCGCCAGTCTGAGTGTGTAGTGTTATGGTTCATAGATAATCCTCCTTTTATTTCAATGTCCATTTTTGACGTGCTTTAGGATTGAGTGGATGTATAATTTCATTTGTTGCTGGATTAATGAGTTTTTTGACTTTCTTTTTATGAGGTTTTAACATTTCCATCACTTGTTCAACACGTTCGATAACAACTGGTCGCTTCGCATAAGCTCCATAAGCTAGAATCACTGTGTCACTTTCACTTATTGCTTTCATTAAGTGTATATTCGTGTGCTCATCGTATGGTTCTTTATCTTTGAGATGCTTTATACTCATAGGTGTTTTAATATTAGAGAAAAGATTAACGAGATAAACAGCGCCATATTGCTCAGAATTAGCTAATTGGTTAAGAATAAGAACAGTAGTAAGATCGAGTGATAATACACCATCTAAATGAGGGTACATCGTTATCACTGTACAAGCAGGTTTCTTTTCATCCCATGTTTTCTTGAGTAAATAGCGGTGCTTTTTATCCTTGCTAAATATGGCTTCTGTGTATATCGTACTTTTTATTGTATTCATATATCGTCACTTCCTTTAGTATTCTTCTGGTAAAAGCATCACATAATAAAAAGCGTCTACGCCATCTTCACGAATGACGTAGACTTTCTTAGGTAATGCATTTTGATTTTTTACATAGTTTGTATAGTGATATTCCAATTTGTATGCGGGTTGCTCTTGTTCATGTGTGATTGAGAGTATATTCTCATCTTCTTGCAGTTTAAAAATGTGTATCTGTTTGAAGTTGGTTATTCTGTTCTTTTAACATGTTTCAAAGTAAGATTTGAAGGTCTAGAGATAGGTGTTCACTAATCCCTCTTGTGATGTATCGATTGATTTTCATACTATTTTCCTCCATTTTGCTTTTCTTTCATGATGTCAATCACTTCGTTAATGACTGTAACAGATATTTGTGCCACTTTGATCCAATTATTCATGGTCATTCCCTCCCTCTTTTAGTAGATGACGTTCATCAATAATCGTATTTTTAGTATCTGTGAGGTACAGAAAGTCCATATCAAAATGATCCAGATAACCAATACTGATGAGTTGGTTGTTGGCGTACATTAGAAATGGATAGATACTTAGTTCATGTAGCTCATCGTTATAGTAGGTATAAGTTTCAAGTGTAAGATGTGCAAGTGGGGTATGGTCTACAAAACGAGTAGGGAGTATATTTTCTGCTGCTTCTTCAAGTGCTTCACATTCCCATGTTTCATTGTTAGATAGTTGGAATAGACGAGTTATATATTGTTTGAGTTCTTGAGTGGTTGTTTTCATATCATTGCCTCCTAGATAGTGTGATAATGATGTAATTCATATACATCATTGGAATAATATATATTTGATTTGTCATTTATTACGGATCCCGCTGACAATATGATAAAATTCCAATCAAAAACCCGTGATAAACGTTGGTGTAACAAGGAAATCCCGGAATCCCACTCATTTTGACGAACAATCAACTCATTATTTATAAGTATTGATGATAGGGTTGTGTCTCTGCTTCCTTATATATATTATTTATTTATAAATAATAACGGGATTTTGGGATTGTGCTTGCACAATCCTTCTGCTTCATCGAGTAAGCAAATCCCATTCATTTCCCGGTAAAAAATCATTGTGGGATGTTCTTTAGCAATTTCAATATAAGCATCGTGTAGTTATGAAAAAATTACGACAATGACTGTTTCATTAGATAAGTGTTATTGAAATTGATAAAGACTATATACTTCAATAAAATGAAATTTGTAAATAAAAAAATAAGAGATAGAACTAAGATTTCTTGTTCTACCTCTTTAAGTGATAAAGTGTTATTTTTCTTTTACAAGTTTTTTAACTTCTTCTAATTCTTTTTCAACATCTCTGTTTGGTTTTTTAGTTATAAGACTTACGATATAAGTCACAATTAAACTTGTTAAAAATCCAGGAATAATTTCATATAAATTAAAGAAGTCATTATATTCTCCCAATGGTTTCACAAAAACAATCCAAATAATGACGACAACTGATCCTGATATCATACCAGAAATAGCTCCTGTACGACTCAATCCCTTCCAATAGAGAGATAATAATACCAGTGGACCAAATGCAGCGCCAAATCCAGCCCATGCATTACCAACAAGATTAAGTATAGTATCATTCGGAGTCCATGCGATTATAATAGATATAATTGCTATAATAAGAACAGATAATCGACCTACTAATAAAAACTCTTTTTTATGTTTTTTTGCAGCTTCTTCGCCTCTAATTAATTTATAGAAATCCTCAGTAAGTGAACTAGAAGTAACAAGTAGTTGTGAGGAGATTGTGCTCATAATAGCTGCTAAAATTGCTGCAAGAAGGAAACCACCAACCAATGGATGGAATAAAATTTGGCCCATTAAAATAAAAAGTGTTTCTGGATCATTTAATTTAACTCCTCTATCTTGAACAAAAGCAATACCTATCAATCCTACGCATACAGCACCAATTAAACTAATAGCCATCCAACTAATACCAAATCTTCTGGCAGTTTTTAATTGACTAACCGATTTGATTGACATGAATCGCACTATAATATGCGGTTGACCAAAGTAACCTAACCCCCAAGCAAAGAAAGAAATAATGCCTACAATAGTGGTACCTTTAAATAAATCTAAATTAGTTGGTTTTAAATCTGCTGCTTGAGAAAATGCATCAACGCCACCTAATTGCATCATTGCGACAATTGGCACCATAATCATAGCAATTAGCATAACTACACCTTGAAAGAAGTCAGTTAATGATACAGCTAAATAACCTCCAAAGAATGTATAAGCAATAACAATCACCGAAACTAGAATAAGACCAGTATGATAATCTAGACCAAAAGCACTATTAAATAATTTACCACCTGAAACCATACCTGAGTGAGTATATAGTGTAAAGAATACGACAATAATACCGCCAGAGATAATTTTAATAATATTAGAATTATCATTAAGACGATGTGTAAAGTAGTTAGGTAATGTGATTGAATCATTCGCTTTTTCAGTGTACACACGAAGTCTTGGTGCTACAAGTATGTAGTTAACATAAGCTCCGATAGTTAATCCAATAGCTAACCATGCTGCTGATAAACCTGTAGTATAAACTTCTCCAGGTAATCCCATAATCATCCAACCACTCATATCAGAAGCGCCGGCTGATAATGCTGTGACGTAAGGCCCTATATTTCTCCCTCCAAGCATATATTCACTCAAATCCCCAGTTGCTTGTTTATAACCATAGTACCCAATAATAAGTAAAATAAAGAAATAAGCTGCAAGCATAACATAAGTTTGCCAATCAGGATTTACTTGACTTGACAATGATGTAGCAAGAATAAACATAATTAATAACTCCTTTATTATGTAATTATTTTAGTTACATACAGTAATTATACAAAAAATAAAAATTATTTAAAGAGTAATTTTATCTTTTGTATGTTTATTAAACCTTTTTAACTATAATTTCTGTGTATTTATAGCGATAAAAATAGTTTTAATATTAATTGCTAGTATATAATATTCATTAATTTTGTATATCATAATAATAAAAATAAACTTATTATATTTGAGTAACATATAAATCGATATATTTGATTTGTCATTTATTACGGATCCCGTTGACAATATGATAAAATTCCAATCAAAAACCCGTGATAAATGTTGGTGTAACAAGGAAATCCTGTTATCCCGCTCATTTCTCAGGAAATATAGCTATATATTTATATATGATTTGGATTTGTAAATGTCAGTACGATTTACTTTTTCTTTTTATATTATTTATAAATAATAATGGGATTTCGGTATTACGCTTGCGTAATCCTTCTGTCACTTGAAGTTATCCAATCCCATTGCTATCTCGTTCATATTTATTTTGGGATGTTCTTTCGTCATACAATATAAGGTTCACATTGAGTTGTGACTTGTTAGTATGTTGAAAAGGTTCGTTAGATGAGTGTTATTGAATGACGAAAGGACAGTACATAGATATTAGATTTGAAAGTAGAGTGTTTGAGGCAAAAACAAAGACGAAGTGCTGAGGAGCACTTCGTCTAGATTATTAGGCTCTACGTCAAATCGGACTGATGAGTCCAAATATTGAGATTAAGCAACCTTAGGCTGTTTAATCTCTTTTTTTGTTGTTGAGGCAAATAGTCGCGAAGTTATAATAATTCGATTACGCAAATTATCATAATTTCTATAACCAAAAGATACCCTTTTAATGAGTTTGATTTTATTATTAATTCCTTCTAACGGACCGTTGGTCAGGTTAGAATATGTCATAGTATTTTCGATGAAAGCTGCTAATCGTCTTAAAGTTCTAATGACTGGGTGTAATTTAGGACACACATCTGAAAGATGAATAGAAAAGAGTTTATGATTAAATTTCTCTATTTGATTTTCTTTTAATAATCTTCTTAGCTCATGAACGTAGTGATATGTATTAAATAATTCTACATCTACACCTAATAAGTAATTTATTATAGAGCCTTTTTTACTATCTTTTACATTGATATAAAGTACTATAATTACACGAGATCAATTATTTTAATTTATAATGGTTACTTTAATAACTATACTTATAAAATTTATTCTTTGATTATGAACGAGAAAGATTAGTAAAACATTATACCTATTATAATGCCTATTAGCACAATAGACCAGGAAGGTAATTTATAATAAACCAGGAATACGAATAATGAGCTAGCTAGAACAAAATCTAATTCTGATTTAATAGTTGAAGCCCAAATCGGATTATAAAATGCAGCGATAAGAATACCGACTACACCCGCGCTTATACCTTTTAAAAAACCTTCAGCATAAGTGTTAGATTTAATATCATCCCAAAATGGTAACACTCCAAATAATAATAGAAATGCTGGTAGGAATATAGCGATAGTAGCCAAAACTCCTCCTCCAATACCTTCTATAGACATGCCAATATATGAAGAGAACGTAAATAATGGTCCAGGTACAGCTTGAGCAGCAGCATAACCCGTTATGAAACTATCAGGTGATATCAAACCTTGTGGTACAAATTCATTTTCTAATAAAGGTAATACGACATGACCACCTCCAAACACTAAAGAACCAGATCTATAAAAACTATCGAACATTCTGAGCCATAAATTATTCGTCATAGAACTAACTATAGGTAATACAATTAATAGTAAAAAAAATAATGAAATTGAAATAAACCCTAACATTTTAGGTAATTTAAATGTCTTCACTCTTAAATTATTTATATCTGTAGAGGTTTCTTTTAAAAAGATAAGACCATATATACCAGTAATAGATAATGCGATTACTTGAATGTAAAGATTATTGATTGTTAGAGATAATATAAGAACAAATAATGCCAATGTAATAGTACTTTTGGTATTTGTTAATTTTTTACCCATACCTATTATGGCTTGGGCAACAATGGCAACAGCTACTAGTTTTAAACCTTGGATCCAAGTTAAACTAGAGTCATTGTTAATAAATAATGCTGAAAAAACCATAAGTATAATCACAGAAGGAAGTGTAAAACCAATAAAAGAAATAATTCCTCCCAGAATTCCTCCTCTAATAGTACCTATACCAATACCAACTTGGCTACTTGCAGGTCCAGGTAAAAACTGGCATAGCGCTACTAAATCTGAGTATTCTTTTTCATCAAGCCATTTTCTTTTCTTAACATACTCATCATAAAAATAACCTAAGTGGGCAGTTGGTCCTCCAAATGATAGTAATCCAAGTTTTAATGCAACTAAAAATATATTTATATATTTATACATACAAAGCTCCTTGTATTTCGTTGATTAATTTTTTACTTAACTATCAAATTCTTTAATTTTTTTGCCAATTTCATCTCTAACGCGTTGAAATTCTGACCACTCTTTACCTGCTGGATCATCAAAACCCCAATGCTCTTTTTTAACGTTTGGTGGTAAAATAGGACAATTATCGTCTGCATCACTACATAATGTTACGACCAAATCTGATTGTTTTAAAATATCATTATCAATCAAGTCTGACGTATGGTTTGATATATCAATATCTACTTCTTTCATAGCTTCTATTGCTTTAGGATTGACACCGTGTGCCTCAATACCGCCAGAATATACTTGCCATTCATCACCTAAGATTTTTTTGCCCCAGCCTTCAGCCATTTGGCTACGGCATGAATTACCTGTACATATAAAATAAATTGTTTTCTTATCCATAATTAAAGCCTCTTTTCTTAAAATATAATTAGTGTAAGGTATAAACCTAAAAGTGTTACAAATAGGACTGGAATAGTAATGAGAATTCCAGTTTTAAAGTATGTTCCCCATGAAATCTTCATACCTTTTTGTGTTAAGACATGTAGCCACAATAATGTTGCTAAAGAACCAATTGGCGTAATTTTAGGTCCTAAATCAGAACCTATGACATTCGCATAAATCATACCTTCTTTTAATATACCTGTAGCACTAGATTGACCAATCGCTATTGCGTCTATTAAAACAGTAGGCATGTTATTCATAATTGATGATAAAAAAGCTGAAATAAAGCCCATGCCCATAATACTGCTGAATAGTCCATGGCTTGAAATATTGGATAATACATCAGCTAAAATTGTTGTGATTCCTACGTTTTTCAGACCAAATACAACTAAATACATTCCTATAGAAAAGAGCACAATATTCCAAGGTGCACCTTTGATCACTTGTTTCGTATTTACTACTCTCGATTGATGGGCCAATACAGTAAATATCAATGCAATCAAACAAGCAATTAACGATACTGGAATTTGAATAAATTCACTAACTATATAACCAATGAGTAAGATTGATAAAACAATCCACGAAAACTTAAATAATTTTGGATCTTTAATGGCTTGATCAGGCGTTTTAAGATTTTTAATTTCAAAATGGTTAGGAATAACTTTTCTGAAATATAGCCATAATACAACGATACTTGCAAGTAAAGAAAATAGATTTGGAATCATCATGCGATTTACATATTCAATAAATCCAATATGGAAGTAGTCAGCAGAAACGATATTAACCAAATTACTTACAATTAATGGAAGAGACGTAGTGTCTGCAATGAATCCACTTGCAATGATAAAAGGAAAAATGACTTTTTGATTAAATCCTAAATTTCTTACCATAGCGAGCACGATTGGAGTGAGAATTAATGCAGCTCCATCGTTCGCAAAGAAAGCTGCTACAATAGCGCCTAACAACATAATATAAACAAACATTTTAAACCCATGACCATTTGAAGCTCTGACCATATGTATAGCTGCCCATTCGAAAAATCCAATTTCATCTAAAATTAATGAAATGAGTATAACAGCGACAAAGGTTAACGTCGCATTCCAAACAATCCCTGTAACTTCAATAACATCCGAGAGACTCACAACGCCTGTAATAATAGCGATGATAGCACCAATCAATGCTGTAATACCAATATCTAACCCCTTAGGTTGCCAAATAACAAACATGAGAGTTAAAAGAAAAATAATAATCGCTAGAATAGTCATTATTTACATTCACCTGTCTTTATCTTTTTACACATACATTGTTGAGTAGGAGAACTAATATAAGTTAATTCATTATTGATTGAATCTAAGGACTTATGATTAAGTCGGTACATGTGCTTAGTACCGTCTTTTCGTGTAGATACTAATTCATTATCTACTAGAATTTTCATATGATGACTTAATGTAGGTTGTGAAAATTGAAAATACGCTAATAAATCACAAGCACATAATTCACCGCAAGATAATAAGTCTAATATTTCTAATCGACTTGGATCCGATAAAATTTTTAATTGTAATGATAGTTCCTTATAAGACATATGTATGTCATCCCTCCTTTATTATAGATTAACATCTATATAGACAAACATCTATATAGATGTTACTTTTTGCAATAATACATTATATTATTTATAATAGTTATATCAAAAAAAATTGATTTATTTTAATTATTTCTTAGTTATTCTGAAAAATTTAAAAGTATGTCGCACAAGCATACTATCGTTACATTCGAATTGAAAATGATAGATAGAAAGAAGCTGATGAATGATGCAATCTGTTAACATTGATACGAGTATGATGACAGAAAACGAATTAGAATTTTATGAACAAATTTTTAATGCACTTGCAGATAAAATTAGATTATCGATTCTACAAACAATAAATCAAAGTGAAAAAAAAGCTTTATGTGTTTGTGATTTAGAAGAATTTTTAGAGTTAAAGCAATCTAAACTTTCGTATCATTTAAAAAAATTAGTAGATGCTAATATACTGAGTGCTGAAAAACATGGGACATGGAATTATTACAAAATTAATGAACAACAAATACAGGTTGTTTTAAACGAAGATACTTGTTGTAAGATACTTTAAGTATCTTTTTTAATGTAGTGTTAATCAATTTTTTTTGATTAATATATCAATAAATGTTGATTAATAAAATTTGGAGGCGTTATACTAATGATAGATTCAATTATGGAATTTATAAAAACATTTCTAATGCTATTTTTTGAATTATTAATACTGTTCATCATCGTGAGCTTTATTGTAAGTTTAATTCAACAAGTAGTTTCGGAAGAAAAAATCAAAAGACTTTTGAGCAAGCCTAATCAAGCAATTAGTTATATGTTGGGGATGGTGTTTGGTGCGATGACCCCATTTTGTTCTTGTTCTACAATTCCTATACTTGCAGGCTTATTAAATTCTAAAGTACCTTTTGGTCCTGCAATCAGCTTTTTAATTGCGTCACCTTTAATGAATCCCTTAATGATATTTATGTTATGGGCCTTACTGGGTTGGAAAGTTGCAATAGTTTATTTTGTTGTACTAGCAATATTTAGTATCTTAACAGGTTTTGTATTTTCAAAAATGAATTTAGCTGAAACTTATAAAGGAGTAAATGTTAAAGGCGATGGATTTTTTGCTAATAAAACGAGATCTCTTTTTAAACAAGCATTAAATGATGCGTGGGCATTTTTATATCCAATGCTTCCTTACCTATTTATTGGTGTGTTTATTGGAGCGTTCATATATGGATTTGTACCCGAAACATTTATTACAAAATACGCAAGTGGTGATGGCGTTATATCTGTATTCATTGCATCTGTTATAGGCATTCCAATGTATATCAGACCTGAAACAATGTTACCTATCGCTGAAGCATTAGCATCAAAAGGGATGTCTTTAGGAACAGTAGTTGCGTTGATCATTGGTGGTGCTGGTGCAAGTATTCCAGAAGTTGTATTATTATCGAAATTATTCAAGAAAAAATTTGTAGTCTCATTCGTTATCGCAATTTTAGTTGTGGCTATTGCTACTGGCCTAATTGTTAACTTAATTATTTAAGGAGGTGAATTAAATGGGTATCAAAGATGCATTGAAAAAATTAAAACCTCAAGCGCAGTCATGTTGTTCAGTAGAAATAGAAGAAAAAACAGAGAAGAATGAAAAAGAACAGCAGGATAATAATAATTGTTGTAACAATTAATTTAGAAGTCTGTAAAATATATGCTTATAACAAATAAACGAACGACAAATTCCAATGTAATAGTATGGAATTTGTCGTTCTTTCGTTACGGATAACGAAAAAGAAATACAAAAAAGAGAGAAAAATGTTAAAGTCAGAATGAAGTTCATGAAGAGTCAGTTGTTTGGTAATGTTATTCAATATATACCATTTATAAAAGCACGAAATACAGACCTTACGAAAGAACTTTAATAATTGAATATATAAGAATGAATGAAATGGCGAAGCAATTTACGAGAGTAAATGTGCTTCGCTATTTTTGTGGATTTAATATAACTATTACTGATGATAACTTACTTTGTAACTTTTATAATACTCTCAATAAATTTATTAATGGATTCATTTGTCTTTTTTGTATAGATCAAACCATAAGGCACTTGATTACCATGCCAATTTAGAGGAATGGTAACAAGGGATGGGTGAACGTTTGCCCATTCGTCTAATGTTAAAAGGATGTAGCCCATTTGTTCACATTGATTGAAGACTTCTAAATCGTAATAATAAGAAGTATCTTTAATTTTAATTTGTGGGTGATTGAATTCAATGTATTTCCGTAACTGATCGTTACTATGACTATTGCCTTCTTCAACCATCATTAAATGCTCACCATGTAAATCTTCTAAATTAATTTCTTTTTTATGAGCTAATTTGTGGTCAGTAGGTACAGCGCAACATAGCTGGTAGTAGCCGAGTATATAAGTGTTACAATATTCTGTCCATTCTTGTGAATCACAAGGACCAATAATGATATCTAGGTAAGTACCTAAAGATTTTATGATTTCTAAATTAGATAAGGAATTATCTTCAAAAGGTATAACCTCGAGATTTATTTGAGGGTATGTATTATTTATCTTTTTCCAAATAGAATCTAATTGTTTAAGAGAATTTAAATTAGAAGTGCCAATCCTTACTGCATATGTGTTACCTGACATTATATTTTTAGCTCGTTGGATTGCTTGATTTGAAAGTTTTATAATTTCTTTAGCATCTTCATAAAAAGATTTCCCCGCAGGAGTTAGTGAAATACCTTTATTCGAGCGATTTAGAAGCGTAACACCTACTTGATCCTCTAATGAATTTATTTGTTTCATAATAGCAGTTGAAGAAATAAATAACTCTTCTGCTGCTTTACTAAAACTTTTCTGTTCCACAACTTGAACAAACACTTCGATTTGACGACTATACATTGGTCATCTCTCCTCTTGTATCAACTTTTAGTTTAAGCTAAGTTAACTTTTTTATCGTTCCTTGTCAAATCCTATGAGTCTATAATTTGATACATAAGAAACTTTAAATTCAATTAAGGGGGCAAAATATTATGAAGAATGTCATTTTAAATAATGGTGTGAAAATGCCAATGTTAGGCTTTGGAGTATATCAAGTAGAGGATTTAAAAACATGTGAAGAAAGTGTTTATCATGCATTAATGACAGGATATCGTTCAATTGATACAGCTGCGGCATACATGAATGAGGAAGCGGTAGGCCGTGCTATTAAACGTAGTGAAATACCGAGAGAAGAACTGTTTATTACTACTAAAGTATGGATTCAGGATTATGGTTACGAGAAAACAAAAAAAGCATTTGAAGAATCATTGCATAAACTAGACGTTGATTATATTGATTTATATCTTGTTCATCAGGCATACAATGATTATTATGGTGCTTGGAAAGCTATTGAAGAACTATACGAAGAAGGGAAAATCAAAGCTATTGGGGTTTGTAATTTTAATACAAGACAATTAGTGGATCTCATAACTTATACACGAATTAAACCAGCAATCAACCAAATCGAGCATAATCCTTTCTTCCAAGAGAAAGAAATAAAACCAATTTTAAGTCAATATGATGTGCAATTAGAAGCTTGGGCGCCGTTTGCGGAAGGTATTGATGACATTTTTAATCATGATACTTTAAAATCTATTGGACAAAAATATGGAAAGACTGTTGCACAAGTTATCTTAAGATGGACAATACAACTAGGTATTGTAACGATTCCAAAATCAGTAACGAAAGAACGAATCGAGGAAAATTATGATATTTGGGACTTTGAATTATCTCAAGAAGATATGGAACAAATAGCTGAATTAGATAAAGGAAAAAGTTCAATTATAGACTTTGATTCAGTTGAAACAATAGAATTTTTAAAATCTGTAAAGGTTCATGATTAAGCTATAGCCTGAACTTTTAACAACTAGAGGTATGCCTTTTGGGTATACCTTTTATTAATTTAAGCATTAGAGGTATGTGTTTAGGAACATTATTATTAAGTTGCAGTATTCAAAAATGTTAAATAATAATAATTGAGGTGAGTTATTATGGTTAAAAAACAAACTGCTGGAAGAGATAATTTAGGTGACTTTGCCCCTAAGTTTGCAGAGTTAAATAATGATGTATTATTTGGCGAAGTTTGGTCGAGGGAAGAAAAGTTAGAACTTTATAAGAGAAGTATGATAACAATAACTGCATTAATTACAGCTGGGAACTTTGAGCAATTAACTGCACACTTAAATATAGGTAAAGCAAATGGTATTACAAAAGAAGAAATATCTGAGATTATTACACATCTAGCTTTTTATGTAGGTTGGACAAAGGCATGGTCTGCCTTCAATATAGCTAAACAAGTTTACGATAAATAATTGATAATAGGAGAGATTCAAAATGACAAATCATGAAGAAGTTCAAAATGGCGTTATATTCTCTAGTGGTGAACCAAATGATGCTTTCGCGGAATTTTTTACTGGTCAAAGTTACTTAAATACTTTAGTTAATGATGAGGATGTTGACGTAGTTGTTGGAAACGTTACTTTTGAACCTGCGTGTCGAAATAATTGGCATATCCATACCGAAGGATATCAAATTCTACTTGTAACTGGTGGCGAAGGTTGGTACCAAGAAGAGGGCAAAGAAGCGCAAAAATTATATCCGGGTTCTGTAGTAGTGACTCACAAAGGCATCAAACATTGGCATGGAGCTACTGCAGATAGTTGGTTTGAACATATAGCAATTACAGCCGGCCCATCTGAATTCTTAGAGCCTGTGACTGAAGAACAATATAATAGCGTGTCATAAAAGTAGATGGTTCTGTTGCAAAGTTGAATTTATAGTATAATTTTAATAAAAAGGAGTCTTTTGTATGAACTAATTCAGATATAAACAATTCAGTAAAGATGTTATCATTGTAGCCGTTGGCTACTATCTAAGATATGCATTGAGTTATCGTGATATATCTGAAATATTAAGGGAACGTGGTGTAAACGTTCATCATTCAACGGTCTACCGTTGGGTTCAAGAATATGTCCAATTTTGTATCAGATTTGGAAGAAAAAGCATAAAAAAGCTTATTATAAGTGGCGTATTGATGAGACATACATCAAAATAAAAGGAAAATGGAGCTATTTATATCGTGCCATTGATGCAGAGGGACATACATTAGATATTTGGTTGCTTAAGCAACGAGATAATCATGCAGCATATGCGTTTATCAAACGTCTCATTAAACAATTTGGTAAACCTCAAAAGGTGATTACAGATCAAGCACCTTCAACGAAGGTAGCAATGGCTAAAGTAATTAAAGCATTTAAACTGAATCTCGACTGTCATTGTACATCGAAATATCTGAATAACCTCATTGAGCAAGATCACCGTCATATTAAAGTAAGAAAGACAAGATATCAAAGTAACAATACGGCAAAGAATACTTTAAAAGGTATTGAATGTATTTACGGTCTATATAAAAAGAACCGCAGGTCTCTTCAGATCTACGGATTTTTACCATGCCATGAAATTAGCATCATGCTAACAAGTTAACACAAAGTATTATTTTAAAATTGAGATTAGACATTTATTTTTCAACTTTGCAACAGAATCGTATTATTTATACCAGTATGGGGAATTATTCTTTGGATTATGTATCAAAAATATAAAAAAGAATCTGATAAAGCAAAAGTTAAAATGGAATAATATGAAGAACATTTTAGACTTCCCCCTAATGGAGGAAGTCTTTTTTTATGATATCTATTGAATAAAAGGAAGTTTAATTATACTTTCTCTGTATTTATATTTAAATGGTCTTTTAACATATGACTTTCATATTCTTTTCTAAACACGCCACGCGCTTGAAGAACTGGAATGACTAAATAAATAAATTTTTCAAATGCGTTTGGATATGTTGGTGACATTAACATAAAACCATCGCACGCTTCTTTTTCAAACCATTCAATCATTTCATCCGCTACTTGTTCCGGTGTTCCCACTATCGTTTTATGTCCTACCCAAGTACCAAATCGATCTAATACATCGCGTAAGGTAAGTTGCTCGGTCATAATAGCACGCTGTACGGCTTCATACACAGATTTTACAACTTTTTTCTCTAATGCATCATAAGGTGGTAATGATGGTACGACTTCATCTAGTGTCCATTCACTTATATCTAGACCAATGGCTTTAGATAATTGTTTCTTGCGTTTTTCAAGTGGGATCATATCATCTAATTGCTGTTTAAGTTTATAAGCGTCCTTCTCATTCTCATCAACATAAACGGTGAGACCTGGTAATACAAGAGGTGGTTGACGATTTTCTTCCATGGCACGTTGATGAATGTCTTGTCTGAACTGTTGGCCATCTTGTAAATTCCAAGCAATTGAAAAAATAGCATCCACGTGTCGTACTGCTAAATCACGACCTGGAATAGAAGTTCCTGCTTGAAATAAACGTGGTCGACCATATTTTGGTGTTGGAATGTTAATAGCTCCGGCAACTTGAAAATACTTTCCTTGATAATGAAGTGGATGAATATACTGATGATTTAAACCAATTCCTGAGTTTTTGTGATTAACGATAGCCTCTACAGTAAATGATTCCCATAATTTTTTCATTACATTAATAAATTCATCTGCTCGTTCATAACGTTTTTCAAGATGTGGTAAAGCTTGCATCGAGTAGTTTTGTGCTTCTAAATCAAATTGAGATGTTACAATATTTGCCCCAATACGCCCATGAGATATTTGATGTAAACTTGAAAGCATACGTGCTGCAAGATAAGGTTCATAAAAAGAAGAAGAAATGGTACCTATCAAACCAATTGAATGTGTTTCACGTGAAATGGCAGCAAGCGCCGTTAGTGGTTCAAAATAATAAGAAATATGTCCCGTTTCTTCTCCAGAAATATATTGACCATCACCTAAGAAGAATGCATCTAGTTTACCTTTTTCGGCTAATTTCGCTAACTTAATTTGAAAATCAATATCTCCAACTTCTTCAACATATGAATGTGGTAGTCTCCAAGAGGCAGGATGTAGACCTGTACTATAAGCTAAAACAGATAAATGCATGTGTTTCATTGTCATTAACTCCTTTGTTATAAGTCAAAACTGTCATTTTAATTTGCATATATCGTATATGGATTGTTGAAATTTTACAATATCTGCTAACTATTTTATATCTTAAAATAATTATATACAATATCATCTAGTTGTTTAGCAATATGAATAAAATCTTGATTTAAATCCAATGTTTTTGACACTAATCGTATTACCACTCATCTGAAACGTATTATCAGGTACAAGTTGTTCATCCGTTTTCGCATACAGTAATATCCCCGCAACATTTATCTGTTTCGATTTTAATTGAAATGCTTCATTTTTTACATAAGCAAATATTTGATATAAATTTCCAGAATGAATCGTTCTTGTATGCTTATAACAAATAAACGAACGACAAATTCCAATGTAATAGTATGGAATTTGTCGTTCTTTCGTTTCAGTTAAGGAAAATAATGTTGTTTTTTAATATTCTTTAAGACTTATAACAAAAAGACGTTAATTAAAAACCGCAACATTAACCGATACGTAGAAGCGTATCATCGATAGTAAGTTTTTTTTGTTGTAAAGTTTAATAAAGGTCCTTATTTAAAAACAGACGACTATATGATGTGCTACCCAAAAGTTGCACTTTTAGAATTAAGCAGATTGTAAGGTATGTTTTCCGAATTCTTCAGGAGACATGCCTTTTAATTTTAGCTCAATTCTATCTTTATTATAGTATCTAATATATTCATGTACTGCGATTTCTAATGCTTCATATGTCTTGAAGACTTCTCCATAAAACATAATATTCCAAAGAAGTTCTCCGTCGGTGAATTATCTAAACAGTTCCCTTTACGTGACATGCTCGTTGTCGCACCAAATTCTGTTATGGTGTTTCCCCAACTACTATACTGATAATGAAATCCTTGATCCGAGTGAACCATTAATTGATTTAAATCATTTCGATGTCGTTCAAACGCCTGTTTTAACGGTTGAATCGTGATATCTAAGTTCGGTGAACGACTGACCTTATATGTGATAATTTCAGAGTTATAACAGTCCATAATTGTTGATAGATATAATTTCTTGCCTTTGACCTTAGTTCTTCTCTTAGATGTTCTAACTCTTCGCGTTTTGTTTCATTCAGCAGTTTACTCTTCGATACTTGTTTTTGGCTATTTTCTTTCTTAGACATATGTTTTATATTGTCCAACCCATGTTTGAATAAGCGATCTATTCACATTATGCTTTTTACCTAAAAATTTATATCCTCCTGCTTTGTTTAAATATTCATTAACTACTTTACCTTAAATTCAAAGCTAGGCTTTTTATTTTTCATACAAAAACACCCCTAAAGTTGGGTTTAGTGTCCAACTTTAGGGGTGCAGCACAATAGGAACTGACCTAAAAAAATGAGACAAATAAAAACACCTTTCGTTGAAAATAGGGTATAGAACCTTATGAAATCAATTTGGAGGTGTTTTTTCTATGGCGACGAGAGTAAGTTATCCAGCAGAAGTGAAAATGAAAGCTATTGAAATGAGATTGGCCGGTGTTCCTGTGAAGCAAGTAATGGAAGAACTATGCATCCGTAATGTAACGCAACTCAAAACATGGATGAAATGGTATCGTAATGGCGAACTTCATCGCTTCCAAAAGCCTGTTGGAAAGCAATACACGTATGGAAAGTACCAGAAAATGAAAGTGAAACAGCTGAACTTCAAGCAGAAAATCGGTATTTGCGACAACAGGTAGATATTTTAAAAAAGTACAGAGACTTGGAGAGGACGTGGTACCAAAAGTAGTGGTTCAGTTATCAGCTAGTAGAAGAGTTAAAAGAAGTAATGACGGTAAGTAAAGTGTGCCTGCACTTAGGAGTAGCCCGATTTACATACTATCGTTGGCGTAAAACAGCTAATCAGCACACACAAAAAGAAGAACGAGACCAACAGATTGGCGACTTGTGTAAAAAGAATAAATTTCATTATGGCTATCGAATGATTGCCAGTCTATACCCTGGTGTAAGTGAGAAAAGGGTACAACGTGTCATGCAGAAGAACGGTTGGCAGTGCCGTGTTAAATTGAAAAAACGCAAGCGAACAGGACAACCTGTATATGTAGCACCCAATATCGTATCACGTGATTTCACGGCTATACAGCCTCTCAAAAGATTAGTGACTGATATTACGTACTTGCCTTTTGGTCAATCTATGATGTATCTTTCGAGTATAAAGGATCTATGCAATGGTGAAATCGTGGCCTACACTATTGGATCCACACAAGATACAGCCTTCGTATTGGATACCCTAAATCAAATAGCAGAGCTATCAGAGGGCTGTATTCTTCATAGTGATCAAAGTTCTGTTTATACGTCTTATGCTTATCAAAAAACAGTCAAAAAGAAAGGAATTACCATGAGTATGTCCCGTAAAGGCACGCCCGCTGATAATTTCCTCATCGAAACGTTTCACTCCTCGCTAAAGTCTGAAATGTTATACCTCGACGAAATCTATCGCACAACAAATGCTTGTGTAATACAAATTTTCGAAGAGTATATTGACTATTATAACCATATCCGTATTCAAAAGAAACTAAACAGCCAGTTGCCAGTACAATACCGTCAAAAGGCTGTTTAGAGGGTGTTTTATTATTGTCTCAAAAATGACAGGCAGTGCCATGAGAAGATTGATGAATTTCTTTATTGCTAAGTTCATTTATTAAGTGTAAATCCATTATTTCAGTTTTCTTTCAGTAGAAATTAATTGTCATACTATTTTTTATTAATCTCAGACAAATATTTTGCATAACCGATTGCTCTTTTTGCAACATCAAATTCATAATAGAGAAATCCTGGTCTTCTTAAATTGAGTTCTAAAAGATAGATATGTCCATTCTCATCAATTGCAAAATCTATTCCTATCTCACTTATTTTCGTCTTAAATAATTCTTCAAATAAGTCAGTGAATCTTCTAGATAACCAGCGCATTTTTTTATTAATAGTTTCGTAATTTTCATCGCCATAATTACGCTTTATGAAACCTTCCCACAGTCCTGTATAACCTCCCAGTTTCATTGGCGTCATTTTCTCAAATTCAATCCCAATTCTCGGTAAAATCACAACGATTTCCCACTTATTATTGTAGTTCCGCATTAGATGCGATCTGATATCAAATGCTTGATAATCCTTAGTACGACTCATAATATACTTCTGGACAACATAAGCATTCTTATCTACAGTTTTATTCAGCCATTGTTCAAATTCTTCTTGATTCATACTTAATTCTTTATTTTTATATACAATTCTGTAGTTTTTGTCACTTAATTCAATATAATATAAATCATTACCCATCAGACCAATCTGGGGCTTTATGATAATCTTCTTATATTTTTTAATAAATTTAATTGTTTCATTGGTATTTTGATAATAAATATAAGGAATTATATATTCTGCTAAAGAACCTTCTTCTTTAAATTTGTCATACACCTCAATTTTATTTAAAGAACCTCCAAATGCATTATGAGTTAAAGGGATGTGACTCAAAGTATCATAGATTTTCTTATATTTTTTTCTTCCCACCAGTCGAATACGATCATATACAACATCAATATCTTGGATATATGAATATTCTTTAGTTTCCCATTTATGATTTATGTATGTTTTTCCATGAATTATTTTATTTCCATAATCAATGTCATCAGGTGTGAAATAGAAAAACTCACAATTATACATACTTGCTGCAGCGACACATGCCATTTTTAATTTGCTGATACCTTTAGACGGTGACAACATAGCAATAACCGGTTTCTTATTTTCATTTTTTACAATCTGATTTACCGTTAACTTATTTTCTTCTTGCAATGCTAAATATTTCGCATACTTCATGGCAACTTCCTGAGCGTCAAGCTCAAACATTGTACATCCTGGAAATGAGTTGACTTCAAATAGCCAAAGCTTCCCATTTTCATCAATACCAATATCTAAACCTAAAGCATCTAACTCATAATCATATCCCTTTTGAAAATATACTGGAAATTCTTTAGCAAGTTTTCTTAATTCGTCGAGTATCACTTTCCATTTTTCAGCAAAGTTGTATTTAAGGAATGGGACAATTTTTGCAATTGATCCTCCCTGACTGAGATTACTTTCAACACTTCTGCCGCTTCCAATTCGAGGATAAATTTTTACACTTTGCCAATTACCCCCTTCTCCCCGTCTTACATGAATCCGTATATCAAAAGGAAGACTTGATTTAGTCACTGAAGAAATATACTTCTGAACAATATAATTTTTATTTGTAAGTTTATATATGTATTTTTCAACTTCTGTTTCATTATATGTATTTATATTTTCGGCGGCCCTTATTGTATATTTATCATCTTTCTTTTCTATATAAATAATTCCTTTACCGCGGTTTCCGCCGGAAGGTTTTATAATTATTCTCGAGTGTACACTCAGCATTTCCTTAACATCATTGATATTTTTCAAATCTCTATAAGGGATTACTAACTCTGCATATCTTTCATTAATCAGCCTTTTGTTCACGAAATCTTTGTTTCCTATTCTGTGCATAGTAAACGGAATCGTTTTTTCAAGTTCTTGATAAATATTTTTCGATATTTTCTTTGAAGGCGAATTATCAATGACATCCGGAAATTCAGTTACCATTCTGATCCATTCTCCATTCTTTAAAAACAATCCATTTATATTTTTATGATTTATGTCTACATCTTTTGGATTAAAAAAGAAGAAATCACAATCTAACATTTCGGCAGACAAAGCTGCTGCTTTAGCCATTGTATTTGGATTTTCAAAATGTCTAAGCATGCCTATTAAAGGTTTCTTTCTAGTGTTTTTCATTTGTAACCTCCGTTGTTAAACTTGAAATGCATACTAATATCATACCACTTATTATATGTGGATTTACAGATATTTTCAATTACAGTTTAAACTCTACGTAAAATTGACAATTACACTAAAATAAAAAAGAACGGATTTTCATCCGTTCTTTCATTTCTACGTCGCTACTCCGAGCGGTGAGAATATTATATAACTGACGACAACAACTGCAAGGACTGCAATTCCTGCGACATATCTGTATTTCCAAGGTGTCATATCCACTTTTGAGAAGTCTTTGCTTAAATCAAATTCATTCGATGGATACAGTTTGTTAAATATCAGCAATTCAGCAAGGTCTATAAAGAAGAGTACGCTCAGTATATATAAATAATGTACATCCCTTAACAGTAGGTTTGTCGATGTATACAAAACTATATGTGTAATAAAGGTCACTTTCGCACCAAGTTTCGATGTCTTCTTCGCAAAGAATCCGACTACAACAAGGATCAGAACAGGCAGACTGTATATACCGTTAAACTGTTGCACCACCGCATACAGTCCTGACGAGAAAAGCGAAATAACCGGTGCAAGTATCACTACTATTACACCTACAATTATAGTTGTGATTCTTCCCACTACTGCTAATCTTCTGCCTGAGACTTTTTTATTTATAAATGATTTGTAAAAGTCGAGTGAGAACAAGGTCACCGTACTGTTGAGTGCCCCGACAAATGAACTCAATATGACTCTGAAAATAATCGCACCGAAGATACCTAAGGCCCATTCAGGTAAGAGTGTATTAATCAGCATCGGATATGCATTATCAGCTGTACTCCATACATCTCCATGGAATATGTTAAATACAATAATACCCGGAAGTAATAAGAAAAGTGCACTGAATATTTTAAATATGCTTAAGTATATTGCGCCTTTCTGCGCTTCTTTTAAGATTTTCGCAGCCAGTGCTTTTTGCACAATCATCTGGTTTGTACACCAGAAAAACAAGTTATTAAAGAACATCCCGAACATCAGGGTCGGCCACGGTACAATCGTTGAATCTACTGCACCCCAGCCGTTTAATTTCTTAGGAGTTTCTTTAACAATGTGGTCGAAGCCATGCAGATAGCTTTCATCTCCTAAATATTTAAACGCAAGCACTGTGACAAGCAAGCCGCCGAATATTAGGCTGATGCCGTACAGCGTATCACTGTAGGCACTGAGTGACAGTCCGCCGATAAATAAATACAGTATACCGACAGCGCCGATTACCGCTGCGATAATAATAACTGCAGTATTATCGCTCACATTCAGAGATTCGCTGACCTTGAATAACTGATTAAACACCAGTGATTCCGAATATAAAACAACCGGCAGGAACGATACTATATACGTGAATATAAATAAAAGTGATACGAGTCTTTTAGTAAAAACATCGTAACGCATTTCAATAAATTCTGAAATCGTGATGATTCCGTATTTTAAATACTTAGGCAAAAACACCCAGCACAAAAGCACTACTGCTACTGTTGCTGTTACTTCTCATTCCATAACTTCCATACCTGCAACAAAGCTCTGGCCATTTTGTCCGACGAGCTGTTCGGTTGATAAGTTTTCATGATTATTGTAGAAGCTACAGCTAAACCGGCCAGGCTGTGTCCGCCCATAAAATATCCGGATGCACTGTTTTTATTTACACTTCTAGATCTGAAATATACATATAATGTGACGCCGATAATTACTATTAAAAATAAAATAATAGACCAAACATTGAACTGTAACCCATAATTTAGACAATTAAAAAAAGCGTCATGCTGCGAGTAGATGACCTCGGTATTGTACCGGGGTCATCTTTTTTAATCACCACTGATATCTTTCATTATTATACTTATTGATATAATTACCAACTGTATGCTTCAGTTCTTTAAAGAACTGGCACGCTTTATGGTCCACCATATCCTTAAAATGACCAAAGAAGGATTCCATAGGGGCATTATCCCAGCAGTTTCCCCGACGGGACATGGATTGGCGGAGACCCAGTTGTTTGACTCTGTTCTGGAACTCGGGGTGGGTATAATGGATGCCCTGATCGGAATATATCATTGCTTCCGGATGAAACAATTCTACGGTTTCATTCAGCTGTTTGAGGATGCGATAGACGATATCCATCTTTAGAGAGCGTGAGACGACATGGGTAATGATTTCTTTCGTTATACTGTCTTTGACGCAGGAGATATATGCTTTTTGGCCGTTTCCATAGTAAATGTAAGTGATGTCGGTCAGATACACTTTGCCCGGTTCATTTTGATCGAATGTCCGGCCCAACAAATTCTTGCTTGTGCTGTGCACCTTCGTCGCTTTCAACATATGCCTGTACGGTTTGGCTTGTCTGATTGTTGCGGTTAAATGATATTTTTTCATCAATCGCCGTATCTTTTTGTGGTTCATGATGATGCCGTAATCGTTCTCCAAAAACAGTTTGATTTGTAGTGCACCGACTTTTCCCTTTTCTGCATCAAAAATCTTTTCAATCAATGCCGCGTCTTTGTCGTCATTTTTCATTCTCATTTGCCTGCCTCTCCTTTTAAATACGCGTAATAACCACTTCGGCTGACACCAGAGAGCTTACATAGGTGGGATACCATATTTTTAAGTGGATGCTTGCGATGGAATTGTTCGATCAGTTCATATACTTCAGACGGTTTTAGTCTCGTCTCTGATGCTTCGCCTGCCTTTCGCGTGTTTCGAGCTTTTTAGAAATTCATTTTCTGCCTCTAAATATTTGATCCGTGCTTCAGCCCGCTTTAATTTTTTCTGCTGCTGAGCGCGCCGTGTCGGATGGCCGTCCTGTGGCCCCTCTGCCCCGGGAATCATTTTTCAGTCCGACCTCACCATGCTTTTCATATGTTTTTCGCCACCGGCTGAGGGACCGGTCCGGCTGTTCTTTTCCGATAATCGCCAGGTCAAATCCATGGTCAATGAATATCCGCACCGGTGTGCCCCCTGAAAGATAGGTTTGGACAGCCACCTTCTTGAATTCCGGATGATAAGTGATCGAGCGCTCTGAGACTCTGAGAATATTTGGATTCTTTTCTAACTGCTTCATTTCAAATGCTGAAAAATGCTGTGCCATAAGCTGCCTCCGTTCCAATACTTTGTTTCATTATAAAGAAGATCATTGAGTGGGCACAGAAAAACCCGAATAATGGATGTTTTTTATTAACTGTCCATTATTCGGGTTATAGTTCACTCAGATTGCACTCCTGCTTTTCTAACGTTGGGATTTCCTATGTAACCAATAATTAAGGATTTTCAAGGGTATTTGGGTTCCAAATTAAAGTTCAATTACATTAAACCTGATGAAGTTTTAAAAGTAAAACTACCTTCGTTCATTTTGAGAGAATTTATACATGCTTCATATAGAATGAAAAATGGAGAGCCATTTTCTTACAGTAATGATTTAACAATTAAAGTGAAATACTTTGATAAAGAAAAATCTAAATTTCAATATCTCTCTACTAAAATGCCATACGAAATTAAATATAAAGGGCAGGGCTATGCTACATTTCAATATTGAACCGGCCGTCATAAGATTAGACTAGTATTAAAAAAGTACCGTAAAAAAAGCATCGTAAAACGATACGCAGAAGCGTATCATAAGTGATGCGGTTTTTTCAGCCGCTTCATAAAGGGATTTTGAACGTATCGGAACGTATGAGATTTATGAGAATTGCTGTTATATTTTTTGAAAGTTATCATAAGTGATAGGGAAAAGTAAGAACTAGAAAAAAGCCTTCATTTAATAATTTGAAGGCTTTTTTTGATGAAAACTATATTAGACAAAATACCTTGTTAACTAGTTTTCTTTTTTACATAAGAGGCTGAAATTAGCGATGCTAAACCAAATATGATAAATGCAATGAACATCCATATTGTTCTGTCCATAGCTAAGCTTGAATCATTATAAAGCAGATCCTTTAAAGTGTTGAGATAATGATAGAATGGGCTCCAAGGGATAATATAATCTTGATAGAATTCTGATACCATTACTTTAGGCAGCATAACTGCTTGTATAGTAAAGAATAGATATAAAATAAATATTGGAATTGCGCCAAATCCTATCCAAACCATTGCACCTAATATGAGCGATGCAAATCCTAAAATCGCAATTGCTATGAATATAGCTGTATCAAATGGTTGGTTAAAGTCAAAATTCAACACGCCACCTGTGTAATAAACATACGCAAATGCACCAGCAAAAGCAGTTATTGTAACAGATAGAATGATTTTACTGATAAACCATAGTTTATCTTTATGTGATGCTAATTTATCTCTATTCTTAAATGTTAAGAATGATAGTACTGCTGTAATCATTGCTGAGAACCATACAGGTGTAAACATTGCAGAAGCTGCATTACCATTACCTTGGTGGTCTTTAACTTTATTTAAAGTTGTTGTTTCAACTTTCACAGGATTAACAAAGTTATCAAATTGATTACTTGGTAAATCTATTTTGTTTTTAGCTAATAACTCAACATTTTGCTTACTAATTTGTTTATTGAGTTGATCAGTGATTTTACTTAATGCTTGTTGAGCGATGTTTGATACTTGTGCGTTACTACCTTAAAAAGCATTACAAATAAAGTACGCATGTGTAGTAAAAAACTTCATTGTCTTAGATTCAAAATGGAATTATTTAATCATGTAATCAGTTCACCCTTTTCATTTAATTAAGTTATGCGTATATGATAGCGTTGTGAATGTCAAAGTGATAATGAAGTTATAATTTTGATATAGATATTATTTTCAAAGTTATAGTACTAATAGATTCATCATTAATTGAATGCAGAAGCTCATCACAAAGTGAGGGATGCTTTTTTAACTTTATTATTATACTTACATAAGCTTTTTCTTAGTAGTTTTATTATATACCCAACGTATTAATAAAGCGATTGCAATGAATAAGCCGATGTAGCCTACAATTGGAAAGACAATATTAATTAAATCGGCGAATCCCACAAAGCTTAGTATAAATGCTAAAACTAACGAAGAAATTAATAATATAAAATAACGTGGTGTACGAAAATCAGAAAAGCGAATTAAGAAAGGATAAATCATTCCCACACAACTATTAAAAATAACACCTACCATGACAGCTGACATAAGAACACCAAGCCAAGGATGAATATCTTTAGCCAATAATAATGTAGGTATATCGACACTGTTAGCATTTTCAACATTCGCAAGTAAACCTGCAATCATAATCAGTAATAGTATACTAAATACGATGCCTCCATAAGCTGCACCTCGTCTGGCAATCTTATGACTTTCTGCATCTCCGCCTATAATAGTTAAAAAGCTGAAGCTATTTCCTATAATAATACCACCATATAAAATAGCGTCCCACCACCAGGCATGAGGAGTATTTGTTTTTGAAGGTTGAATATGCTGAGCTACCTCATTAAAAGGGACAGTAGGTTGAATAATATTAAATCCGGCAATAATAAACACAGCGATAACTAAAAAGGGTGTGACGATACCTAACACGCTAATGATTTTATTGAAATTTAAAAGTAGAATGAAAAATAATAATAAAACAATTATGAATGAACCTATCCATGTAGGAACATTAAATCCTTGTTGTAATGCGGATCCACCACCAGCAATCATAACGACAGTTAATCCAAATAAAAAGAAAACAATTAAATAATCAATAATGGTTCCTAATACTTTACCAAATAAGCTATGTAATGAAATATCGTATTGATTTGCATCTAAACGGTAACCTACTTTTGAAGTTTGACGTGTACCAAAGGTTACAATGATACCTGTAATAATTGCGGCTATATATGCATAATTTCCATGGTTTACAAAAAATTGTAATAACTCTTGGCCAGTAGTAAAACCAGCGCCTACAATGAAACTTAAGTAAGCAAGAGTAATTTTAATTGCGGTTTTGTTTTCTTTACTCACCAACATTCCTCCTTAAATAATACATACATATAGAATAACACAATTTTAAATTATCATTTTTAAATGTATAGTTATATATTAATTTGAATATAATATATAGAAAAATATATAATTTGAATAGGTATTGAGATTATAAGAAAAAATAAAATTGAGCATCTCTGACCGCTAAGTGAAGGATGCTTTAGTTTTATTAGAATATAGTTTTCATTTTGATAGATAATGGTTAATAATTGTCTGTAAATCATTGTTAAGTACTGTTGTTATAGAATCATCATTCATAAAATCATCATAGATTTTATCCAATATTTCTTCATCTTCAATCGCTGTGAAGTGATATACTAGGCCTTTTATTATTGATATATAATTATGCTTCACTAAGAAGTTAGCAACCGTTCGCCAGTCTGACTGTGTGGTTTCATGGTTCATAGATAATCCTCCTTTTATTTCAATGTTCATTTTTGATTGCTTTAAAATGTTGATGTCGATAAATTCAAGTAAAAAATAAAATTTATTCAAAAAAGGTATCAAAGCTTGCTTAAAAATTTTGGAGTGTTAAAATTTTTATTGAAAACGGTTCCGATGAATTGTTATTTGCTATAGGTAGTTAATCGTTAAATTTATTAACTATATCGAGTAATAAATGGGAGAGATAGAAATGAATGATACAAATAGAACACATAAGGAAAATAAGTTAGAACAAGATATTACACTACCTTATTTAAAAAAAGCAGTTATTTTTTCAATTACTTTTGGTTTCTTTGGTGTAAATATGGCTTTTGCACTTCAATCAGCAATGATGGGGAGAATATTCCAAACGTTAGGAGCTAATCCTAATAATTTAGGATGGTTTTTTATTTTGCCACCTTTAGTAGGAATGATTGTTCAACCCCTTATTGGATACTACTCTGACAGAACTTGGACCAGATTTGGACGTCGTATGCCGTATCTGTTGATAGCTGGTCCGATTGGAGCAATCGTATTAGTCTTATTACCTAATGCAGGATCATTTGATTTTGGATATGCTTCACTCATGGCTTTATCCTTTGGTGCGGTAATGACTTTACTTATGGATTTGACTGCAAATGCATGTATGCAACCATACAAAATGATTATCGGGGATATGGTAAACGAAAAACAAAGAGACATGGCATGGTCTTGGCAACAAATTTTTTCAAATTTAGGTGGTATTATTGCTACATTATTACCATTTTTATTAACAATGTTGGGAATGAGTAATGTAGCACCTAAAGGTGAAGTACCAATGACTGTAAAATTAGCTTATTATATTTCTGCAGCAGTATTATTAATTGCTTCTATATGGACAGTTATCTCTGTTAGGGAATATGAGCCTAAAACTTATAATTATTATCATGGAATCAATGAGAACAATAGAAATAATAAATTAAACTTATTACAGTTATTAAAAAATGCCCCTAAACAATTTTGGCAAATCAGCGTAGTTCAATTTTTTAACTGGTTTGCATTGATGTATCTTTGGACATATTCAACAGGTGCAATAGCAAAAAATGTTTGGAATGTGACAGACCCTTCTTCAGCCGGATATCAAGCAGCGGGAAATTGGTATGGCGTATTATACTGTATACAATTTTTGAGTTCAGTTATTTTTGGTTTTGTCATTGCAAGATCTAAACCATCCCAAAGAAAATTTTGGTATAGCTTTGGATTGGTTTTCGGTGGAATAGGTCTTATTTCAATATTCTTTATCCATAATCAATGGTTACTCATTTTTTCATTTGTATTGATTGGTATTAATAATTTAACGATGAATACACAACCATTTACATTATTAACTGAGGCAATCGATGGAGAAAATTCGGGGGCATATTTAGGGTTATTTAATACAAGTATTTGTCTACCACAAATTGTAGCGTCTATAGCCAGTTTTGGACTGTATCCATTATTGGGAAGTTCAATGCCTGCGATGCTACTGCTTGCAGGAATCATGATGCTTTTAGGTGCAGTTTCAGTTAAATTTATTAATGCAAAATTTGAATAGACTAGTAAAGAAAAACTTAATAATATTAATAAGAGCGGAAATAGAGTGTTTTTCGCTCTTTTTTTATAAAAAAATATTAGAAATATGCAATAAACAAAGAAATGATGTATTAGTAATTAAAGTAGTTGAAATCCTACCATCATTGATAAGATTCTGAAATATCTTATCAACAATTTCTTCATTTTCATTGGCTGTGAAATGACATGTTAAGCCTTTTTAAGCCTTTTATAAATGATAAAAAATGTTGTAATTTTAAACAACTGTGCACTAATCTGATTGTATTAATTAAGGTCTATAGCTAATATTTATTTGAAAATCCACCTCTGTCTCTCTTTAGCATTGAATGGATACATGACCTCATGCATTTCTGGGCTATTGATAGTATTGTAATTAATAAATATAAAAAACTTTTTTTATTTCTCCTTACATGGCACAAGTAAATGTAAAAGTGCGATAATTGGTAAAATTAAATTTATTTATGTAATATCATCGAAATATTGTAATGTAAATGTAATAATGCGAACTGTAAGACAAATATGAGGAGGGTTTTTATGAAAAAAGTTTCTAAATTTATTTTAGCTAGTAGTTTAATTTTTGGCTTTTCCGTAACGCCCGAATTATTTAATGTCACTCAAGCACATGCGCAAGGATCTGTGAATCCTTATTATAATTATAGTGGTTATACAGCACATCAAAGTAACTTTATTCTAGATAAGAATTTTAAAACATCTTTAAAAGCTGATAACTTCAAGATTAATGGTTACAAGATTACTCAAAACGAATCAGCTAAAAATGATAAAGATGTATATGATCAAACATATTACGGGGTTTCTAATCATAAAGCGAATGGTGTTTTCTTCTCATTAGACGGTAAGTCAGTGAGCGAAAAAGAATTATTGAATCATTACGGTGAACCAAAGTATACATCTACATCAGCATGGGGCAAAGAATATACGTATAAAATTGGAAATAAAGATGTAAGATTTTATGTTAACCAAAAAGGTTATGTCATTAAAGGACAAATCATTAGTGAATAGAACCGGATACTGAGCACGTATAAGGAGTGGGACGAAATTCATTATGAATTCGTAGTCTCGCTCCCTAAATCAATTTATACGGTATTTAATTCAAAAGTTATTTTACATGTTTAAGATTTACGATCAAACAATATTAAAAAGAACCCGCATCATTAACCGATAGGCAGAAGCGTATCGTAAGTGAGGCGGGTTTTATTTATGAAAGTAAAATAAAATTTGAATTCCATCTTAAATGTATTATATGTTCATTGTTGGGTAATATGTAGATGTTTAAGAAGTTGATTTATATAATGTTTATCAATTTATGATAAAGAGGGTTATCGTGATGAAGAGTTTGATAAAAAGGATAAAGGGACATGGATAGTTGAATCTATCATGACAATTGAACCAAAAGGTAAGTACAAGGAAACTAGAGGTATGTTTCTATATATTAATCGCAATACTAGAACAACTAAAGGTTATTATTACGTGAGGAAAACAACAGATGACAGTAAAGGTAGACTAAAAGATGATGAAAAGAGATATCCTGTAAAAATGGAACACAATCAAATTATTCCAACGAAGCCGATACCTAATGACAAACTAAAAAAAGAAATAGAAAACTTCAAATTTTTTGTACAATATGCCAACTTTAAAGATATTAATGATTATAAAAACGGGGATATTTCATACAATCCTAATATTCCTAGTTATTCTGCGAAATATCAACTGAATAATAATGACTATAACGTGAAACAATTAAGAAAAAGATATGATATTCCAACCAATCAAACCCCTAAGTTATTGTTAAAAGGGGATGGCGACTTAAAAGAATCATCCGTAGGTTCTAAAAATTTAGAATTTACTTTTGCAGAAAATAAAGAAGAGGATATATTTTTTACAGATGCAGTACAATTCACTCCTAGCGAGGATGATGAATCATGAGTCAAACAGATTATCAAATAACACCTGATAATATAAAAGGTAATTCTAAAGAAACCAGCTCAATATCCAAAATCAGTTATGAAATAGAAAATGCGAATAATAAAAGTTTGAAAAAATGGCAAAGGTTATTCGATGGATGGTTTTATGATTACACCTGGAAGTGACTGAAAATAATCAGTAGTCCTAAGATAATTTTTTATATGGAAATTCATAAAGCATCCTTCATCACAAAATGAAGGGTGCTTTGTTTATTTATAAGTGTTATATTTAGAAATGACTTACTGCTCATTATCTATAAAGATTTGTACATTGAAAATATTGATTGTTTTAACAATAGGAGGTCATGTTGTTATTATGAGTCAGTTTAAGGACACATTATATAAACTATTTGAGCCAATGATGAAAATAGAGTTCTATCAAACTCTTTTGGTTAATCTTTTAATTATACTTGCTTATATCTTGATGGGTATAATTGTAATTGCGATATCAAGAAAGTTAGTTACTAAATTTTTCAACGTTAATGAAAAGAAAAAGAACCGTCATAAAATTAAGAGAAGTGAAACACTATCCACATTGATTCAAAATTTAATAAGTTATGTCGTATGGTTTATTGTCCTTACGTCAATACTTTCACGTTTCGGTATTAGTGTATCAGCAATTTTAGCAGGAGCTGGAGTTGTTGGTGTTGCCGTTGGTTTCGGAGCACAAACAATTGTAAAAGACATTATTACTGGTTTCTTTATTATATTTGAAGGACAGTTTGATGTGAGTGATTATGTTCAAATTAATGCATCTGGGGTAACAATTGCTGAAGGTACAGTTAAAACGATTGGTTTAAGATCAACACGTATACAATCAGATACTGGAGAAATTTATACATTACCTAATGGTATGATTAGTGAAATAGTCAATTATTCTGCTACAGATGTTTCACCTATTGTGATGATACCGATTTCTCCAAATGAGAATTATAAAGTAATAGAAGAGAAATTATTAAGATTTTTACCTACATTAAAGAATAAATATGACATATTTGTATCCGCACCAGAATTACTTGGTTTAGATAGTGTTGATGGCAATGAAATGGTGATTAAACTTTTAGCACATGTTAAGCCCGGAATGCATTTTCCAGGACAACGTTTGCTTCGTAAAGAGGTCATACAATACTTTAGTGAAGAAGGCATTCATATTCCTAAACCAACACTTGTAAAACTTGATAAAGAATTGAATAAAAAAGAATAGTCTGCAGTTTCATTTTTAATGTGAAAATTCATAAAGCATCCCTCATCGCAAAGTGAAGGATGCTTTATTTTTATTATGATAAGTCATGAGTGATAGTGATTTGAAAAACATTGTTGAGTAAAGTTGTTATAAAGTCATCATGTATGAAATTTCATAGACAGTATCTTGTATTGATACATTGTATACACACTATTCATTCTGGCTTTAGTTATATTTAAACAAGAGGAATGAAGATGACAAAACTCTTTACTGTTAAAACAATATTTGCTTTTATAGTTTTGTATAGATGTGCATATAATTTTAACTTTGCAACAGAACCTACGATTAATATAAGACCACAGAAAAAAGGAACAACACTCGTTATGTATGCCAAAGATAAAGCGAATAATAAGAGTGCTTCTTTAAAGTTAAAAGTAAAATAAATCAAAAATGAAACAACGATGCATTGTGAACTTCACGAAATCATATTACGATTGTAGTAACAAAACTTTCAAAAGGGGCGTTATGTTTGGAAGAAATTAACTTGTTAGAAGATAAAAAATTAGCGAATAAACTAGCTATATATTCATATATTAGCTTTGTCGTTTTCGGTATCATTTTTTATATTATTATGAAGTTTTCGGATACACCTAAATTTTTTGATTCTTTGTTAGTTAACGCATTATTCGTGATTATTCTTATTGTACTTATGTTTGTTGTTCATGAGTGTATTCACGGGGTATTTTTCAAACTATTTTCACCTAAGAATAAAGTCTACTTTGGGGCAGCTAACGGTATGATTTATTGTGCGATACCAGGCGGGACGTTTACACCGCTCACATTTTTAATTAGTAGTATTGCACCATTTGTCATTATCACAATGCTATTTATAGTGACGTTATTTTTAGGGTGGTTTCCACGGGGGCTCTTTTTCTTCTTTGCCACATTTCATGCAGGATGTTGCGCTGGTGATTTCTATTGGGTTTGGAAAATGATTAAAGCTCCGAAAGACGCAACCATTGAAACAACGGATAAAGGCATTATCATTCACTAGCGCTTACTTTACTTTTGTTTAGTAAAAGCTTATATGACAATCCAACACGATCTCGTGTTGGATTTTTTTAGTGTTATAATACTAACTCGATATCATCTAAGTGTTTTCCAATAGCTACCAAATACAAAGGAACGTCTGATTTAAATTGAACGGGTGTTAATTCGATTTCTCCTTCAGCGTATTGAACTAAATGTATCAATTTACTATCTGTAAAACGAACAAATCCTTTCACACGATATACTTGTTGTGGGAGTCGGGTTAACCTTTCAATGAAATCTACTTTTGTTTGTGAGCGAGGCGTATCTATCAACTGATGATTGATGGCGTGATGGAGTGTACCTCTTTGTTTAACATCTAAATGTTTCACGTTTAACAATGTATTTAAAGATAATTCTCCCCATTGTCCTACTTGTATGTTTGCGTCTTCATTAATGACCTCTAGATGTCTTAATAAGCAAGCGACTTGATTAAAATCAGCAATATCAATTTTATTTACAAATAGCGTAGAGCAATGACTTAATTGTTCATAGAATAACGCTTGAATATCTCTAGGGTATGTTTCTATCTTCTCGTACAACTTTGCATCAATGATGCCGAGCATACTTCTAATAGTGGTAATTGGAGCTAGTACAGGGGTTAGACAGGCGTCAACAACGGCCAATGGTTCAGCGATACCACTACATTCTATAAACACAAGATCTGGTTGATGTTCTAAATATATTTCATGCAATTGTTGTGAAACGTTTGATTTCATAGCACAGCAAATGCAGCCTTCTACAATCTCACTGATAGGAATAGTTGGATGAATGAGTTGACTATCGACACTCATTTTTCTAAATTCATTAATAATTAATGCAGTTTTTATATCATGATTCAATGCGTCTTTAATTAGGTGGTTCAATGTCGTTGTCTTACCGCTGCCTAAGAAACCTCCAACAATAATGATTTCCATAATAAACTCCTAACTTTGAATGAGATACCAACGTTACGATTTTACAGTGTTATTGAGGTAGGGAAATAAATCAATAATCAAATCGTAATTATTGCTATTTAAAAAGTATACCTAAATCGATACATATTTTCAAAAAATGAATAATTAAGGGGGATTAAATGCATTTCTGATGTCTAACATTAATAATTTTAAAAATTAGCATTGACAATTAGACGGATTAATGTAAATAATAAAACGTAATGATTTTGATTTAGGAGATGTGTACATGTTTAAGAGAAGTATTATTTTATTATTTGTAGCTGTTTTAACATTATCACTTGCAGCATGTGGCAAAGGTGATAGTGATAAATCATCTGGTCATAAAGGTAAGTTAGAGGTTAAGACGACAGTTTACCCACTTAAATCATTTGCGCAACAAATCGGTGGTAAATATGTTGATGTTGAATCAGTTTATCCAAACGGAGTAGACCCACATACATATGACCCAAGTCAGAAACAAATGGTTGATATTGGCAAATCAGATTTATTCGTATACACAGGTGATAATTTAGATCCCGTAGCTAAGAAAATTGCAAAAGCAATTAATGATAAAGATAAAACATTATCTTTAGAATCAACATTAGATAAAAATAGTGACTTATTAAAAGGTGAAGAAGACGAACATGAGCATGAACATGGTGAAGAACATGAACACGGCGAAGAGCATGAGCATCATCATCATGGCAAGTATGATCCTCATATCTGGTTAGATCCTGTGATTAGTCAAAAATTTGCTAAAGAAATTAAAGATGAATTAGTTAAGAAAGATAGTAAACATAAAGATTACTATGAAGATAACTATAATAAATTAGTTAAAGACTTAAAAGGCATCGATAAAGATATGAAAGAAGCAGTTAAAGGTAATGAAGGTAAAACAGTTTATATTTCACATGACTCTATTGGTTATTTAGCTGATAGATATAACTTCAAACAAGAAGGTATTGAAAATATGAATGCTGAAGAACCTAGCCAAAAAGATTTAACGAATATTGTTAAACAAATTAAAGAAGATAAAGTGAAATATATCTTAGCTGAAGAAAATGTATCTAACAAAGTTGCCGACACAGTTAGAAGAGAGACTGACGCAAAAACAATTAAATTCTACAATATGGGCTCACATACGAAACAACAAGATGACGACAAAAATACGTACCAATCATTTATGAAAGAGAACGTTAAAGCGATTGAAAAAGCCCTTAAGAATGAATAATACGATATAAGATAAAAAATATTAATGCTTCATATCAAGGCCTCGTGATGATAGTCATGAGGTCTTTATTTATTAGAAGAAGAGGTAAGTCTTACCTCCCTATAGAAGGAAGATAGAATTAGGCAGGGATTAATGTTACGGTGATAATGAAATGTAGCATTAGAGGAGTTCATTAGAAATGTCTTTAGGTACGTTGGTTCATGTTATGTTTTATAAGCTATTCTTTATAATAGTCGGAATGGCAATTGTATTTGGCGTTTATCTGCAAAAGAGAAAACAAAAAATAGTAAGTCTAAATAATCATAAATATTTATTAAAATAGGCAGCTAGCAGATTAAATTCTACTAGCTGTCTTTTGTATATTTATGAACGTGTGAATAAATTGTTATAAATCAAAGTGATGACAATTCTATATTATATAATTTTAATATTTATTAAAAATCAAAAAACTATAAAAATGAATATTGCGGGGTACATTAATTAAGGTATATAATAAATTAAAGCTAAAATTTATTAATTTGAAACATGATGAAAGTAGGATGAGTATAGTGAACAAAGGGGTAGCATTAAAGAGATATTCACTTATATTAGTAGTCTTTCTGATAACGATGTGTTTATCTTATCTTTTTCAATTTAATGAAGCGCATGCTTCTACTAAAAGTGATCATTTAGGTGTACAACAAACATCTCAACAACAGGTCATTAGACAACAAAATAACTCAATAAATGTATCTAAAGATAAAGTTGTAGCAACGCAGCCTAAGGTACAAACGCCGTCTAAGGTAACAAATCGCAATCAAGCTTCGTTACAAAAGACAATGGCACCTTCTAAACGAGCACATGTTACTTCAACACATGTGACACCAAAAAGTACTAAAGTACAACCTTCATCGCAAAACTTTTCAAAACAAAAGCAAATACAGAAGCAACCAACTAAGGTTAACAAAAAAGTTGTCTCAACAAATAAAAAACCACAAAAAGTATCAAAAGTAACGCGCGCACAATCTGCGAAGCCGCAGTTATTAGCACAAACTACTAAAGTAAAAAGCAAATCAACACCGCCAAAAACATCAACACGTAAACCAACTACGAAAATGGCAGTTGTAACTAAGACTAAAACTGCGAAACCAAGTGCGCAAACAACAGTTAAAGCGTCTACAAAAGCATCATCAACGACGAAAAAGAACTATTACAATAAAGCACCTAAGCGTTGGCCATCTAATGTGCCTGGTGGAGATAATGTACGTGATTTCGGTCAAACGACGAAAGAATCAGGTATTGATGACGCTTTAAAAATTATGAAGAAATCAGGAAACAAAGGTGTAACCATTGAACATGCTAAGGCGAAAGATGCCAATATCGCAACAGTTTATAATTGGAATCCAAAAGCAAAACAATTAACATATGGCACTGGTACAGCAATTGGAAAGCATACGATTCTAACTGCGAATCATGTTGTTAATGATCAAAACGCGCATAAGCCTTTAACACCGTCACAACCACAAAATATGCGTATCAACATATTACAAGAGGGATCTAAAATTGTGCGTACCCTTGAAGTCTTTGGTGTTCAAATGCTGCAATATGGTGATGTTTCTCTAGTGTATACGTATGAAGATATTTCAAAGTATATGAAGATAAGAAAGATTGCATCAGAAAGTTCGATTAAAGCTATGAAGGCAAACACACCTATTCACATGTACCACTATGGTAAGCCGACTGGTAAATATAAAAATGATCCTGCCGGCACAATGTATCATTCAAAAGGGAAATATACGATGCCTGCACGTAATGTGAACCCGATTGGTTATTATCAAATGATGGCAGAACCAGGTTCTTCTGGTGGGGCAGTCTTGAATAGTAAAAATGAAGTGATTGGTGTCCATGCTTTCCGATTAAACTCAGGAGATTATAAAAATATAATTTAAATACGATGGCTGAAATCAGAGGTAAATTACGTAAAGAAATTATTGATAATATTGTTTAGTGATTCATTAATTTAATAAATTTAAAAAAGTGAGCGGGATGACATAACTAGGGTAATGTCATTGTCTTGCTCACTTTTTGTGTAATTGAAACTATTTTTGTGTGTAAAACGCATCGAATACGTTGTTTAAATCCTTGTTTGTAGCATCTAAGATTTCGTCTTCAGGTAAGACTGACGTACCTTGGGCACGAGAGATGTAAAACTCATCAAATCCCATGATTTCTTTAAACATTTCTTTTAAATAATAATATGAGAACTCAAGTGGCGTATAACGGTCGTCATTTGTATAGACACCACACTTGCTTGTAATAATAGTGTTTTATAATCATCTGTCATTAAGCCAACAGAACCATCCTCAGTATATTTAAATGTTTCTCTAGCAATCATAATGTTGTCGATGTAGTCTTTTAATCTCGATGTGATATTGAAATTGTGAAGTGGTGTTAGAATGACAATGCGATGGTTAGCTTTAAATTGATTTAATAAGAATGCCGACATATCAGCGATTTTTGTTTCATCATCTGATAAGGACTCGCCTAAACTTTGCTTATTACAGACATTTAATAATTGATCACCTTCGATACGAGGTACATCAATATCATATAAATTCAATTATTCAATTTCCCCGTTTGGAAATGTAGTTTTATATTTATCTAGAAATAAATTTTTTACTTTGACAGTATACGTTGATTCATTATTAAAATCTGGGTGGGCATTAATAAGTAGCGTCTTCATGATATGGCAAATCCTTTAAGTGTAGTAGCGTTATTATATATTTTTAGTATCCAAATAACTATAATTTCAATCTAAAATGGCTCAATATATTTGATAACGGGGTATCCATAGAATAAAGGGGAGATGTCGAATAGCAACAGACAAAAGTTTTCACGAAATATTTTTAAATAAAATTAATTCAAGCAAAATTAAAACGAGAAGTATGATGGGGGAGTATCTCGTATATTATGAAGGTGGTTTGTATGATAATAGATTGTTAGTTAAAGCCTCAAATTCTTCCCTCGAAAAGCTAGAAGGATATGAATTAGTATCGCCGTATCCGAATGCGAAAGAGATGATATTTATACCTAATATCAATGATATTGAAGACATCGAGACTTTGTTTTCAGACATAAAGAATGATTTACGATAATCATTTGCGAATAGGGGAAAAACTATCATAGTTGTCGTCGCAGTCGGTATTAAACAACGTGAACGTTATAGGGAAGGTAGACTACGGTCACTAACAGGTTAGTCTTACCCCTGAACCACAAATAAAGACACTAACTAAATAGACGTAGCATTAGACATCTTTAACCAACTAAGGTATGAATGTCCGTGCTACGTCTCGTTTTCTTTATATAAATTACTTTTCAGCCAAGTACTTAACTGCAACGTCTTTGTAGATATCGATGTATTTAAGATACATGTCCTTTTCTATATATTCATCCACTTGATGGGCCATAATCGTAATACCAGGACCAACAATAGCAAGATCTACATTATTAGGATTATCACCTAACAGACTTGAAGCATCGGTAGTACCAATGAATGCTGCGACAAAGACGTCTTCTTCATTCACGTAATGGGGTGCAACTTCAGTAATTACTTGAATTAAAGTGCTATCTTTATCACTTGTGACAGGACGATGATCACTTACGACTTCAAACGACAATGCTTCAGGATTAACCTCATCAACTGTCTGTTGGAATAGTGACTTAACAAAGTCATTATTATACTCAGGGACAGGTCTTACATTATATTCAATAGAGGCTTCCTCAGGTACAGAGTTGAATTGTTTGCCACCTTTAATAATAGAACCCATCAATGTAAATCCTGATGCGAAGTTTTCTTCTTCTTCGCTTAAAGTGCCCTTCATAAATTTATTTACCATTGGTGAAACATCTAGCTCATGTTGAAGGTCATGCTGTTTGATATTATCATATTTTGAATTTAATTGATTTATAAACTGGACTAACGTGTCTACTGCATTCTTCCCTAAAAATGGCATTGAACTATGGGCAGCAACCCCAGTGGCAGTCACTTTACACGCCATTGAACCTTTATGTGCATAGAATACCCCGTTGTCTGTAGGTTCTCCGATGATTAAGCCATCAATGTCATCTAAATAACCATCTTTAACAAATCGTTTGGCACCTTCTTGTTCTTTTTCTTCTCCAGTTGTCGCAAGTAAGCGTATTGTTCCTTTAGGTAAATCTCCAGACATTTTTAATTCAATAAGTGCGATAACCATTCCCATCAAGGCACCCTTCATATCCGTCGTTCCACGTCCATATAATTTGCCATCATGTTCTGTGAGTTTAAATGGCGGATAAGTCCATTTATCGTGACGCCCGGCATCAACTACGTCCATATGACCACTCATCGCTAATATTGGCGAACCGCTCCCGATTTCAGCTACTAAGTTCGCTCTTGTCTCGCTCACTTTTAATATTTTAGAAGGTATATCGTATTGTGCTAATAAGTTTTGTATATAATGACAGACTTCGATTTCGTTTTCATTTTCTGACTGAATTTCAATAATATCTGCTAGTAACTTAATTTTATCTTCCTCTTGAAAAGTACGCATATGTATCCCAACCTTAAATATGATATTAGTATTATCTATACATAAAGTGTAATTTATAAACATTATAAAGAATGTTCATCCTAATTTATTTTATGAAATTGCATGCAAAATGATATAGTATTCAAAAATAGGTTACATTAGTAATTGTTAATGTAATATAATATCGAAGTTGTGAACAGATAATGAATGTTACATATTTATTTTTTAAAGATTTAAATTAATGTGATTGAATTATTGATACAATACTTTAAAATCAAGATTAAAATTTATAAAAAAGAGAAGGCTTTTTGAGGTATAAGAATTATGGGCGAGAGAGAAATGATAACACCCAGAACATTTATATTTAATGTATTAAACGGTGTAGCTTTAGCAATTGTAGTAGGTATGATTCCAAACGCAATATTAGGAGAGTTAAGTAAATATTTGAGTCAGTATAACGATATATTTACGAAAGTAGCCTTTGTAACGCAAGGGATTCAATATTCAATTCCAATTTTGACAGGTGTATTAATTGCAGGACAATTTAAATTAACGCAATTACAAACCGCCGTTACAGGTGCAGCTGCCTTTGTAGGATCTGGCGCATCTACTTTCACAGATAATAAGTGGGTCATTGTTGGTATAGGAGATTTAATTAATACGATGATTACTGCATCGATTGCAGTCGGTATCATCTTATTGATTAGTGATAAATTAGGTAGTTTAAATATGATTGTGTTACCAATCGTTGGTGGTGCTGTGGCGGGAATACTTGGATTATTAATCTTGCCATACACTAAATTGATTACGTTAGGTTTGGGCGATGTTATCAATGGGTTAACCATTACGCAACCTATTATAATGACTGTATTGATTGCAATGATATTTTCTATATTAATTGTTTCACCTATATCATCAATGGGGATAGGTTTGGCAATCGGCATTTCAGGCTTGGCAGCTGGTTCGGCAGCAGTTGGTGTAGCAGCGAGTGCGATTATGCTTGCAGTAGGTAGCTGGCGTGTAAATAAACCAGGCGTTCCGATTACTGTATTACTCGGAGCAGTAAAATTAATGATGCCGACGTTGATACGTCATCCAATGATGATGCTTCCAATTGTATGTACGGCAGGTGTATCAGGATTTGTTGGCGGCTTGCTCAATATTAAAGGTACGCCAGATTCAGCAGGTTTCGGGCTCATTGGTCTTGTTGGACCGATTAAATCGTTAAATTTATTAGATATGGGTACAACGAGTGGCTTATTGATTATCGCTATTGCGTACATCATTGTTCCATTAATTTCTGCACTATTTTTCCATTATTTATTTGTAAAAGTATTAAAAATCTATGATCCAAATATCTTTAAATATCAAGTTTAAAATTATAAATGTCTAGTTGAAGTGTGTGAATGTAGCTTTGGCTAGATATTTTTGTTTTTTTAAAGTTATAAATTGTCAAAAAGGTAATTAATGTAGTTAATTTAATATTCTGATACACATTTGACTAACAATTAAGATAGATATATGATTATAAAAAATTAATACACGATTGAAGGACAAGAGCTATGTTGACGATTCACAGAGAGGGAATAAACACTGAGATACTCCTAATCTAAGAATATAGTTTACTACCTTTTCATAGATTACATGGAAACATGTAACGTTTCATGCGCGTTAATGCATGGCTAAAGTGTCATCTCTTAGTTGAGATGGAATGTTGGGTGGAACCACGGGTGTTACAAACTCGTCCCTCTTGTAGGGACGGGTTTTTTATTTATATGAATGTTTAAGGAGAGATGTATCATGTCTAATCAACAAATCAATATCCAATTTCCAGATGGAAGTAATAAAGCCTATCAAGCAGGTGTACGCGCTAGTGATGTAGCGAAATCATAGACGCTTAGGTAAACAGCTGAAATTATTCATGTTCTCTGAAGAAGCACCGGGTATGCCATTCTACCTATCCAATGGTCAGTTCATTCGAAATCAAATGGAAAGTTTCTTGAGAGAGGTTCAATTGAAACACGATTATGATGAAGTGAGAACACCGTTGATGATGAACAAACGACTTTGGGAAGAATCAGGACATTGGGACCATTATCATGAGAACATGTATTTCACTAAAGTGGATGAGAATGATTACGCGTTAAAACCAATGAATTGCCCGGGACATATGTTGATTTTCAAAAATGAACTTAGATCTTATAAAGATTTACCGCTTCGAATTGCTGAATTTGGTCAAGTGCACCGTCATGAATTTAGTGGTGCGTTGAATGGTTTACTACGCGTGAGAACGTTCTGCCAAGATGACGCGCATATCTTTATTATGAAGTCTCAAATCAAATCAGAAGTGCAAGAAATTCTGAAATTAATTGATTATATTTATTCAGTATTTGGCTTTGAATATAGTATTGAATTATCAACACGTCCTGATGATTACTTAGGAGAATTAGACTTATGGAATGAAGCGGAACAATCGTTGACACATGTATTGGATGACCTTGGATTAGACTATTCTATTAATGGGAGCCTTCTATGGTCCTAAGATTGATGTGCATATTAAAGATGCATTAAATCGAAGTCATCAATGTGCTACAGTGCAATTAGATTTCCAAATGCCAGAGAAATTCGAATTAACTTACATTAACGAACAGAATGGAAAAGAACGACCAGTTGTATTGCATAGAGCAGTATTCGGTTCACTAGACCGCTTCTTCGGTATTTTAATCGAACACTTCAAAGGCGCATTCCCACTATGGATGGCACCTGTACAAGTGAATTTAATTGGCGTATCAGATAATAATAATGGATACGTTCGTACAGTTGAAGAAGCACTAAGAGATGAGAATATCCGTGTTGCTATAGATGATAGAGAAGAAAAGCTTGGCAAAAAATTAGAGAAAGCCAGTTGAATAAAATTCCATACATATTAGTATTAGGTGACGATGAACAACAACATCATACTGTTTCAGTTAGAAAATATGCACATGATGAAAATGAAGCAATGGATATTCAAGCATTTATTGAAAAGTTAAAACATGAAATTAAAAGTAAAGCGTTATTAGTTTAATGATGTAACCTTGAATCAACCTAGCCTATCAGAGTATGAACACTTTGATAGGCTTTTTAAAGTCCTAAATATTAAATATAAATATGAAATTGTAGAATAATTATATAATGTATTTGAATAGTAAAATATTGTTTTTATAAGTAAGAAAGATACAATAAACATAACGTCTTTTATATTTAGGAGTATTGAAATGCAAGCATTTTCGATAGAGGGTAAGAACATTTCAAAAGAAATTAATCATCAAGCAATTATTAAAAATATGAGTATGAACTTTCCAAATAACTCTATTATTTTAATTGAAGGTAAGAATGGTTCAGGGAAAAGTGTTACTTTAAAAATGCTAGCCAATATAATGAAACCTTCTAGTGGATTGTTGAATGTTAAAGGTAACATAAGTTACGCACCAGATCATTTGCCAATGACTATTAATTTGACTGTTAAAGAATATCTGGATTTTATTGATAGTATAAGTATTAAAAAGCAATCTGACATTAAAATAAGTCAATTGACGCATCTGTTTAACTTAGAATCATTTTTGCAAAAAAGAATTCATGAATGTTCTAAAGGTACTCAACAAAAGGTGAATCTAATCCAGTGTTTAATTAAAAAAGCAGATATTTATATTATGGACGAACCATTTTCTGGTCTTGATAAAAATGCCATCGCAGAGTTAAAGTCGTTATTAATTCAATTCAAACAATTTGCAACAATAGTACTAACTTCACATGAACAAATAGTAGATTATACGTTTGTTACCCATCGATATAATATTGAACAAAATCATCTAATAGATAATAGTTCAACTAATGAGGATATGAAGATGTTGATTAAAATTCGACAAGTGTCAGAAAAAGATTTATCTATTATTTTAAAAGAACATGACTTTCAAATGAGCAAAGATGGAAGCATTATTGTAAATTCATCTCAAAGTAATCAAGTGATAGCATTATTAATCCATAACGGATATTTTATTGAAGAAGTAAGAAGGTATACAAAAAATGGCGTTAATTAAGTATCAATTTAAAAACTATATTAGAACTTATAAGCTAATAGCACCTTTTGTGACATTCTTTACGTTACTAATTATTATGTATTTTTATTCTGGTCAACCAATCATGTCTAGTTTTGCTAGCACATCAATGGTTCTTTTATTTGTAACTGGTTGGATAACTGTAACAATTATTGACGCAGAATCTCTTCAAGAAAAACAATTATTATTTACTCAACTAAAATCTAAAAGTACATATTTGACTAATAAATTAATATTTTCAATATTACTTATTTTACCGTTGGGTATGGTCGCAATTATTTATCCTATAATTACTTTTAGATTTGAGCATATACCTAATGTAATAGAAATTGTAATTGGTATTTATAATCATATAATTACAATAATCGTGGGCGTTCTTATTACAACCTTATTAAAAACAATTCCAAAACTATCTTATAAATTTGTTTGGTTAATAATGATGTTGATTTTTCTGTTTTCAATATTAAGAGTTGTTATAATTGAAGCTTTTTCTATTTCAAGCTATGTTCTTTGGATCTTCCCACCGATAAGTGATTTTATGATGATGTTAAATGAAGATATAATGCTTATCTTAAATAAGGATTTTCTTATAATTAATATATGGATGGTTGTCTACTTAGTAATTTTAACTACAGTTCTATATATTAATTTTAATAAATCAGAGTATATTTAATGCAAATAATATTGGCTATAAGTGAAATTAATATCATAAAAGGGGATATTTATGAAATCCATTGAAACGATGCAATCTTATCATTTGTTGGAATTGTTATTTTCAAATTCTGATGTTTCTTATGTATTAGAAGAATGGAATCAACAATATGAAGCGGTAGAAATAAAAACTCGAAATGGCCTATTCAAAAGTAGATTTGCTCAAAGGACACCTAATAAAAAGGGTTACTTTTTCGCTATGTGGAAGAAAGATGAAAATAATACGAATGTGCCGTTTACTGAGGATGATTTAGAGAATCAATTAATCGTGAATATTGTTGATGATAAGCGGAGAGGCCAGTTTATATTTCCAAAGGATATATTGATCAAGAAAGGTATTTTAAAAAGTGATGATTCTAAAGGGAAAATGGCATTGAGAGTGTATCCACCTTGGGAGACGGGGTTAAATAACACTGCAGCTAAGATACAAGTATGGCAGTGTGCATATTTTAATGAGATAGTGCATGAATAAATACTCAATCTACGCTATACAGTAATAAAAATATTATATGTAATTGGAGATAATCGATGGACGGTATCATTTCATTTATTCAAATGTTAGTAGTAGTACCTTATTCTATATTTTTGCTGGCAGTGTTTATGTATTGTATATGGAAATGTGTGTGGTTTGTAAATGATTTAATCAGGTTGTTGTTGGAGAACAATTTGAATATTAATGTTTCTGAGAACATGTCTTTTGTTATACTATTTTTCTCTATATTCTTTGGAGCACTGCTTTTTATCATCCCGTTTTACATTGTCGTCTTGTTAATTGGTAATTTTTTCCAAATGATTTTAGTGATTATAGGCATAATTATCATAGTTACAAAGCTAAAAAAATAAATAATAATTTATCTAGAGCATGCTATTGAGTTAGCATGTTTTTTAACGACTTATTTGTAAATATCAAAATAATTCATTTGTATTCTTTTGAAGTTATATAAATGACTATTGTACAATGAGAGTTGGTTGCGATTTTTTTAAAAATTCAAACATAAAGCAATCTTAGTTTAGTATGTAAAAGGGAGATACAAATGAGAGTTTATACATCGATTATTTTCTGGATGAGGACAATCGCGTGTTTAAGTGTTGTAATGATACATACAATAACAACGACTTTTTATAAATTTGACATGCCTAATGAAGGCTACTTGTTAAGAATTTTTCAATTGTTATTGCTATACGCGACACCGATGTTTGTTTTCATTTCAGAATTCTTGTTAGCTAAACAATATAAAACGAAAGTTAAAGATGGATTCTTTAAGCAAAAGCTACTAACGTTAGGGATTCCATATATCATTATTAATTTAGGACTTGCGTATGTGTATGGACATCCTAAGAATTTTGAAGATTATATGGATTCTGTTGTACTTATGATGTTCCATGGTGGAACATTAACTTATTTTATTGTAATTATTTTTCAGTTTTATTTACTACATATATTATTTGCTAAACATTTGGTCAAACTTAATCCAATCAAATTAGTTATCTACTCATTAATTATTACAACTTTATTCTGGGCTATGAGAAACTTCGTACCCGCACCAGAATCAATTTATTTGAATTGGTTGTGGCAAAGAGAAGGTTGGATGATATTTATTGGATGGTTGAGTTACTTCCTATTAGGTTTCTATATGGGGTATCATTATGAGAAACTAATGAATCATATTCAAAAATATACAATCCACATTTTGAGCGGAATGGTAATTATTACCATTTTTGTGGTTTGCAATTATTTATTTGGAATTTTAACTTTAGTCGACTCTAAACGTTTTGATACACCTATTTATGTGACACTGGTTATTTTATTATTCTTTTTAATTGCATCTTATTTCAAATACGTTCCAAGATTTATTATTTTCATTAGTAATTATTCATTTTCAATTTATTTAATTCATTACTTCTTTGTGCATAGATTAGGAGCGCTTCACGATCATCCGTTGTTAAACATCCTATTTACGTTTACATTAACAGTGACATTCTCAATATGTATCGCTTATGTAATGAATTTAAGTAAATTTGGTAAGTATATTGTTGGCGGTATAGGGAAAATGAAGTATGAAACGTATTATCAAAGTTATAAACAAAATTTAGTGGATTAAAAGGTGGGAGAAGTATGGCTAAATTAGTTTCAATTATTGTATCTGTTTACAATAAGGGGCAGTTTTTAGAAAAGTGCATAGAGTCTTTAATTGATTTAAAGATGGACAAGAATAATATTGAAGCGATATTTGTAGATGATTGTTCAACTGATGAGTCGGTTAACATTATCAAGCATTATGAAAAGGACTATGACTTTATAAAATTAATTCAATTACCTGAAAATACAGGTAGCCCTTCTGAACCAAGAAACATTGGAATGAGAGAGGCACAAGGTAAATATATTACGTTACTTGATGCGGATGATTGGTTAGATAAGGAAGGGTTCCCTCAAGTGATTGAGAAAGTGAATGCAGATGATGCCGACCTTGGTTATGGACAAAGTTATAAACATAAGTCTAAAAACGTGAAGCATCATGCTAAGTTTACTTCTTATAAAGAAGCATCACATTTAAAACCACAAGACATTAGTAAGATTTTTAGAGCAGTAGGACCACCAGGAAAGGTATTTAAACGAAGTCTAGTCATGGATAATCATATTGAATTTGAACATATGAAATATGGCGAGGATAAATTGTTTTTCTTTCAACTATTTGGAAAAGTGGACGATATCACAATGTCCACAATACCTATGTATCACGTAAATCGTTACGATGAAAATAAATCGTTAGTACAGCAAACATCAATGTTAGATAAAGCAAACTTAAATTTAGAAGTCCTGGATAGAACCTGTCATATGGATATGTCTTCAGAATTAAAGCATATGGCTTTAGCTAGAATAATTGAAGTAGACTTTATTTCTAGATTCCTTCGTACGAAGACATTTATTAAATCTGCAGATAAAGAGAAATTTTATGCAGTAATTGAAAAAGTTGAACAAAAAATAAAAGAGCAAGGCATTGATATCAATACATTGATTACGAATCCAGTATTCAAGCAAATCTACACGTTATATCATCATGCAGATGAATCAGTATTTGTTAATTTTACCAAGGATGTCGTTAATGACCAATGGCGCTATATTATTCAAGATGGCATTGTCTTTAGAGATTTCGTTCATCAATATGACATGATTAAACCTACTGTTGTTGATTGCTATCCAGTTTACGAAGGTACGCAAATGATGGGAGAAAACAAATACGAAGTCATTCGTGTCATGAAACCAGACGATATAAGCATTCAATCAGTGAGTCTCATTGAAATCAACAATGCGGCGAATGAATATGAAGTGACGTATAAATATAGCGACGATAAAATTTATGTTCCACATGAGGAATTTGAAAAGTTAAATAAAGATATCAATATTAATTTTAATGTGAATTATGGTGAGTCAGGACGCTCATTGGTGTATGCTTCATATCCAAGTTTTAATGATGTATTTAAAATGAAACGCCAAAATTTCAAAGTTGAATTTGTGCATAAAAAGAATGAAAATAAAACACAGCAAGTAACAAACCGTAAAAGTGAATATTTCACGAGAATAATGAATCCAATGATGACACTGAAAAAAATTAAAATATATAAAGATGTATCATTTAAAGAAGAAGTAGGTAGTCTAGAAGCGGGTACTAGAGTTGAAGCGTCAGATATTCAATATACAACAAAAGGCACACCTCGTCTGGTATTAGATGATGGTAGTATAATCACAGCGAATAAAGATTTTATTACCTTAATCAACACATCAGGATTAAACAAGTATATTACTGAGGTGCCTAAGAAAGTTAAAGTTATAAAAGCGTGTAAACTCTATGATTCACGTGATTTTAAAGACAATACAGTACGTAAACTTAAAAAAGGTGATGTATTACCTATCAGAGACATCATTTATACGACTAACTCAACACCACGCTTAGTAACACAAGAAGGTTTATTCCTAACAGCAAACAAAGATTTTATTAAAGTAATCAAATAATAATGAACCTAAGTGCAATAGCACTTAGGTAAGTAATTCTAAAATGGATTATGAAACTTAGTTGAGTGACGCCTGAGGGAACAGGATGAGTGTCGAGACCTCGGCTCGACCCAGCCCCCTAGGCAAGCATCTCAACTAAAGTGGAATGAAAATCCATTTTAGAATTGCTATAGAGACGGCACCCCAGGAACGCGAAGCAACTTAAGTGAGTGGATTATCTATCTAAGATCGCCTTTAGAGAACTACTTTAGAACTATTGAAACTAAAGAAGCCAGTAAATGAAGTTGTTAAAACTCATTTACTGGCAATTTTAATAGGAGGATGATTTCCATGGACTTACTACATGAATGACTACATTCTATTCCATGCTGCCATGGATTGTTTTAATATTATGCTTCATCATTTTATAATATGAATCTCCTTTCGATCCTTTTTCTCCAATTGAATCTGTAAATACTTCTCCGTAAATACTTTTACCTGTTTCCTCAGATAAGCTATTCATAGATTTTTTATCAACACTTGTTTCAACTAATAAATGTTTAATGTGATTATCTTTAACAAATTGGATTGCTTGTTTCATTTGTGATGGTGTACCTTGTTTTTCAGTATTAATCTCCCAAATATAACCTGGTTTAATATCGAAGGCTTTTGAGAAGTATTTGAAAGCACCCTCACTTGTAATCATGGCACGCTCTTGTTTCGGAATATCATTGAATTTATCTTTACTGTCTTTATTTAACTTTTCAAGTTGAGCAAGATAAGCATCACCTTGTTTATGATAATCAGCTTTATGTGATGAATTTGCTTTTACGAGTTGTTCTTGAATATTCTTAACGTATTGAATACCATTATCCAGACTTAACCACGCATGTGGATCAATCTTATCTTTATTACCAGTTTCTCCGTTTAAATAAATTGGTTTAACTCCTTTAGACACCGCGAAGACTGACTTGTCATTAGTAGATTTACCCGCTTGTTCTAAAGCTTTCTCAAACCAACCGTTACCAGATTCTAAATTGAAACCATTGTAGAAGATAACATCCGCGTCAGTAAGTTGTTTAATATCTTTCGGTTTAACTTCATATTCATGCGGGTCTTGTCCGACAGGCACAATGCTATGAACATCAACCTTGTCTCCACCAACCTGTTTGACCATGTCATAAATAATAGAATTAGTTGTTACGACCTTTAATTTGTCATGACCTTTAGAGTGTTGCTCACTTGAATTTGAACCACAAGCTGCGAGTACTAAGATTAATGCAATTAGTAATGGAATAAATTTTTTCATGTTATTTGTACACCTCTATACTTTGTTTTTATTTTTGAAAAGAGAAGAGTCAAGATATAAATACTAAATGTTGCAATAACAATCGTTGCACCACTCGGTAGATTGTAAATAAAGCTAAAGTATAATCCTATGATAGAACTTACTATGCCTATTAAACTTGCTACAATCATCATTGAATATAGATTCTTTGTGATTAAAAAGGCAGTCGACGCCGGTGTAACAAGTAATGCAACGACTAAGATAATGCCGACAGTTTGAATACTCGCGACGGTTACTAAGGCGAGTAACAACATTACAAAATAATGAATCATTGTTGTATTCAATCCGCTCACACGACTGAATGTCGCATCAAAAGTTGAAATCATTAATGGACGATAAAGTATGACAATGAGTAGTATCACAATGACGCCAATAATGATGGTTGTCCAAAATGTTTGTCGGGTAATAGCGAGTAAATTTCCGAATAAAATATGATGCAAATCCGTCGTACTATTAATAAGACTAATAATGATGACACCCGTTGCGAGAAACGCAGTGAAACTAATACCAATAGCTGCATCAGGTTTTGTTTTACTATTATTTGAAATATAGCCAATTAATAAACTTGCGATCATGCCAGTGACTAATGCGCCGATGAACATTGGAATATTGAATAAGAATGACAACGCCACACCAGGTAAAACAGCATGACTCATCGCATCTCCCATCAACGACAATCCACGGAGGATAATCAAACTTCCTACAGTTCCACACACAATACCTACGACAATAGATGTAATTAAAGCGCGATTTAAGAATTGATAATCGAATAAATGTTGAATGAAATCAGTCATTAGATATGTCACTCCCTTCTTTAAGAGTAGAAGTCACATTAAATAGAAATGTCCGGTTTAAATATTGTGGCTGCATCGCTTGATGGCTAGGACCGAAAAATCTAACTGTACGATTAAGTAAAAGAATTCGATCAAAATATTGTTCAGCTTTCGACAAATCATGATGCACAATGAGAATAAGTTTGCCCTGATTTTTTAAATGTTGAAGCTTTTCCATAATGAGTTGTTCACTATTAAAGTCGATGCCAACAAATGGTTCGTCCAATAGATAGATGGTACTATCAGACATTAAAGCTCTTGCCACAAGTACACGTTGCAGTTGCCCACCACTAAGCTCAGAAATTTGTTTATATTGTAATGATTCCAAGTCTAAGTCTCTTAATAATTTATGAAACTTCATTTTTGACGCGTGATCGACGCGTCTGAACCAGCCGATGGTTTGGTAACAACCAGACAAGATGACTTTTTCAACATTGATTGGAAAGTCCAAATCTAATTGTGCTTTTTGAGGAATATATGTAATATATTGCAATTGTTTATGTATGGATTTGCCATATAAATTCATCTCGCCACTCGCGTTAAACGATCCAATTAAACTTTTTAATAAAGAGGATTTACCAGCACCGTTGGGTCCCATAATGCCAATAATTTCTCCAGAAATTGGAATCTTTAAAGTAATATCTTTAAGCACATGTTTATGATTTAAATGCAAATTCATGTTGCTAATGTCTATCAATCAATTACCTCCTAAATAAAAGTTTAGGTTAACCTAATTTATTTTATATTAAACATCGAAAACAGTGTGTGTCAAGTCAAGATAGTCAATAAAAATGTGGTAATAGTATAAATTTGTTTCCGAAACTAAGGTCTAAAGTGGGCGTTAATTATTGATATTGCTGTATTTAATGAAACGTGGCTCGATTGACAATTAAATAATTAAATGTAAAATATAAAACGTAATTATTACGATTTATAAAAAGAAAGGTATGATTTTATGGGCAAGATACCTGTAACGGTATTGAGTGGTTACCTTGGATCAGGTAAAACAACATTACTTAACCACATTTTAAATAATCGGGAAGGTCGTCGAATTGCTGTTATTGTTAATGATATGAGCGATGTCAATATTGATAAAGACTTAGTTGCAGATGGGGGTGGACTATCAAGAACGGATGAAAAACTAGTAGAACTGTCAAATGGTTGTATTTGCTGTACGTTAAGGGACGATTTATTACAAGAAGTTGAGCGCTTAGTAGAAAAGGGGAATATTGATTATATCGTGATTGAATCTACAGGTATATCTGAACCGGTACCTGTGGCTCAAACATTCTCTTATATTGACGAAGCATTAGGTATCGATTTAACGTCAATCTGTAAACTCGATACGATGGTAACTGTTGTGGATGCTAATCGATTTATTAATGACATTAATTCCGAGGATTTACTTGTGGATCGTGATCAAGGTGCAGATCAAACAGATGAACGCTCAATTGCGGATTTACTTATTGATCAAGTGGAATTCTGTGATGTTTTAGTGCTAAATAAGACAGATTTAGTAACCGAAGCAGAATTAACTAAATTAGAAAATATTTTAAGAAAGTTACAACCAGATGCACATCTAATTAAAACAACAAATGCCGAAGTTGATATTAACGAAGTATTAGATACAGGTTGCTTTGACTTTGAACAAGCAAGTAACTCTGCAGGATGGATAAAAGAATTAACTGAAGGTGGTCACGCGGAACATACACCTGAAACAGAAGAGTATGGGATTGGTTCTTTCGTTTATTCAAGACGATTACCGTTTCACGCGAAACGTTTCAACGATTGGTTAGAACAAATGCCTAATAATATTGTTCGTGCAAAAGGTATCGTCTGGTTGGCACAATATAATCAAGTTGCATGTCTACTATCACAAGCAGGTTCATCTTGTAATATTAGTCCGGTAACTTATTGGGTGGCTGCGATGTCCAAAGAACAACGAGAACAAATTTTAAATCAGCGACCTGATATTGCGCAAAGTTGGGACATAGAATATGGTGACAGAAACACTCAATTTGTGATTATAGGTACTGAATTAGATCAAGAAAAAATTGTGAAAGAATTAGACCAGTGCTTAGTCAATGGTGATGAAATTGATAGCGACTGGAATCAATTAGAAGATCCATATCATTGGCAGATTCGAAAAGCTTAAACTCACGACATAGTAAAGCAATAATATTTTAAAAGTAACACTTAAGATGGCTTTAACACCTTGCACATTGCGTTAAAGTAAGTTAACGCTCTGTGGCGAGGTGTCTTTTTTATGAAAGAACATCTCAAATGATTGATGATTTAAATTTATTGAATATTTTGAACAAATCAACACTAAATTTATGTATAATAGCTAGTAAACATATAATAGGAGAGATATGACACATGATGAAACAAAAACTTTCAATCAAAGAAAATATATTTATTGGTTCGATGTTGTTTGGCTTATTCTTTGGTGCAGGAAATTTAATCTTTCCTATTCATCTTGGACAAACAGCAGGTTCAAATGTTTGGCTTGCGAATTTAGGTTTCCTAATTACAGCCATTGGACTACCTTTTCTAGGTATAGTAGCGATTGGTATCTCCAAAACAAATGGCGTCTTCGATATTTCATCTCGTGTGAGTAAAGGCTATGCGTACGCATTTACGATTGCTTTATATTTGGTAATTGGACCATTCTTTGCTTTACCAAGGCTTGCAACAACATCGTATGAAATTGCATTTTCACCATTTATTTCAGCAGGTACTGGAAAAATTGTATTACCGATATTTAGTATTTTATTCTTTCTTATAGCATGGTTTTTCTCAAGAAAGCCATCTAAAATTTTAGATTACATAGGTAAATTCTTAAATCCAGTATTTTTAGTATTACTAGGTATCGTAGTTGTCTTAGCATTTATTAAACCAATGGGCGGTATTAGTCATGCGCCAGTAAGTGCAAATTATAGTGATAGTGTCTTATTGAAAGGGTTTATAGACGGTTATAATACGCTAGATGCACTCGCATCACTCGCTTTCGGTATTATCATTGTGACAACAATTAAGAAATTAGGTATTACTAATCCAAATGGGGTTGCTAAAGAAACTTTCAAGTCAGGTTTTATAAGTATCGTAGGAATGGGCATTATTTATACATTGCTCGCTTTAATGGGTACGATGAGTTTAGGTCATTTTAAAATGAGTGAAAATGGTGGTATCGCACTGGCTCAAATTGCGCAGCACTATCTTGGAGATTACGGTATTATCATTTTATCTCTAATCATTATTGTCGCTTGTTTGAAGACAGCAATTGGTTTAATTACTGCATTTTCAGAGACATTTACAGAACTATTCCCGAGAATGAATTACCTTTGGTTAGCAACAGGTGTAGCGTTACTCGCTTGTATCTTCGCTAATGTCGGGTTAACTAAAATTATTATGTATTCAACGCCGGTATTGATGTTTATCTATCCGTTAGCGATTACACTGATTTTATTAACGCTTGTCAGTCCATTATTTAATCATTCGACAATTGTTTATAAATTTACAACGTTCTTTACAATGTTTGCAGCGTTCTTTGATGGTGTAAACGCAAGCCCGGAATTTTTTGCAAAGACATCATTTGCACAAGCGTTAATAAGTTTCGCTGAACGTTATTTACCGTTCTTTACAATTGGAATGGGTTGGATTGTTCCGGCAATCATAGGATTTGTAGTAGGACTTATCGTTTATTTAATTCGTTCTCGTAGACAAACTCAAACAAAATAAATATTAAATAATAACATGTAAGCCTGGGACATAAATCAATGTCTCAGGCTAAAAATATATATTGGCAGTCGTTGACTGAATTAAAACGATCTTGTAACAAGCATCTTTTTAATTCTAGTCAACCTTACCGTAGAAGGACGAAGGAATAAATTTTTGAAAAAATATTATTTCTGTCCCGCTCCCATAGCTTATTTTTTGCATTCAATCATAACTTTTAAAATTCTTATTGTGTAATTGTACATAGTGTAGTACTATTTAAAACGTAATTATTACGATTTAAAATGAGCGAGGAGAATTAGATGACTAAGAGTTATGATGTTTGGTGGCAAAAAGGCCAAGAATCAGATGATGATATGGCGCGTGACCATCAAGAAGCTTGGGAGAGAACTATAGAAATGCTTGATACATCGGATATCAAAGGGAAGACAATCTTAGATGTGGGATGTAATCAAGGCGGATTTTTAAGAAAATTATATGACACAACGCCATTTAAAGAAGGGGTCGGCATAGATTTAGCACGTTTATCTTTAGAAAAGGCAGAAACTTTAAAAGGTGAACGTCCACTTACATATTATTTAACCGATAAACCACAAGAGACAAATAGAACATTTGATACTGCTGTAAGTACATCTGTCCTGTACTTAATCGAAGACATTCCACAACATGCACAAGATTTAAAAGAAGTGTTGAAACCGGGAGGCGTTTACTATGCTTCATTCGCTGATTTAACCAATAATCCTAGTCGTCAATTTATGGATGACACGATTAATCAATACGGCGCAACACCTTCTCAGAACCATTCTTTAAAACACATCGTTGATAGCTTTGTTGATGCAGGGTTTGAAGTTGCAGTAATGAAAGAACCTGTGCCTGACGTGATTGATTTAACACATTATAGTGATTTTTATCTATCACCAAATGATTATCTACAAACATTTTATGAGGAATCATTTTTAATTAAAGCAAGCGTGAAAGAAGGTATCAGTAAATGAAAAAGCGTGTATTAATTACAATGGCAGCAAGCGCAACGCTCTTATTAGCAGGTTGTGGGAATGACCAAAAAGAAGATAAAAATATCACAGTATCGCTACCTACTGAAGCGAAAGCAGATAAACTTGACGCACAAGGTTATGACGCCGCAATGCCAGTCTATAGTGCAGTATATGATGCATTAGTTAAATATGATAAAGATAAAGGTGTGAAAGCTGGTTTAGCAGAAAAATGGCATGTTGACGACTCAGGAAAAGTCTATGAATTCCATTTGAAAAAGAACGTTAAATTCTCAGATGGCTCAGCTTTAGATGCTAAAGCAGTGAAATTCTCGATTGAGCGTGCGAAAGCGATGAACAAAGATACGACTGTAGAAACGTTAAAAAAATTGGATAAGGTTGTTGTTAAAAATGATCATGTTGTCCAAATTAGATTGAAGTCACCATCAAATCAAGTTTTGAATGAATTAACACAGGTGAGACCGTTGCGTATTATGAGTCCACATTCCGTTGAAAATGGTAAAGTAAATGGCAAATTTGAAAAAGCGATCGGAACAGGTGCCTTTGTCGTTGATAAAACTGGCAAAGAAAAAACGACAATGAAGCCAAATAAATATTTCAACCATAGCCATCCCGTAAACTACAATCTTGCGTTCCAAACGATTGAAGATGGAGATTCAAGAAACTCAGCAGTACAAAGTGGTTCTGTAGATATTTCTGGTGGTGCTTTAGGAATGCTGTCAGATCAACAAATTAAGCAAGACAAGAAAAATAAAAACTTAATTGTTGAAGATAAACCAAGTACAGTAAGTCATTTCATGGCATTTAACCCGGATAATGATGTATTAAAACAGCGTACAATCCGTGAAGCCATTAGTAAGAGCATCGATACAAAAGATATTGCGGGTAAATCTGTAAATGGTTTATTCCAGAAGAACGTAGAATTTGTAAATAAAGATAATCAACAGGCACATGACTATGATGTAAAAGATGCTGAAAAGTTACTTAAAGAAGCAGGTTATCACAAGAACAGTGACGGTATTTTTGAAAAAGACGGTAAATCATTAACATTTAATTTGGTTATTCAAACGGCAGAGTTCCCAAGTTGGAAAGATAAAGCGGAAAAAGTGCAACGTCAACTTAAAAAAGCTGGCATTAAGTTAAATGTGAAAGCGTTAGATTCACAATCATACTATGATACGTTATGGACGAAAAAAGATTATGACCTCATCTTCTATAGAACGTATTCAGATGCCTTAATGCCATATAATTTCATGAGTTCAGTATTTAAAAATAATGATGGCAAGTCAGGTGTATTAGCTAATGATAAAACATTGACTCAGCAACTAGATGACTTCCCAACAACTGTATCTAAAAAAGAACAACAGCGTTCATTTGATGAAATATTCAAACACTTTAATCAACAATATTATGGTGTGCCTATTGCTTATCCAAATGAAACCTTTGTCGTTAGTGATAAAGTGAAGCAATTCAAATTCTCTGGACTTACTGATGCTCCTATTGATTATAAAGCGTTGAAAGTTAATGAGTAACAATGCTTAAACGAACAATAAAATTAATACTTTACTTAATCGTAAGTTCGTTTATTATATTCGTTTTAGTCGAGAAGACATCAGGTAATCCAGCGATACTATACTTACAACGTCATGGTTATACGTCGATTACCCAGGAAAATATTGAAGCAGCACAACATAAACTTGGTTTGGGCCAGCATTTTTTATTAAGATATATCGATTGGATTGGACATGCACTTACTGGTAACTTGGGATACAGTTTTAGTACAAATGAGCCAGTAACAACTATGATTATGGAGGCCGTCATTCCAACATTAATATTAATCGTTGTTTCAAGTTGTATTATGTTGCCATTGGGTTATATGGTTGGTTATTTTATTGAAACGCGCCCACATACTCGATACGCGAATGGTATTCGTGGATTCGCTCAAGTGATGACTTCTATGCCGGAATATTGGTTAGCCATTTTGTTTATATATTATTTAGGAGTACGTTGGCAGTTGCTACCTTTTGTAGGTAGCGATTCTTGGCAACATTTCGTGCTACCCATCTTCACCATTGTTGTTATAGAAGGATGTCATATCTTATTGATGACATCGCACCTTATTGCGCAAACATTAGATAATGATGCGTATCAACTTGCTCAGTTAAGACATTACTCATTAAAGGCGCGTATCATTGTCCAGATTAAAGAGATATTTGCACCACTCATGACCATTTCAATTAACAGTGTGATTCATTTAATAGGAAAAGTAGTCATACTTGAAGTAATCTTCAGCATGTCTGGTATAGGGAAATTATTAATTAATGCTATCAATCAACGAGATTATCCACTTATTCAAGGTATTGTGGTCTTTATCATCGTCTTAATTATGTTCATTAATTATTTAGGCGACATTATCATTTTAAACAATGAACCTAGACTTCGACGACGACATACCAAACGCCAAGCCCATGAGAAAAGAGGTGTGTCGTGATGAAAAAATATCAAACTTACATCGCCATAAGTACAGTGTTAAGTGTGATGTTTGTGCTAATTGTATATTGCTTTATGCAAGACACACAAAACTTGGACCCACTTCAATCACCTAATAGCCAACATTGGTTAGGCACGGATCAATTAGGCAGAGATTTCTTTGTTAGACTGATTGTAGGTAGCCTAGTCACATTAAGCTTAACTAGCGTGGTAATTCTGTTAAGTGTTTGCATTGGACTGGTCTTTGGGTTAATTGCAGGTATAGAAAGAAAATGGTTAGACCAAATCATCATGTTTATTGCTGATATGCTATTGGCAATTCCTTCGTTTATTATTGCATTAGTCATCTTAAGCTTAGTAAGTAATTCAATGCTAGGTTTGATACTTGCCCTTACGATTGGATGGATAGGCCGTTATTTACGTTATTTCAGAAATTTAACACGAGATATTCAAAAACGTCCCTTTGTCAGTTATGCAAGGCTAAGTGGTAACTCAACATTTAGAACGACAGTGGTACACGTGATTCCGCATTTACTAAGTAATATATTTGCTTTGGTCACGGCTGACTTTGGCAAAATGATGCTAAGTATATCTGGACTTGCCTTTTTAGGTCTAGGTATTAAACCACCGACGCCCGAGTTAGGAACCATTCTCTTTGACGGGAAAAGTTATTTTAATGGTGCACCTTGGCTCTTCTTCTTCCCTGGTGTATTGTTAGGAGGTTTCGCCTTATTATGTCAAATGATCAACAAAAAAATAACGCAATGAATACTGTAGTTAAAGTCAATCAATTATCCATCTTAGATCATAATCGGTCATTGTTAAACGATGTGAATTTGATAATAAATAAAGGTGAATTTCATTGCATTATAGGTGAGAGTGGTAGTGGGAAGTCATTATTGACGAGAACTATTCTTGGAATGAAACCATCACAACTAAGCTATCAAGGAGATATCAAGATTGATTTAAATAAGGCGGATGCCGTTTTTCAAGATGTTCAAAGTAATATGTTTCAAAACGTGACCTTGGCTAAACATTTTCAATATATTTATGAAGCTAACCATTCACAACTATCTAAACAAGATATCAAGGAAGACGTCTTAGATAAAATGCAATTACTCGGTTTAAATCAAGGTGAACAATTACTTAAACGATATCCCTTCGAACTTAGTGGAGGTATGGCACAACGTGTAGCCTTTATAATGTCATTAATTAGACGTCCGGATCACTTATTTTTAGATGAACCGACGAGTGCGCTAGATCAAGAGAATGTTAAAAAGTTTATGCACTATTTGATTAAGGCACAGGAACATTATCAAATGACAATTGTCTTTATTACACATGATATTAACTTAGTTAAGGATTATGCCACTCATATTAGTATTATGCAGCAAGGTCAATTGATTGAAAGTGGTGGGGCATCATCCATTTTAGCTAACCCCACACATAGCTATACGAAAAATTTAATTACTATCGCACATCGGAGACAGGCCTATGCTTAAAATTGAAAGATTAACTAAATACATTGATGGGAAACTTATCTTCAAAGATATATCATGTGCAATTAGTGACCAACATTTACTTATAAGTGGTGAAAGTGGCTGCGGTAAGTCTACGTTAGCCAAGATTATCGCCGGATTAGATATGAATTATCAAGGTGACTTATACTTTAATGGCCAATTGCGTAAGTCATATACGGCAAAAGAATGGATGAAACACATCCAATATGTGCCTCAGTATCAACGTGACACATTAAACCAGCGCAAAACTGTATTATCTACGCTATTAGAACCACTTAAGAATTACAAATTTGATAAGCAGAGTTACACATCAAGAATAGAAGCGGTACTTAGACAATGCAAGTTACCACAAAGCATACTTAATCAAAGCATTTCGACGCTAAGTGGTGGGCAATTTCAACGTGTATGGATAGCGAAGGCACTAATTCTAGAGCCAGAGATATTGATATTAGATGAAGCAACGACAAACTTAGATGTGATTAACGAGGAAGAAATACTTCAAATGTTAATTACGTTAAAGCAAACGCAATTAATCATTATTACACATGATGCGTACGTCTTGAGTCGCTTTAAAGGCGTTCAGTTACAACTCAAACAATTGAATAATTAGAGTCAAACCTCCTGATAAGGTATATACTTACTGGTACATACTGGATGGGAGGTTTTTTATGATACCTAAACAAGCTTATAAACAATTGGTATTAAGCATGCTGGCATTAATGATTGCAATGTCAATTAGCCGTTTTGCATATACGCCAATTTTGCCATTTATGCAACAAGATACCTCGATGAATAACCAAAATGCAGGCCTGTTAGCGACATTCAATTATTTAGGTTATCTAATTGGTGCTATCATGCCTATGTTTATTACGATAAAATCTAAAGTCTTTGATTTAAAGTTATATGTCATGATTAATGTGATTTCTGTTATTTTTATGGGACTTTCAGAGCATTTTCTTATCTGGTCAGTACTGCGAATAATTGCCGGGATAACGAGTGGTACGATCTTTGTTTTAGCATCTAATGTGGCGTTAGAAGCATTAAGAATGGCTAATAAACAAAGTATTTCGGGAATTTTATATAGTGCAGTAGGAATAGGAATATTTTCTAGTAGTATTTTTATATTTCTTTATACGCAAGCTCAGACTTGGAAAGCAACATGGATTATATTAGGTGTTGTGGCTTTAATGGCAGGTATCATTATACTAACCAGTATGAAGAACAACCCTTCAATCTCTATACATACGACGTCATCAAAGCAGAATCCAGAGAAGGCATTAAATCGTGCATTTATTATTCCATTCTCTATTGCCTATTTTTTTGAGGGAGCGGGCTATATAGTTACAGGTACATTTTTAGTCGCACTTATTAAGACTATACCTGCATACGCAGATTACGCTGCATTAAGTTGGATGTTTGTAGGTCTAGGTGCAATGCCGGCCACGTTAATTTGGTCATTATTTGCTGAAAAGTTTGGGTACAAAAAGGCGATATATAGTGCATTAATATTACAAATTATTAGTGTAGGGTTGCCTATCTTTTCACATCATATGCTAGGATTAATCATTGCGTCGATGCTATTTGGTGCAACCTTCTTAGGTTTAACAACATTATTTATGTCGAAAAGCCAAGAACTTATGTATCATACAAATCAAAAGTTAAATCTTGTATCGTTATTAACAGTCATTTATAGTGTCGGACAAATGATAGCGCCAATGATTGCGGGATTACTCATCGGAGATTCAAATAATTATCAGTTGGCGTTAACCTTCGCAATGATATTACTTATACTAGGTTTCATATTTAGTGTAATAGGCTATAGATTTAATGCATATAAATAAGAACATGTTGAAATACATGGTTTAATTAAGAATTTTTAAAATCGTAAGCAATATAGAAGTTTGGAAGTAATAAAAATAGGGCATATTTTACTAATTAAACCTTTCATGAAAAATGAAACGGCATGAGGTTTTTAATTTATAGGGGGATTGTCACATGAATATTTATAAATTACGTTATCAACATTATAAAGATATTGTTGATGATAATATCTTAACAGTATTTGTATTAGCTAAAAATGAAGAAGAAGTTGAACAATTTGCGAAAAAAGTAAGTTATGCAGTTGAAAGTATTACACAAATCTCTCAAGAAGAATATGAAAAAGAAAAAGCTAAAGATGAACATTTCGGTCTTGAGCATGCTGAAAATTATTTAGATTAATATGAATTATCGGTCGGGGAGTAGGTCAGAAATAATATTTATTTCATTGTACCCCCAGCTTGCCTAGCTTGTAGAATTTCTTAATGAAATTCTCTTTGCTGGGGGCCTCGCCCACCAGTCAACTACTGCTAATATATATTTGTAGAGGCTGGAACAATAAGTTCTTGAATAATTATAAAAAGACAATTTCTATTTAAATAATATAGAAATTGTCTTTTTTAAAGTATTTCCATGTAAAAATACAAAGTATTTTGGCGAGACTCTTGAGGGAACAGGACAAGCTGAAGACTACAGGCTGAAGCTGTCTCCTAAGAAAGCTAGCCAACAATACGAAGAATTGTTAATAAAGAAGCCGATAAATAAATTTTTAAAGACTTATTTACTGGCTATTTATCTGGGAAATATATCCTAGCCTCTCTTCTTTTTTTGTAATATGAGTAAAAAAGACAATTAAGAATATGAAATTGTACTTGGCGGTGGTGGTTCGCTAGCCATAGGTTGGGAGTTATGCTATCTGTTAACATTATCTAATCAAGGTATAGATGTTCGTCATGCAGATTTAATGATAGGTACATCGGGTGGCGCGCAAGTTGCTACAGGTTTAACATCTGACAAGAGTTTTGATGTCATTTATTATGAGCAAATTGCGACTAAATCTAATGAAACGCCGCCAGTTAAAGATATGTCAGGTATCTTCGAAAGATATGCTCAAATACAAGAGCATTCGAATTCACCTAAAGAATGGATTGAGAATTATAGTGTCTACGCTCTAGAAGATCATAAATATAATGAGAGCGTACATATTACTCGCTTAGAACATAGAATTAAAGGTACTGAATGGCCATCTAATTTAATGATTACTGCTATTAATGCGCGTAAGGCAGAGCGTGTCGCACTAACGTTTGATAGTCAAGTGAACTTGCATAAAGCTATGGCTTCAAGTGGTTCGCGTTACCAGGTGTTTGGCCGGCTACGACGATTGATGGTGACAAACATTTTGATGGTGGATGTCATTCCATGGAGAATGCAGATTTAGCTATAGGTGCTAAGAAAGTACTTATTCTTGCGACGAATCTTCCTATTTCAACGCCATATAAATTAGAAGATGCCATTAAAGAACTCGAAGAAAGAGGCGCTAAAGTTAAATTAATTACACCTAGTAAAGCAGTATTTGATAAATTAAATGAACTAGGCGGGATCCATCAATTCGACCTGACATTTTCAAAGCTGGAGAAACTCAGGCACTTGAAGATGTAGAGATAATTAGAAACTTTTGGAATGAATAAAAGTGATATTATAAACGATGTTCGAATTTGGAATGAACGACGATTAGTATGCTTAAATTAAACAATTTCTTGTGTGGACGTTGTGATTTCCAATGTTTTTTATTAGGTTCTTAATTAGTAACAATATTTAGAAGATATTTGGGCAATAGTATTAAATGTAAAAGAGAGGAGCATGAACAATGCATAATCGTTTCGATCATATTCAACCACCCAATCAATTTAAATATAGAGAGGGCCGAACTGTGTTAAAACAACAATATGATTTTAAATGTTACAATCGAATTTATTTTGGTGAAGATATATTTCGAGATTTGCATAATCATTCATATCGCTTGTATGTAGACGTACTTTCACCAATTGGTGATTATGGTCTTGGATTAGATTTTAACGAAGTAGATGCGATTTATAATAAAGTGATTGAACCTAAATTAAATCATCAACTCATTAATGAAACGTTGCCTGATATGAATACGACTGCAGAAAATATTGCAATGTGGATTTGGGACGAATTTGAACAACATCTTCCGGGTGAACATTGTATGTATGCGTTACAGCTATTTGAGACTGACCACCATGGGGTAAGTCTAAATCGTTCCATTATGAAGCCTTAAGTCACTACTTATAAAAAAGAAGAGTCCTCAATTTTGCCTTTTGAATTAAGCACTATTTATATAAGTAATTAAAATTTAAATATTTTGATTATATATGTATTATTGATATAATTAGTATAGTAGCAAGTCTACAATTTTTTATTTTGGAGGAACATATTTGGGGACCGCACTTAGTCTTATTACTTTTATATTATTATTAGTCCTAACGGCTTTTTTCGTGGCGACAGAGTTCGCTATTGTTAAAGTCAGAGAAACAAGAATTGCACAATTGTCTAATGCAGGTGAGAAGAAAGCGATTGCCGCAAAAAAGGTTGTCGATCATCTTGATGAATACTTAGCTGCCTGTCAATTAGGTATTACCATTACCGCACTAGGTATCGGTATGGTAGGAGAATCTACATTTGAATTTATATTACATCCTTTATTCAGCAGTATTGGTATTCCTGAAGCTTGGATACATCCATTCACAATTGGTGGCGCATTTGTTATCGCGACATTTTTACACGTTGTTGTAGGTGAAATGGCACCTAAGACGATTGCTATCCAAAAGGCAGAATATATTACATTGCTTTTTGCGAAACCGATTATCTTTTTCTATAAAATAATGTATCCATTTATTTGGATATTAAATGGTGCAGCACGTTTGATATTAAAAATGTTCAATATGAAACCTGCTAAAGAAAGTGAAGTCTTCCATTCTGAGGAAGAACTGAAACAATTAATCCACGATAGCCATGAAGGTGGCGAAATTAATGATAGTGAGTTACATCATATTAACCAAGCATTTAAGTTTGATGATTTAGTCGCAAAAGATATTATGATTGATGAAAAACATGTTAAAACGCTAAACTTAAATACGAGTTTTGATGATGCAATTCAACAAATTAAAATAGATGCGTTTACAAGATATCCAACTGTTAAAGATGATCAAATTGTTGGTTTCATACATTCCAAATCATTGTTCAACGTGGAACAACCATCTAAACTAGAGACGTTCGTTAATCCAATTATTAACGTTAAAATGAATACACCATTGAAACACATATTAGAAATGATGAAAAAGAGAAAAGTGCATATCGCAGCAGTTTATAATGACGCTGATTTCAAGGGAATCATTACTTTAGAAAATATTCTTGAAGAAATCGTTGGCGATATCGAAGATGAATATAATTAATGTGAATTTAGTCTTATATAATTAATATTATTATTATTATTATGTCTTATTATGACCCTATTATTGAGATTTTGAAAATCTTGATGATTGGGTCTTTTTTAAAACCAAAATTAATTAAATTCAAAAACATTGACTTATAAATTAACTTGTAACAATAATGGTTACATGAGGTGAGAAGATTGAAAATTAGTAGTCGTTTCACTGTGGCTGTGCATATTCTAGCATTAGTCAAAGTTGAACAGTCGCAACCATTAACGTCCTCTTGGATTGCTAGTAGTGTGAACACTAATGCTGTAGTAATTAGAAGATTAGTAGGTAAATTAAAGCAAGCGAATTTAATCGAAACACAGCAAGGGAGTGGTGGCATTCAACTGCGAAAGCCTTTAACAGACATTACATTACTTGATGTGTATCAAGCGGTGGAAGTCGTTGACGAAGGTGAATTATTCCAAATGCATGAAGACACGAATGTAAATTGTGTTGTAGGTGCCAATATCCAGAGTGTGCTTGAAATCATTCTCTTACGTGCACAAGATGCGATGGAAGGTGTCTTGGCTAATGTCACAATGGATGATATTGTTACAGACATCTTGCAACGAAACGGATAAGTCGTCATCCGTTATATCTTACATGTAACTATTATGGTTACAAGTACAAGTGCGATAATGAAGCTGCCTCACAACGACCTAATTGACTGACATCACCATTGATATCACTATAAATATAAAAATGTGGAGGAATAAATCATGAAAATTGGTATTATCGGAGCAACAGGTAAAGTTGGAAATAAAGTATTAACAGAAGCACAAGCACATGGTCATGAAGTCACTGCATTATTTAACAAATGAAATGGAAATTCACCATCGTCAGCGTGTGCTTTAGCTTGTTCGATAAGCTAATGTCCAGGAGGTAACGCTAAATATACATTTTCTGTGTATAAAATATCATAAGATAAATCTTCGGTATATAACGGTAATATCGTCACACCTATATCCACTTTTTGATCGGAAACAATTTGTTCAATTCGATGTGCCACTTCTTCTACTAATTCAATCTCCACGCCCGGGTAATGTTCTATAAACTTTGGCAAGATACTATAAAGCGTATGTGTAGCTAAAATAGGATTAACACCTATACGGATACGCCCTTTTTCAAATTAGAAATTGTCTGCAATTCATCACGCATTTGAGTATCAATATCCTCAATTTCATGTAAATAATCTAGAAATCGCTCAGCTGAATACGTAAGTTCTAGCGGGTTGCTGTCCCGGTTAATTAATGTCACACCTAAGTCATTCTCAACGTCTTTAATATAACGGCTTAAATAGGGTTGAGAAATATAAAGGTGTTTGGCTGCATGTGAAATACTGCCGGAACGTTGAATGGCTTCTAAATATTGAATTTTATTTTTATAGGTCATATCGATGTCCCCCTTTTTAATGATATTGCTGACCAAGTTCAATTGAATTTAACAGTCGTGACACAATATAACCAATTTGTAGAATTTTCTTATGATGTTCAATATGACTAATATTTAAATAGTTTAGGTCAATTAATTGTAATTTTTAATATAAGTATTGCTATACTTGTTAATAATACACATAAAGGAGGGAATTAAATGTTTCTAGCATGGAACGAAATTAAACGCAACAAGCTTAAATTCGGATCAATTATAGGCATTCTAGTATTAATTAGTTACTTACTCTTTTTACTATCCGGGTTAGCAAGTGGTTTAATTAATATGAACACTGAAGGCATCAAGAAATGGAAAGCAGATGCGATTGTTTTAAATAAAGATGCCAACCAAACGGTTCAACAATCTGTCTTTAAATCGTCTGACGTTGAAGGCAAATTTAAAGAAGAAGCACCGTTAAAACAAATTGGCGTTATTGCATCGAACGGAGATAGTGAAGAGAATGCATTACTCTTTGGCGTAACATCAAACTCATTTTTGATTCCAATGATTGAGGAAGGCAAAAAATTTAATAAAGATAATGATGTCGTGATCGATCAATCATTGAAAGACAAAGGATTTAAGGTTGGTGACACCATCACGCTATCTCAATCTGATGAGAAACTACATATCGTTGGCGTATCAGAAAGTGCTAGATATAATGCTTCTCCTGTTATTTTCGCAAATGACAAAACAATTGAAAAAATTAATCCAGCATTATCATCAGATAAAACCAATGCTGTAGTTGTAAAAGACAGTAATTGGAAAGATAAAAATGTTGATAAAGATTTAGAAGTTATAGGAATAGATGACTTTGTAGAGAACCTACCAGGCTACAAACCACAAAACTTAACAATGAACTTTATGATTACATTCTTATTTGTTATTTCTGCCACAGTCATTGGCGTATTCTTATATGTCATCACGTTGCAGAAAAAGAATTTATTCGGAGTACTAAAAGCTCAAGGATTTACGAATGGGTTCTTAATGAAGATGGTGTTAGCACAAACCTTTATATTAGCCTTAATCGGTACTTTGATTGGCTTAATACTGACATTACTGACAAGTTTAGTCTTACCTGAAGCGGTACCTGTCCAATTTAATATCGGTACACTCATTATCTTTGGTATCGTTTTAATACTAACATCTCTTGTTGGTAGCTTATTCTCAGTATTATCCATTAGAAAAATAGACCCACTCAAGGCGATCGGGTAAGGAGGTGCCACCATGTTAAAATTTGATGAAGTGACTAAAGAATTCCAAGATGGTAATCATACAATTGAAGCAGTTAAACTGACATCTTTATCTTTTGAAAAAGGTGAACTTATAGCTATTGTTGGCCCTTCCGGTTCCGGTAAGAGTACGTTCTTAACAATGGCTGGTGCGTTACAAACACCAACATCCGGTGAAATATATATTAATGATAATAAAATCTCAAAAATGAGTCAGAAGCAATTAGCTAAAATGAGAATGAAAGAAATTGGCTTTATATTACAAGCGACGAACTTAGTCCCATTCTTAACAGTCAAACAACAATTCCATTTATTGAAGAGTTATAAAAAAGATGTGTTAAGTACTGAAGAATATGATAAATTGTTGAACGATTTAGGCTTAAAAGAAATTGAGAACAAATTACCCTCTGAAGTGTCAGGAGGACAAAAACAACGTGTCGCGATTGCTAAGGCAATTTATACACAGCCTTCTATTATTTTAGCTGATGAGCCAACTGCATCGCTCGATACTGAAAATGCGATGGCAGTTATGGAAATCTTAAAAGAACAATCTAAACAACGTCATAAAACATGTATTATCGTTACACATGATGAACGATTAACCAAGTTCTGTGATAAAGTCTTCCATATGGAAGATGGACGTTTAAAAGAAAAATAATTAAAATAAAACTCCCTCCAAGTAAGCTTTGAAAATCATGGCTACTTTGAGGGAGTTAATTATATGACTTGATATTACTAGATAAAGTTAATTAATATCTATTTATCTTTTAATTCTCTTTCTAAATCTTTTTCATCTTCCATAGCGATTGTCGCTTTTTCAGATTCTTTTCGATACTTTTGATACATGATGACAAGTACGATTGCCCAAACTGGTGCGAATAGTACTGCAAAACGTGTCGTACTATTAATAAGTAAAACGATAAAGATAAATGCAAAGAAGGCAAGAATGGCATATGCCATGTATTTGCCACCAGGCATTTTAAATTTACTATCTTTGTGTAATTCAGGGTTTCTCTTCACGAAACCTAGATACGCAATCATAATACATGTCCAAATCATAATATTGAGTACTGTTGAGAACGTTGTGATTTGAACGAATACCTTCGTAGCATCTTTAAATACTGCGTTTAAAATAATCGCAATACTTAATAAACCACAAGTAAGTAAGATAGCGTAATATGGAACACCATGTTTATTCGTCTTATGTAAGAATGGTGGACCTTGCTTTCTTCCAGCTAAACCGAATAGTGTACGACTGTTAGCGAAGATACCACTATTACATGAAGATGCAGCCGCTGTTAAAACTACAAAGTTAATGATTCCCGCTGCGAATGGAATACCAACCAAACCAAATAATTTTACATATGGACTTTCCGCAGGATCTAATTGATTCCAAGGTACAACTGACATAATAACAGCTAATGAACCAATGTAGAATATTAATATACGGAAAGGTACATTGTTAATTGCTTGAGGAATCGTTTTATATGGATTTTTAGTTTCCCCTGCAGTGATACCGATTAACTCAATACCAATAAATGAGAAGATTGCCATTTGGAATGCCATTGAGAATCCAGATATGCCATTAGGGAAGAATCCACCATGACTCCAAATATTCGCTACACTTGCTGTACCATAATCAGTCTTCATTGCAAAGATGACCATAACAATACCTACAACAATTAATGCGATAATCGTAATAACTTTAATTAGTGATAACCAGAATTCAAGTTCACCAAATAATTTGGCGCTAAATAAGTTCATACCTACAAGTACAAGAATCGTAAATGCAACTGTTAACCAGTTAGGTATTGCTGGATACCAAAATTCAACGTATTTAGCAACGGCTGTTACTTCAGCCATACCTGAAATAATCCAAGTTAGCCAGTATGTCCAACCGACCATAAAGCCTGCCATTGGACCAATATGATGATGGGCAATATCACCAAATGATTTAAATCCTAGATTAGACAATAAGATTTCTCCCATTGCTCGCATAAACATAAATAATACGAAACCAACGATAATATAAGTAAGTAAAATCGATGGACCTGCTAAGTGAATGGATTCACCTGCACCTAGGAATAATCCGGTACCAATCGCACCACCAATTGCAATAAGTTGTATATGCCTATTGCTTAATTCCCTTTGCAGTTTATCTGCCATAATGTTCGTCCCCTTCATGAGTATATATGTGACTTAAAATTATGACTGACTACGAATACTCTGTATGATTAGTTAATTAATTGTATTAAATTATGTAATTAATTTTTTTGTTAAAATTAATGATACCCTATTTATTAATTTTTAATCAATGAATTATACAAATTTTCGTATTAATAGTAAGTGTAAATAAGAGAGGTGTATGATGTCATCATCATGCGTGAAATAGGCATTTCTTTGACTATAATACCTATAATTAAGACTGCCTACTGTCTAAAATATAAAGTTTTTAAAAACATATAATTGTACATATTTGTGAATTGCATTTAAATTATAACTATAGAAAAAAGATAGAAAGTAGGCTAATCATGCTTAATGATTTTAATGAAATATTAGAAGGTCGTAAATCAGTTAAAGGTTTCGACCCAGCTTATAAAATTCCTCATGAAGAAATGAATGAAATGATTGCAAAAGCAACGAAAGCACCTTCATCAGTGAATATGCAACCTTGGCGTTTTGTTGTGGTTGAAAGTGATGAAGCGAAAGCTAAATTGCGTCCATTAATTCAATTTAATACAAACCAAAATGATACATCATCAGCAATGATTGTTATTTTTGGGGATTTACAATGCTATGAAGAAGGCGAATATATTTATGAACAAGCGGTTGTCAATGGTCACATGCCACAAGAAGTTAAAGAACAAATGTTACCGATTATCTTAGAAAATTATAAAAATCGCACACGCCAATCAATGAATGACATTGTTAAAGTAGACAGTAGCTTAGCTGCTATGCAATTGATGTTAGTTGCTAAACAACACGGTTATGATACAAATCCAATTGGTGGCTTTGAACATGAAGAAATCGGTAAAGCGTTTGGCTATGATTTAGAACGTTATGTTCCAGTGATGATTGTCGCAATAGGCAAGAAAGCTAAAGAGGCACACACATCATTTAGAATGCCAGTTGATCGTGTAATCGATTATAAATAATACTTCAATTTAATAATGAAAAAACGCGTAACTGACTGAAAAGATAAGACGCTTATATCAAGTTTTTTAGTTAAAGTCACTCATGCGGTGGGGCGGAACAGTGTGTTCATTATGAATACTGTTCCGCTTTTTTAATGAAGAGATGTCTAGAGTCAGTGCTAATCATATTTATGATGAAGAAAAAGGGTATAGCTTAAGATATCAAATTGCGAAAAGGGTGATTCATTTATGGATAATAAACAATTAGAGACATTAACACGTATTCAGAAAGGATTATATGAAACAACAAAGGCAGTCTTGCCATTTGATAAACGCCACCGTATTAAGTCATTTGTGCTAGAACGATCAGAAGGCAATATAGTCATTTATCATTCACCAGTTTTAAATGAAGCAGTGACAGATATCCAATTATTAGGCGGCGCTTCATGCGTTTTAATGAATCATGAGCATGAATCCTTAGGCGGAACACCTAGTATAGATATACCATTTTGGATTCATCATGATGATGTAGCAGCAATCAATCGAACGGTACCGATTGATGGACAGTTTGAACAACGTGAGACGATTGCAGATGATTTAGAAGTCATTCCTACTCCAGGACATACGCCAGGTACGACGATGTTTCTATGGGATAACGGTGAACATCGTTTCCTTTTTACAGGCGACTTTTTATGTGTAGATGATGGGGAATGACGTACTGTTATTTTCAATTCAAGTGACCGACAAACATCCATTAAAAGCCTGGAATTGATTCAAGACCTAGATTTCGATGCTATTGTACCTTGGGTTGCGATTGAAGGGGAAGGTGCTGTCTTTTTTGTTGAAAATGAGGAAGATAAACGTAATAGACTACAAAAAATTATAGATCGCATCCGTCGTGGTGAACATACGTAACTCGCATATTAAAACATTGTTATTAGAGGTGATGGTGTATGAATATAAATCGAGGAATCAATCATATCGGACTCACAGTACCGGATATTGAAGCGGCGACAGCCTTTTTCAAAGAAGGGCTCAACGGCAAGATTGCTTATGATAGTCAACGAAAGACGGATGAACCTCGTGGTGGGGAAACAGTTGAACACATTCTTGGTTTAGAAGAAGGGGCATCCATTATTCATAAACGTATGATGGTCTTTGGTAATGGACCGAATATTGAAATGTTTGAATTTAAAGATGCACATCAAGGTCAAGCGCAAACGTTACAAGACATTGGTTATACGCATATCTCTTTTTATATCGAGGCAGAACACTTTGATGAGGCCGTTAAACAGTTGACGCAAGCTGGAGGTCAACCTATTTCAGAGCCGCATGTGAATACGAAATATGAAGACACTGAAGGTAATCAAACTGTTTATGTAAAAAGTCCGTGGGGAAGCTTAATTGAATTACAAACGGTACTTAATGGATTTTACTATCCATATGATAGTGAGGCAGAAGTTTTTGTGCCGAAAAAGGTCGACAATTAAAGTAATTTAAACATATCATTATTCATTAATATGACACATTTGTCATATTAAAAAAATTAAGTATTTTCTCCTTTTAAATTAATGTATAATGCCTTTAACAAGCCTTCCAAGTAGCTTGTTAAGCTAGATATTATAAGGGGTTTAGGGGTATTAGATGTATGCAATTTTAAATATCTATGCTTAAAAAGGGTATAAAATTAAAGACATAAAATTTTGTTTATGTCAACAACAATTTAAGGGAGTAATTTTCATGATTGATATTCAAATTCAAAAATCAGAATTAATCGATGTAATTGAAAATATTGTAAAAGAAAAAGTGTATGTTGAAAGTGACGATGCATGTGAATTTTTAGCGACTGAGATTGTAAATGGTTTGGAAGAGCTTAATAGTGATGAAACACAAGCGAATAACTTGTTAGGACTCAATAGTGAGTTGCAGCACGAAGTCGATGAATCAAACGACGCAATTAAAGTGACCTTATCTGCTGCAGACAGTGCCTTCAGTAGCTCGCAATTTATTAATAAAGGCGCGGAATAAACGTTAGTGATTATAAAAAATGTTAATGTAAGAACTTTTGATTTCAACAGCAATATACGAATGAAAATAAGCACCACCTATTATGAAAAGCGAATGCTTTTTAATAGGTGGTGCTTATCATGTTATGACGCATTTATGAGAATAATACTTTTAAGATGTTAAATAGAGAACCTATTAATTGAAGAAAAGTACCAGACATAACGAGACCTCCTCTTGATTAAACTTGAAATGTATTAAGCGTTGCGTGTTAAATTCTCACTTTGAACTAAATCATCTGCTAAGTCATGCCAAAATTGTTGTAATTCAGCTCTAGTGCGTTTTGTGTCAGTACTATCTTGGCCGACAAAATCTACATGATCCCAATCATGTTTTGTTGGTGTTACTTGCCAAATACCTTTTTGATTTGTATCCGTTGCTTGTGTATAAGCTTGATTAAATGGATGTTGTGATGAAATAACAGACACTAAGCCATCATTTTCTCTCCATTCTTTTTCAGCTGCTTTACCAATTACATTAGCAGTAAGGGTAAATGGGAAGAATAAATTTAAATCAGATTTTTGACGTCCAAACAACGATGCATGTGTTGATTCTCCTGTGTAAGTTTTATACACAATGTTAGGGTTTAATGATGTTTGACGATTAAGATTTGTCGCACCTTCACTTGTTAAATCATAAAAGCCATTGTCTTTGGTTTGCCATAATTTTGAATCTTTAACACGTTTGACATAGTCAACGTAAGACTCGTTAGGCTGTTGTTTTAGACCCCATTGAGACAGACCGAAGTCTACACGTGAATCTTTATTGCCAAGTACTTTTCCTACGTCAAAGACAACTTGACGAATAAGCGCTTCGTTACCTAATAAATCTGACGCATGTGTGCCATTATGTGGCGTTCCAAGTGTCGTAATTGATGAAATCATATTATCGTTTTGACCTTGATATAAAGGTGAAATATCGCCACCATGTACATGTTGATATTCTTGTTCTTCTGGATTACCATTTCTTAATAATGATTCTAATTGACGAATCGTTTGACCGCCCATACTATGTCCTACAAGATGTACTTTTTGGCCTGATTGCCAATCTTTATATACGCCTTCATATGTTTTACCGTAACGTTCATGACCATATTTGGCAGCGTGTGCAGCACCATAATCCACTGTTCCACCTTTAATATAGTAATAAAGTTCGACAGCACGATCGTAGTTACTACCAAACGCACTAATGCTCGCTTCATAAGATTCATAGCCGTTTTCTTCTAAATCCTGGCGTATGTTTAATTTATCTCCCCCCCAATAGTGCGCTAGTACGGATGGGTTTATGTCATCAGTAAAACCATTAAATCCGTGAACTAAAATAATAGGGTCTTGATTTTTATACTGAGCTTGTTTCGCAACTTTATTGGTTTGATCTTTCGTTCCAGTTGCAGTTTGTGATTTAGACTGAGTGTTTGTCGTTGCGACTACGTTATTTTTAAGTGTATTTAACCCAGATTGTGCATCTTTATTTTGTTTAGAAGACTTATCACCATCTAAAGTAGGGTTAGTTTGCCCATCAATTGAAATATTATTATTATCGCTATTTTGTGTATTAAGACGATTCGTTATTTCAGAAGTTGTCGCTTCTTTCTTAGTTAACGTTTGTTGCTGAGATTGTGTTGCGGTTTTAAGTGCGTCACCTTGATTGTCGTCATTATCCTTTGGTTGTGATTGTGCTTGTTGATTGTCGACTTTTGGTTTATCTGACGTATTTGATTCTATTGACTGTTGTTGTTCAGTTGATTTAATTGTGTTTGTATTAGTTTCATTTGAAGAAGTATTTGCATCTTCAGATTTAACAACATTTGAATGTAGTTGATTTAATGCTTCTTTTTTATTATCAGACGTTTTATCAGTTTGTGATTGCGTATGTGCAGTTGTTTTCTTAATTGTGTCGTCTTCTTTAGAAGCTGTATCAGTTGATTGTGTTGACAGTTCTTCCTGTTCAGATGATTCAGATTAATAGTATTAATATCACGCTGTATCGATTTCTTACTCACATCAGTAAATTGATTTAAGTCGTGTTGCGTAATAACGTGACCTTTAAGAAGCAAAGTTAAAATATTTAGTATACGAGTTGATTTATCCAAGAATTGGGTCCCCTTTGCATCAATTCTATATTTACTTGGAAAATTAATTATATAGTATCATATTCTTTTTACGATGTGTATAATTCCAAAATTAAAAAATAGCGATATATCAATAAACATAAATATTAAGGCGACGTCCATTCACAAAAGAGTTAATTTATAAATGTTTTATTTAATATTGCATTTAAAAGGAAAAAGTGATAAATTCTTATGTAAGCGGTTACATAAAAAGGAGTGGCAAAGTGAGAACGATTAAAGAAGTGGCTCAACAAGCAAATGTGTCAGTAGCCACAGTCTCAAGAGTGATTAATAAAAGTGGTTATGTGAAAGAAGCAACACGTAAAAGAATTGAACAAGTCATCAAAGAATTAGATTATTATCCTAATGAGACTGCAAGAACTTTATTTACCAAAAAATCAAAAACAATTGGACTGCTTTTACCAGATATGAGTAACCCGTTCTTTACAATTGTTGCTAAAGGTGTAGAGGACACAGCAATTCAAAAAGGGTATCACGTCATGATTGGCAATGGTGAAATGCAAGAACATAAAGAACTAAACTATCTAACCACTTTTAAAGTGAATAATTGTAGTGGCGTCATTACTTCACAGTTATCAACTCAATTTGCCTTTGATCAGTTTAATTCATATCAATTACCCTATGTACTAATTGACCGTGTAACAGATAATCAGCAATGTATAGAAGCGGACCATTATAAAGGTGGGAAACTACAAGCTGAGACAATTATTAAAGGAAATGCACAGCGTGTACTATTGTTGCATCAAGACTTGAATTATCGCTCTTTTGAAGAACGATTTAATGGTGCAAGGACTACTCTAAAGAATCATGACATTCAATTATGGATTGAGAATGAGCATGACATCACAATTGATAAACTGAAAGCATATGTTAACCATAACCATATCGATAGTGTGATATGTAGTAACGACGTAACTGCGCTTAAAATCATGAAATGGTTACATGATTTACACTTTCATATTCCAGATGATGTACAAGTCATTGGATATGATGATATTCCATTAGCCAAGTTATTTTATCCAAGTCTGACAACGATAGAACAACCTGCGTATGAAATAGGGAAACAAGCAGCATTAGGTTTGATTAATCAATTAGAACACAATGACATAACGACGAAAGTCGTATTAGATGTTGATGTCATTCATAGAGAATCTACAAGGAGGAAGAAAAAATGACAAGTATATATGTAGTTGGAAGCTTATCTATTGATTTAGTAGTTTCTACAAATAAAGTACCAAGTAAAGGTGAAACCGTTCTAGGTGAGTCATTCTTTACGACACCTGGTGGAAAAGGGGCAAACCAAGCAGTAGCAGCTGCAAGACTCGGTGATGATGTTTATATGGTAGGACGCATCGGTGATGATGATTTCGGGAATCAAATTTTTACAAACTTAGAAGACAATCATGTTTTAACGGCATTTCTGAAACCCGTTACACATTCTGCATCTGGTACGGCACATATCACTTTATCTGACAATGATAATAGTATCATCGTTGTACCTTCAGCTAATAACTATGTTACGTCAGATTACGCGTTGGAAGCTTTAAGTCAAGCTCAAGCAGGTGACATTGTTTTAATTCAACAAGAAATTCCCGCTGAAACAGTAAGAGATGTCGTATTGTATTGCGATGAACACGATATGATATCAATTCTTAACCCAGCACCATTCCGAGAAGTAGAGGCAGATGTTATTGATAAAGCGACGTACATTACACCTAATGAAACAGAAAGCAATGCGATGTTCCAGACTGATATTGATAAAGCATTAGAGCGTTACCCTAACAAGTTAATAATTACATTAGGAGATAAAGGTGCTATGTATCATAACGGCACTGAAAAGGTTCAAATTGATGGATTTAAGCGAGAAGTTAAAGATACAACAGGTGCTGGGGATACATTCAATGGGGCTTTCGCAGTAGGATTACAAAGAGGATATTCAATTGCACAAGCACTTAAACTTGCGAATTTAGCAGCAAGTCATTCAGTAACAGGTATGGGCGCTCAAGGTGGCATGCCAACCTTTTCAGAAATTGCAGGTGAATTAGATGTATAAAACAGGCATATTAAACAGCGACATTTCAAAAGTACTCAGTGATTTAGGACATACAGATCAAATTGTAATAGCTGATTGTGGGTTACCCGTTCCTAAAGACGTTAAGAAGATTGACCTTGCTTTAACATTGGGACAGCCAAGTTTTCTAGAAGTTTATGAAGTACTTAAGCAACATATGGAAATTGAACACGTAACGATAGCTGAAGAAATGGAAGTAGACAATGCACCTATCTTTGAACAAGTGACAAAGGACTTTTCAGAAATAGAACAAGTTAATCACGAAACATTTAAAGAATTAACTAAAAACGCTAAAACAATTATTCGTACAGGGGAAGCAACGCCATATGCAAACATCATACTTCAAAGTGGTGTCATATTTTAAGGGGTGAAATTAATGATTCAAATGACTAATATCCATAAAGCCTTCGGGGACAACGAGGTTCTAAAGGGTGTTGATTTTACTCTAAAGCTAGGTACAGTGCATGCACTAATGGGAGAAAACGGGGCTGGTAAATCAACACTCATGAAAATTCTAGTTGGGATTCATAAAAAAGATCAAGGTGTTATCACTAATTCTGATATTGAGATCGACTATAACAATCCTAAAGAAGCGGAAGAAAAAGGATTAACATTTATTCACCAAGAATTGAATTTATATCCAGAATTAACAGTGCTTGATAATTTATTCGTTGGAAAAGAAATCAGAAACAAAATAGGAATACTAAATAAAAAAGAAATGAAGCAACAAGCTGAGCAAGTGTTTAAAGAATTAGATTTCTACATTCCATTAAACAAAGTGGTCAAAGATTGCTCAATTGGTGAGCAACAAATGATAGAAATAGCTAAAGCGATGATGACTAAAGCACAAATCATTATTATGGATGAACCAACAGCAACATTAACAGATAAAGAAATACGTCGATTGTTCGACATGATTCATAATTTAAAAGCTAAAGGTGTGGCCTTTGTATACATTTCACATAGAATGGCTGAAATTTTTGAGATTTCGGATGAAATAACGGTGATGCGTGATGGTGTCTCTGTTATGTATGATGAAACGGCAAATCTAACATACAACCAAATTGTTAAAGCAATGGTTGGACGTGAACTAGATGAACAGTTTCCACATAGAACGTATGAACCACAAGATGTTGTTTTAAACGTAAAACGTCTCAATAATCCGCTACATCATATTGAGAATCAATCATTTTATCTTAAAGAAGGTGAAATATTGGGTGTGAGTGGTCTAATGGGGGCAGGTCGTACTGAGATGATGAGAAGTTTGTTCGGTGTCGATAAAGCAGATAATGAAATTGAAATTAAAGGACAAACAGTATCTATAACGTCTCCAATCGAAGCGATGAAACATGGACTTGCTTTTATAACTGAGAATCGTAAAGAAGAAGGGTTAATCTTAGACTTCTCCATTAAAGACAATATGGTGTTACCTTCATTATTTAGCTTTTCAAAACATGGCATCGTAGACGATAAAAGTTCTGAGCAATTTGTTGATACGATGCGTAAAAGACTCAATATTAAATCTCCAGGTAGACTGCCGGCCGGCTCATTATCAGGTGGTAATCAACAAAAGGTCGTATTAGCAAAGTGGATTGGTACCGGCGCGCAAATCATTATTTTAGATGAGCCTACACGAGGTATTGATGTCGGAGCAAAAAGAGAAATTTATCAACTTATGAATGAACTCACGAATCGTGGTGTGTCTATTATTATGGTCTCATCTGAATTGCCTGAAGTCATTGGTATGAGTGATAGAGTGATGGTCGTTCATGAAGGTAATATCAAAGGGGATCTTACAGGAAATGAAATTACAGAAGAAAATATTATGACTTTAGCTACAGGGGGAACTTTAAATGAAACAGTTAACAGCTAAAACATCGTTCATGGAAAAGATTATTCCATTTATTGGTTTGATTTTATTAATTATTGTAGTGAGTATTTTAAACCCATCATTTTTAGATTTATCTAATTTACTCAATTTATTAAGACAAATTTCTATCAATGGTCTGATTGCCTTTGGTATGACATTCATTATCTTAACTGGCGGTATAGACTTATCAGTTGGTTCAATTCTTGCATTGTCATCGGCGTTTATTGCATTAATGATTACGAGTGGTGTTGACCCAATAATTGCATTAATTATTGGCGTACTGATTGGTTTTGTTTTAGGTGCAGTAAATGGTTTATTAGTTACTAAAGGAAATATGGCGCCATTTATTGCAACACTTGCGACGATGACGATTTTCCGTGGATTAACATTAGTTATTACTGACGGAAATCCAATAACAAATTTAGGGGATAGTTATTTATTCCAATTATTTGGTAAAGGCTACTTTATCGGTATTCCAGTACCAGCAGTAACAATGATTATCGTGTTTGTGATTTTGCTTATTATTCTTCAAAAAACAACATTTGGACGTCATACATATGCGATTGGTGGAAATGAAGTAGCTGCTAAAATTTCAGGTATCAAAGTTAATAAAATTAAAATTTTAATTTATGGAATTTCAGGGCTAATGTCAGCGTTAGCTGGAGGCATATTAACATCACGTTTAAATTCTGCACAACCAACAGCAGGTACTTCTTATGAGTTAGATGCCATTGCTGCCGTAGTACTTGGTGGTACGTCATTAACAGGTGGTAAAGGACGAATTGTTGGAACATTAATAGGTGTACTTATTATAGGTGTTTTAAATAATGGATTAAATTTACTTGGTGTTTCTTCATTCTACCAACAAGTCGTTAAAGGTGTAGTTATTTTAATTGCGGTATTAATTGATCGTAAAAAATAAGAGAAAGCAGGATAACAATATGAAAAAATTATTAGTCATTACATTAGCACTTGTCCTATTTTTAGCAGCATGTTCCTTAGAATCACCATTGAAGAATGATAAAAATGGTAAAACAAACAAGAAAAAATCAGAAATTACAATAGGCGTAAGTATTTCAACTTTAAATAATCCATTCTTCGTTAAAATTAAAAATGGAATTGAAAAAGATGCTAAAGCACAAGGTATGAAAGTTAAAGTTGTAGATGCTCGGGATGATTCAGCTAAACAAACGAATGACATTGAAGATTTAATTCAACAACAAGTTGATTACTTAATTGTTAACCCAACAGATTCAAGTGCGATTTCAAGTGCTGTGGAGTCAGCGAACAATGAGGGTATTCCAGTAATCACGTTAGATAGATCTGTAGATAAAGGCGAAGTTGCGTCATTTATTGCATCAGATAACGTTGAAGGCGGTAAAATGGCTGGCAACTACTTAGTTGATAAAGTAGGTAAAAATGCAAAAGTTGGAGAACTTGAAGGAGTTCCAGGTGCAAGTGCAACAAGAGAAAGAGGTAAAGGGTTCCATGAAATTGCAGATAAACAGTTAAAAGTAATTGCTAAACAAAGTGCTAAGTTTGATAGAGCAGAAGGTTTAAACGTAACGCAAAATATGTTAGAAGCACATCCTGACATTAAAGCTATCTTTGCTCAAAATGATGAAATGGCACTTGGTGCAATCGAAGCAATTGGGGATAAGGATATTCAAGTCATTGGATTTGATGGCAACGAAGATGCAATGAAATCAATAAAAAATGGCAAACTAGATGCGACAATAGCTCAACAACCTGAACTTATGGGTAAAGAAGCAATTAAAGTGGTCAATGGACTAATGAAAGGCGACTCTGTAGATAAACAAATCAAAGTGCCATTAAAATTGAAACAAAGTAAGAACTAAATATGTTTGAAATAAAAAAGATTCTGAGACGGTAAGTCATCTCAGAATCTTTTTTAATTAATAAGTGATTGATGAGAACGTAACAATGCATAAACTGTATCTAGATGTGGTGTGTTCACGTTATGAGATTTTGCCTGTTTAAAGATAAAACCTTGTATTGCTTCGACTTCTAATGGCTGATGATTGATTATATCGTAATACATACTTGTTCCCATATGATCAGGATAGCCAGCATAAATTTGTATAATGTCATCGACGATTGTATTTGGAAACTGTATACCTGATGCTTCGGCTACTTGGTGTCCTTCTTTTAATAGTTGACGACATAGATGTTTGACTTCGTTAATTTTTAAGATTTGAGCAGTATTGTGACCAAGTGCAGTTATAGAATTAATACCTAAATTCACTAATAATTTATACCAAATTTTTTCTTCAATATTGTCTTCTAAAACCATTTCAATTTTGGTTGTATCGAATAATGCTTTTAAATGCGTTGTAGTATCATCTTTCTGCAAATGTAAACGATAATCTCGAAAATGAACGACTTCGTTTCCGGATTTTTGGCCACTTATATATACGACTGCCTGATATTTGTATTTGAAAGGAAGTTGCGGCAATAAGCCATAACCATTTTGAGCTAAAATAAAGCACGTTTCATTATGTGCGAAGTGATGTAATTTTGGAATTAGTGAATTAAGTTGGTGCGTTTTAACCGCAATGATAATAACATCAAATTGCGTATTTATGTCATCAATACTATGGACTTTGATAGTTTCATTTACAGGTTGGAGGGTCATTATCTTATTAGCACGACCGATTAATGTAACGTTTGGCAGTGATTGCTGCAGTTCATAAGCAATCGTCGTACCAACCGCACCAGGTCCAATAACAGCAATTTTCATTTTAAACCTTCCTTTCTGATTAGAATTAAACATATATGTATAGAAGTATTTGTGCACTATAAATATAATCATATAGTATAATCATTTTACTTTTCTATGTAAATTAATCTTTTAATTAAAAAGATGGATAAGCAAAGATAAATATTAGAACAGAAAATGATATGATTTTATATAGAAGTTGATATATAATATTGAGTTGAAATAATGGGATAGCAACTTATAAAGTTTTGTTTAAAAATGTGGACATAAATAATAGGAGTTAATTTAAAATGAAAAATTTAGCAAAATTAGTTGAAATGAAACAAGACAAAACAAAAATTTCGATGATTACAGCATATGACTTTCCAAGTGCCAAACAAGCACAGGATGCAAATATAGATATGATTTTAGTTGGTGATTCACTTGGAATGACGGTACTAGGTTATGAAACAACAACACAAGTGACATTAGAAGACATGATCCATCACGGCAAAGCTGTACGTAGAGGTGCTGATGATACTTTTGTAGTAGTGGACTTACCAATTGGCGCAGTTGGTGTAAGTGATGAACATGATTTAAAAAATGCGATAACACTTTATCAGGAAACAAATGCCAATGCGTTAAAAGCAGAAGGTGCACATTTAGTTAATTTCATTAAGAAATCAACACAAATTGGAATACCAATCGTAGCGCATTTAGGATTAATGCCACAAAGCGTTGGTGTTATGGGATATCGATTACAAGGTAGCACGAAAGATGCGGCTAAACAGTTAATTCAAGAGGCACATGCAGTTCAAGAAGCAGGCGCAGTTGCTTTAGTATTAGAAGCAATTCCAAGTGACTTGGCTGGTTTAATTAGTGAGCAATTAGATATACCCGTTATTGGTATTGGAGCAGGAAAAGACACAGACGGTCAAGTATTGGTTTATCACGATATGTTAAATTATGGCGTTGATCGCTATGCTAAATTTGTAAAACAATTTGGCGATTTTTCAGTAGGAATTGATGCCATCAAACATTATGATGAAGAAGTTAAGGCAGGCACTTTTCCAGCTGAAGCCCACACATATAAGAAAAAGATATTGAATGAGGTAAACAACAATGACTAAAGTGATTCAAACTGTATCTGAGATGCAACAAATTACACAGGAATTGAAGCGTACAGGTAAAACGATTGGCTTTGTTCCAACGATGGGAGCCTTACATGAAGGTCATTTGAGTATGATGCGTCGCTCAGTTGAAGAGAATGATATTACTGTAATTAGTGTATTTGTAAACCCTCTACAATTTGGTCCAAACGAGGATTTCGATGCCTATCCACGTCAAATTGATCAAGATGTAGCCTTAGTTGAAGCAATTAATGTTGATTATGTATTCCATCCAGCAGTAGAAGAAATGTACCCAAACAAGCTAAGTGTCACGTTAAAGGTAGGACGTCTAGCGGAAGTCTTAGAAGGTGCACAACGTCCAGGTCATTTCGATGGTGTAGTTACGGTCGTAAACAAGTTATTTAATATTATGAGTCCTAATAAAGCATACTTTGGTAAGAAAGATGCACAACAGCTCGCAATTGTTGAAAAAATGGTAGAAGATTTTAATCATCCAATTGAAATTGTAGGTATTGATATTGTACGTGAAGCGGATGGACTTGCACGTAGTTCGCGAAATGTATACTTAACTGACGACGAGAGACAAGAAGCTGTTCACTTGAGTAAAAGTTTAGAAATAGCTCAAACATTGTATAAACAAGGAGAACGACGCAGCCATATTATTGTTGGTGAGATTAAGACATATTTATCGGAATATACAAGTGGTCACATTGATGAAGTTGCAATTTATAGTTACCCTGATTTAGAAGTTGCGACAGAAATACAAGGACAAATTTTTATATCTTTAGCTGTTAAGTTTTCGAAAGCACGATTGATAGATAATATAATTTTAGGAAGTGAATAGTAAGTTATGATTAGAACGATGATGAACGGTAAGATTCATAGAGCACGTGTGACTGAATCAAATTTAAATTATGTCGGAAGTATTACAATTGATGCCGATATCTTAGACGCAGTCGACATTTTACCTAATGAAAAGGTAGCCATCGTAAATAACAATAATGGTGCCCGCTTTGAAACATATGTTATTGCTGGTGAACGAGGTAGTGGCAAGATTTGTCTTAATGGTGCAGCATCTCGATTAGTTGAAGTTGACGATGTGGTGATTATTATGACCTATGTTCAATTAGATGAACGTGAATTAGTTGACCATGCGCCTAAAGTGGCTGTTATGAATGAAAAGAATGAAATTATTCAAATGATTCATGAAAAAGAAGGAACAATAATCAAATAAATAAGTGTAACAGCAGTCTAAATAACAAAATTGATTTGATCCGGTAGCTTAAAAGCTATCGGATTTTTGTGTGGGCTGTGTATCAGAGTGCTATAAACATCACCTAAAATTATAACATTTGTATAGTATAATAATATTATATAAAAGTGTTATAAGATTAGAGGAATCGCTAATGAAAAAATTTCTATCACTTAGCATCACATTTATGTTAGTGTTAACATCCCGCAGTACACATGAACAATCTAAAGAAAATAAAGCGGAATCTCACACGAAACAAACGGATACTAAGACAACAAAAGAGGTTCTGTTGCAAAGTTAGAAAAATATAGCTAATTACCATTTTATCATGTCGTTGTTTCCTTAACTGGCTAACATATGCCTAATTTCGTGGCATGGCGAAAATCCGTAAATCTGAAGAGACCTGCGGTTCTTTTTATATAGAGCGTAAATACATTCAATACCTTTTAAAGTATTCTTTCCCGTATTGATACTTTGATATCTTGTCTTTCTTACTTTAATATGACGGTGATCTTGCTCAATGAGATTATTCAGATGTTTCGATGTACAATGACAGTCAGGTTTAAGTTTAAAAGCTTTAATGACTTTAGCCATTGCGACCTTCGTTGAAGGTGCCTGATCTGTAATTACCTTTTGAGGTTTACCAAATTCTTTAATGAGACGTTTGATAAATACATATGCTGAATGATTATCTCGTTGCTTACGCAATCAAATATCTAATGTATGCCCCTCTGCATCAATGGCACGATATAAATAGTCCATTTTCCTTTTATTTTGATGTACGTCTCATCAATACGCCATTTGTAATAAGCTTTTTTATGCTTTTTCTTCCAAATTTGATATAAAATCGGGGCATATTCTTGAACCCAACGGTAGACCGTTGAATGATGAACGTTTACACCACGTTCCCTTAATATTTCAGATATATCACGATAACTCAATGCATATCTTAGATAGTAGCCAACGGCTACAGTGATAACATCCTTGTTAAATTGTTTATATCTGAAATAGTTCATACAAAAGACTACTTTTTATTAAAATTATACTATAAATTCAACTTTGCAACAGAACCTAAAAAACAATATAAACCACCTATCGTATTATGTGGGGGTCTATTTTCTAATCTTGAGTTTAAAGATAATGTTATTATTAAGTTGAAGAAGACATATCCAAGTAATGAAATTATAATACCTAAATTTCCGCCCGTAATTGGAGCTTATGTATTGTCTTTAATAGAAAATAATCAGAATAAATTTACTCGAACGATTCAACAAGCTGTTGAAAATAGTTGGAACGACATTAATAAATTATATTAAAAAGAGTGCTCCAAAAATTATAATGGAGCACTTTTTTTGCAAGAAATACTTTCAAATAAGTATTTACAAAGTACACTTTTATAAATAAAATATATTATAATTAATTGATCTTAAAAATGCAAATGATATGAGGAGACATAGATGAAGAAACTATTATTTATGTGTGGGGTGTTTTTACTTTTACTTGCAGCTTGTGGTCCTAATGATGGTTCCAAAGAAGATAGCGCTAAAACGAAATCTAACGCGGAACAAACAAAATCTAAGAAGTCTAAAAAAGACCAAAAGCTGGAAAAGGAAGTAGCAAAGCTTTCTGAAAAACAAAAATTAGCACTTGCCTTCTGTGTGGAGGATGTTGACCGATATACATTGACTAAGAATGAAATTCTAACTGGAATTTATGAATACAAACTTGCGACTGGAAATAAAAACTTTAAACTAGTTGATTTCAAACTTGTGAAGTACGATGATGGCATCAAAAATGCTCCAAAAGGTATGAATTTCTATAATGTATCACCTAATAAAGGGAACTTTGAAGCATTAATCGGAGTTAGTAATGATAAAATCTTTATCGGACGTATGCAATCTGGTTCATTAGATTACAAAGATTTATTAGGAAAAGGTAAAGAAGTAAAATTAATTGATGTCTATAAAGCGAATAAAGACAACAAAGCTTTACCAGAATTAACTGATAAGATAAATATTGTAGATAATTTATCTAAAAAAGATAAAGAAAATAACAATCCATTATCTGCAGAATACTTAGAGAAATCAGGAACAGTTAATACACATTTCCGTAACCAAGTGTATCAAATGATTTCAGATTTCGAAGGTATTGCAGTAGGTAAGACAAACTATTTATGGGACGATGTTAAAATGGTTGGTCATAGTGGGGATTGGATTGTGAATTATCGAAATAAAGATGGCGAAATTTTAGGTACATATAAAACTAAAAATAATAAAATTATTAAGTTAGATGCTAACGGTAAAGTTATAAAGCAAGAAAATTAATAAGCTTACACTAAAGTTCTTAGGTTAATTGAATTAGCTTGAGAACTTTTTATATAGGGTTTTATAATTATGCCAGTATGATACGATAAATATAAGGGGAAGACGGAAATTAAAATCATACAAAGGAGTTTATGCTTATGAATCCAAAAGTAGGTTTTGGCGAAGCATTTAAGTTGTTTTGGAAAAATTATTTTAATTTCAAAGGTCGCTCAAGACGAAGTGAATACTGGTTTATGCAATTATGGCATTTAATATTTTATGGACCCGCTCTGATTCTTTATATTGTGTCATTAATCATGATTATGCTCTCAGCAGGGTTTCAATCTGAAGCTTTATCCATTGTAAGCGTAGTTATGTTAGTTATCACAATCATTTATATAGTTTTATACGCAATTATTACATTCATTCCTAATTTAGCAATGACAGTCAGACGTTTCCATGATACGAATCGTACGATGTTTATTCCTATTTTATCAGTTGTATTAGGTGTGATATCTTTTATTGTCCAATTGATTTGGAATATTAGTGACCCTAATGGTGAAAATGGTTGGGCATTGCTATTTATTCTCCTATTTGCTCTAGTACAATTTGCTATTTCAATTTATCAGTTAGTAATCACATGCTTAAATAGTAAATTTAATAAAAATAAATATGGAGAAAGCCCTAAATTCAAAGGACATTATGAATAATTCAATGTTCTAATTCAATATGCTTATTAACATAAATTAAGGTTCAACGTGCAGTTAATGATTAACCACGTTGAACCTTTTTAGTATGTCTATTTACGTTTGCCTACATGCCATTTCCAATATGTGAACATGCGTAGAAGATATTCTAATGGACCATATCGGAAGTGTCTTTGATGCAATGTTGCTAATAGCACTAAAACAATATAGATAAATACGAATAAAATGCTTGTGTAAATGAGTATATCTTTGCCAAATAATCCTAGACCGTAACTATAGAAGATGAGTGTACCAATGATACTTTGTGTAATGTAAACGGTAAGAGATATTTTGCCGGCATTTTCCAAACCTTTAAAAATTGGATGTTTCTCATAGTGTTGATATAAATATTTAAACAAACTCATGTAACCTAAAGATAAAACAGGTCCAAATATAGCTACAAGCGTTCCTGAAATTTTGTCGTTGCCTAACCAAAGTAGGGTTGATTTGGCAATAATAGATACTGGAATAAGGCATATAAATAGTTTCGACGACCAAAAGTGCCTTGCATCTTTCTCGAACCAACCACATCTAGAAAGAAAGATTCCTAAAGTGAATAATGGTATTTCAAAAAGTATAGCTATCAAGAAGATAGCACCTTTATTATCACCTAATTGATCTTCTAACTCCGCAAATTTAGGAGGTGTCGCTATATCATCTACGTGATGGATATCGTTATAACTACCTTCTGTATAAATCTTTTGCACTTTATGAATATATGAAGCTGAATCATATTTGTCAGATGATGTAGACGCTTTTGAATCATCAAACATAGACCAAATACTCATCACGAGCATGAGAGAAATAATTACAATATTAAACCATTTGAAAGCTTTGGTACTTAGTGAAATAAAAGGTATTACACATAACATAGCTAAACTATAAGCCAATAATATATCGCCTTCCCATATGTAACTTGCATGGATAAAGCCTAATATAAGTAAGAAAATGGCACGACGTAATAATTTTAATCTAGGCCGTGGCAGTCCTTTTAATTTCATAGACTGATAAAGTTTATCCATCGAAAAGCCAAACAGTATTGCAAAAATAGGTAAAAAACTTTCTTCAACAAGTATGATGATAAGGTTGAATATTCCTTGGTTTACAGGGTTTAAATGGAAATGTTCGATGTAGTCTTTGCCAGATAAACTAAATTGAAATATAAGTAGATTAGCAAGAAATATACCTAATAAGCTGAACCCTCTTAAACTATCAGCAATTGTAATTCGTTTCATAATGTCACCTCAATACTCACAGTAAACAATAATGATAAAATCTAGCATAATTTCGTCTTAAATCTACCTTAAATCATCAACTAAACTATAAAGAAGAGGGGTGACAAAATCACAATTTGATCTCATCATCTAACTTATATTGATAATGTTTTACATAAAACAATGTTAATCCAAATCTTTAACCTGATCCTTAGCTCTATTGTAGATTTTGTTAGGGAAGTTAGTAATTCGCAACAATTCAATTGCATTTCTCGTATTCGCTTTACCTTTTTTAATCTTGTAATCAAAGTGGATTTCATCGTTTTCAATCGTTTCATTAAAGTGATAGTTTTGATAATTGTCCTTTAATAATTCTGAAAGTTCGATATCATGTGTCGCTGCTACAATTCTGTACTCTGGTTGATGATTCAAATATGATAATACAGATTCTGATGCTGCAATACGTTCAGTTGTATTCGTGCCTTTAAAGATTTCATCGATGAAACAGTACACTGGCATATGTGTCTCTATATCGAAAAGACGACGAATAGATTTCAACTCAGCCATGAAGTAACTATCGCCCGACAGAACATCATCGGCATTAGCCATTGACGTATAAACTAAGCCGGGACGATAGCTAAACGCATCCGCCGTCGCAGTTTCTATCGTTTGTGCAAGAATAAGGTTAATTGCTACAGCTTTCATAAATGTTGATTTTCCTGATGCATTCGACCCCGTTAGTAGAATATTGTGGTTAATGTCGAGGTCGTTTGGGACTGCATTTTCCAGTAAAGGATGAATCAAATTAGTGAATGTTAATGTTTGCTCATTTGAAAAGGCAGTCGGCTCACAATAAGTGTCTAATGTGCATCGATACATGGCTAATGAATAGTGATTATCTAAGGTGCTTACATAGTCATAGCAGGCCATTACCTCGTCTTGATATCGATAATACGTATGCTGGATGATATGAAAAAGGAAATAATCTACCATGAATGCCATCTTGAGTAACATGATAAATGCGCCGCCGATATCTTGATCGCCCACTTTACCTAGTAGACCACTAAATAAACGTGCCCCTTTAAAGTGACTAAAGTTCGTATTAACTTCTGGTGTGCCTTTAATTTGGTCGAGATGATAACCTTCCTTAAGGACTTTCGCTGTATAGAATAATGACTTTAAATCTTGATCATAAGTACGTTTCAGGGTACCGGATAATACAATATTTAGTAGAATCGAAAATAAAGTTATAAGTACTCCAGTTGATGGAGAAATGAAACAAATAATGAGTCCAATAAATGGTAGAAATGGACAAATCATAAATAAATTATTTCGCTTTATTGCTTTAAGTTGATCAGGGAAGATAGGGTACACCACTTTACCAATAGAAGCGAGATGATAAGATACATTGACCCTAAATGTTTCATCATTATTAAATTGGTCTAATAGTTGTTTGTTATTAACCTTAAACATATTGCGTAATGTGGCAAACCAACGCATTTCTCCAATAGCTGTGAAGTTAAAGTTACTACGATGGAAGATTTCTTCCATATTTAAATCTGACCATGTTTTATCATCGATGAGGTTGTTATGTTGGTCACGTTTGAGTTTGAATTGATAATCGAAGCGGGAATTTGGGCGTATGAAGTTCTCAATAGACTTCTTATTACGCCAAAGTGTATGTATGTGGTTGATCAATTTCCTCTTGTCTATTATTGTCACAACAACATTTACAATCAAGCCTAATATGATAATACCGATTACCAATAATGCATAGGTCTGATAAATATTCATAACTAAACTCCTTATAAAAGTTAAATCATCTACACAATTATTTCATAATTTTATGCAATTAACAAAAGTAGATAAGATAAAAAATTTCAATTCATACATTAGAGGTTTATACACATCGAAATGATTAAATTTTTAATTGCTTCATATTGGTTTCTTAGTGTACATCAGTTATGCTTATAGAGAAATGTAAAAACACAATTGGGTTGGTAGTCCCAATGCAAATGTAATCATTTGTCAGTAACCTTCCTCCTCAGGTCGTCCCTCATTTCAAGTTATATATAGAGGAGGGACAATCATTGGAATTATCAATATTTCATGATGGTCAGTTTTTCATAGGATTGGTTGAATATAGGGAAGAAGATAGGGTTAAGTTGGTGAAATTTACCTTTGGAACTGAGCCAAATAGTGCTGAAATTTTTAATTTTATTTATGGTCATTTAGATGAATTGATAAATCAAACGAAAGTTTCCATTGAAAAAAAGAAACCCAAAAAAGTAAATCCTAAACGTTTACAAAGGCAAGTTGCTAAAGAACAGAAACAACCTAAAACTTCTACTTATGCTCAAAAAGCAATCAAAAAAGAGCAAGAAATGAAAAAAGTGCAAAGTAAAAAGAGTAAGAAATTAAAGAAAGAACAGACAAAAGCACGCAAACGACAGCTTAAAGTTCAAAAAAATAAGCAAAAGAAAAAGGGACATTGAATCTCGCGAAAATAGGGTCTCAAACATTTTATATGTATGAGGTTCTATTTTTATTTAATCATTCGCCTTATAACTTTGCCACATAGATTTCATGTCATTGCTCATGATATGCTTATTGATGACATAGGAGGATTTGACTGATATGAAAGACAAATATATATCATCTATAACTCATTATTCACATCGTCATCAACGACATTTTGTAGGTGAACGTTTATGATGACTTTTTTAGCCATTCTCATTTTTGTTATTACTTTGATTTTTGTTATTTGGCAACCTAAGGGACTAGATATAGGAATTACTGCTGTTGTAGGCGCAGCTTTAGCACTTATTACCGGAGTTGTTGGTTGGTCTGACATCGTGGAAGTAACAGATATTGTTTGGAACGCAACTTTAACATTTGTCGCTGTCATCTTGATTTCACTTATTCTGGATGAAATTGGTTTCTTTGAATGGGCTGCATTACATATGGTTCGAGCATCTAAAGGGGACGGTTTCAGAATGTTTGTTTACATTATGCTCCTCGGTGCGATAGTAGCAGCATTTTTTGCGAATGATGGTGCTGCACTTATCTTAACGCCAATCGTTTTAGCGATGGTACGTCATCTTGGATTTAGTAAGAAAGTGATCTTTCCTTTCATTATCGCAAGTGGCTTTATCGCTGATGCAACGTCGTTACCTTTTACGGTGAGTAACTTAGTGAATATTGTTTCTGCGGATTACTTCAACATTGGATTTGTAGAATATTTGAGTCATATGCTAATACCAAATATATTCTCACTTCTAGCAAGTATCATTGTATTATGGATTTATTTTCGAACAACGATTCCAAAGACCATTGATATTCGAAAGGTTCAAAGTCCTGGTGCCGCGATTAAAGATCAGAAACTATTTCGCATATCTTGGCTTGTTTTAGCAATACTATTAATAGGTTATCTTGTCAGTGAGTTTATACACGTACCAGTGTCTCTGATTGCCGGAATTGTCGCTATTATCTTCCTACTCTTGGCACGCCAATCAGATGTTGTTTCTACTGGAAAAGTAATCAAAGGTGCGCCATGGAATATCGTGATTTTTTCATTAGGTATGTATTTAGTCGTATTTGGACTTAAAAATGTTGGCATTACAACCATCTTAGGTCATATATTTGCATCTATATCTGCGCATGGTTTATTTACTAGCATTATGGGCGTAGGTTTTATCTCTGCAATTTTATCATCTATCATGAATAACTTACCGACCGTTTTAATTGATGCGATAGCAATACATCAATCACAAGTGACAGGTATCCTTAGAGAAGGTATGATTTATGCGAATGTAATAGGGTCTGACTTAGGTCCGAAGATTACACCTATAGGTTCATTAGCCACTTTATTATGGCTTCACGTTTTAGCTCAAAAAGATGTCAAAATATCATGGGGCGTTTACTTTAAAACAGGAATAGTCATTACGATTCCAGTACTCTTTTTCACGTTGCTAGGACTATTTCTTACATTACTCATTTTTTAAAAGGTGAAAATCATAATTCGCAATGGGAATAACATTTAGGCATTCATACGTATCTTTTGAGAATAGACAAACATAGGGTTTGAATTTTTTGATACTATTGTAAAGTATATTCAAGAGAAGTTAGATTGCTCACCATCCCAAAATGTTAGTGTATAAATCGACCATTCAAACAGTTAATTGCTAACTTTTATACACCGTGCAGTCTAACCTCCTTGTAATATAAGGCTTAGATATATACATAGTTGAATATACATATTTCGTCACTATTAATTGGAAGTATACTTTTTAAAGATAATTGATTAGTTTAGTGAGAATAACTTAAGTGAGGTAACGGATGTTTCGTCTATGATCCGTCTATCTCACTTTTTTTACGTTTTAGAGTTGATTTGTAAGGACAATATGCTAATTACATTTAAACGAGCATATATGTTTGTGAAAATAGAGATTCATAGTATCTAGAACGTATAAATATTCTAATTCTATTGAGGTGAGAATGTGAAAGCATTAATTGTAAGTATTTATAGGTCTAGCACATCGCTGAAATGATGGGAATAACAAATGTAATTTAAATTGTAAATGTATATCATGTGATAAATAGGGTATGATGTATATAATCATCTGATGATATACATTCTATTCTATTTAAGGTGTTGATGAGTTATGGAAGAAAAGAAGCATAATAAATTTAAGTTTAAGATGCCTCATACATATGCTTTATTAATGTTTGTTATTTTTCTAGCTTGGTTATTAACTTACATTATTCCAGCTGGTGAATATGCGCGTGAAAAGAAAGGTGATCAAACACTTGTCGTTTCAGGAACATACCATACTGTGGAATCGGCAAATGTCAATTTCCTCGAAATATTCAGGTCAATTCCTGAAGGATTAATCAGTGGCGGAGAAATCGTATTCTATATATTCCTAGTAGGTGGTGCCTTTGGCATTATTCATAAGACGGGTGCTTTCGAAAATGGTGTAAACAAAGCAATGAGAATGTTAGGGAAGGCCAATTTCCTAATGATTCCATTGACGATGACGATATTCTCTATATTAGGATTTACAATTGGATTAGCAGAAGAAACAATTATCTTTGTTCCAATTGGCATTATAATCGCTCGAACATTAGGTTACGACGCCTTAACAGGTGCTGCAATGGTTATTTTAGGTGCTGCCAGTGGTTTCAGTGGAGGTATGTTAAATCCCTTTACAGTTGGTGTGGCACAAACCGTTGCTGAACTACCAATGTTCTCAGGCTGGGGTTTACGTACAATTATCTATTTATTTATCTTAACTGCAGCCATTTCTACAGTTATGTTATATGCACGTAAAGTGAAGAAAGATAAGTCAAAAAGTATTGTGTATGAGCTAGAAAAAGAAGAAGGTCATATTACTCAAGAAATCACTTATCAACACTTTAGTAAGAGACAAGCAGTTAGCTTACTTATTATAGTTGCTACAATTCTATTTAACGTATTTGGCATATTTGTATTCGATTGGACGTTTAATGAGATGAGCGCCAATTTCTTACTTGCTGGTATTGTTGCAGGTTTAGTAAGCGGACTTGGATTAAATGGTACATTTGACGCATTAATTGAAGGAATGCAGAACATTTTATTTGGCGCAATGATTGTTGGATTCGCTAAAGGAATCGTTGTTATTTTGGAAAATGGTAAAATCATCGATACGATTGTTCATGGCATGACAACATTGCTATCAGATATACCAGCTTCATTTGTTATTATTGCTATGTTTATATTACAGTTCTTACTTAATTTCTTTATACCATCTGGATCGGGTCAAGCATTAACAACAATGCCATTAATGGTACCAATATCAGATTTACTGCATATTAATCGTCAGTTAACGGTACTCGCTTTCCAATATGGTGATTCAATCAGTAACATTTTATTCCCAACTTCAGCAATCTTAATGGGAGCATTAGCTGTTGGACGAATTACTTATACTCAATGGATTAAATTTGTGTGGAAGTTGATACTATTATGGGTAATTATTTGTGCTGTGGCGATGTCGATTGCGCTTATAATTGGTTATTAAAAATTTCTCAAGAAGCACTTGGAAATTTGTTTAAAGGCTTGATAGGTAAGACTAACGCTTGTCTGAAGTTAGTAGGAAGTACGTATAACAAACGCTGTCATAACAATGTAAAGGCGGGTTTCTAAATAAATAGGAACCCGCCCTTTAAATGCTTGAATTTATCAATTATTTAAAAGATTATAAAAATCTATAAAACAACACATAACAAAGATGTGTCGATTTTGTTATAAAGATTTTGCTCAATTCAAAATAGTTTTAGTATATAATACTGTGTAACACCATTTGAAAGGAGCAACTTATGAACTTAAATAGTATTAATTTAGTTTCAAGTATTTTATGCTTATTATCATTTTTATTAGTAGTTTCTATCATGTTTACGAGCATGTTCTGGTTTCTTCCAGGATTGTTTGTGATGTTATTAGCTATTATTGCAAATGTCTTAGGCATCTTGAAAGGCAATAAAGTCATAAATATTACAATGTTAATTTTAAATATTGTATTTTTAGTTATTTTCTCAAGCCCTTTATTATTAGCTTAATATTTTGAGAAAATTATATATATCTTAAATTTCCAGAGGAAGTGGGGTAGAAATTAATGTAATGATTAATTTCTGTGCTCGCTTCTTTTTTATTTATCCTTAATAAGGGTATATAGAAGGTATAGATAAAGATAGCTAAGGGGGATTTATAATGGATGTAAGATTTCCGATAGGAGAATTTGAAGCGCCAACAAATTCAACATTAGTTGATGTGAAACAATGGATGAGTGAAATTGAAGCATATAGTGAGCAGTTGAAGGAAACGGTTCATCAATTGAGTGATGAGCAGTTAGAACGTTGTTATCGAGAAGGAAGTTGGACGGTTAGACAATTAGTACATCATATTGCAGATTCTCAGATTAATTTGTATGAAAGATTGAAAATGGCACTGACTGAAGATGACGTAACGGCGTTCATGTTTAATCAAGAACGTTGGGCAGAGTTGCCAGACTCTAAATTACCTATGCAAGTTTCAATTACTATTTTAGAGGGACTCAACCAACGCGTTGTAGAGATGGGAAATCATGTTACTGAAGGTGAATTAAATCGTTCTATTAAGCTATCAGATGGTAGCAATGTACCGGTTTCAGAATTACTTGCGAAATTATCATGGCATGAGCGTCATCATTTAGAGCACATTAAGATTGCATTATCCGACCAAGGCGTATCAAAAGAGTAGCAAATACAGTTATAAAGTTGAGCGTCTACAACTTAAGAATGAACTTTGTCAAAAGCAAGTGTAATTCATCAAACTAATATGATAAAACTGTTATAATCTGTACCTACCAAGAGAAAGATAGGGGAGGAAGTTTCATGAAGTAACAAGTTTTAGTAACTGGAGGGACAGGTTTTTTAGGTTTACGTATTGTCGCGGAATTATTAAAGCAAGATTATGGTGTGCGTGCAACAATTCGTTCGTTATCTAAGAAAGATACTATTTTAGAAACATTAAAGGCACAAAATATTGATACGCAAAATTTAGCATTTGTTGTAGCGGATTTATCTAAAGATGATAACTGGGAAGATGCTATGGAAGATTGCACCTATGTGATGAGTGTAGCATCGCCTGTAGTGATGGGTAGTGTCAGCGTAACTGATGAACAATCAATCAATAAACAAGCCGTTGAAGGTATTCAGCGTATCTTGAGAGCTGCCGAAAAAACGAATGTGAAACGTGTAATAATGACTGCAAACTTTGGCGCAGTAGGATTTAGTAATAAAGATAAATCTAGTGTGACAACAGAAGAACATTGGACTAATCCAAATGAAAAAGGACTTTCTGTTTATGAGAAGTTTAAATTAATTGCTGAGCGAGCAGCGTGGGACTTTGTGAGTGCTACTGAAAATCACATTGAGTTTGCGACAATCAATCCTGTTGCTATACTTGGACCATCATTAAATCAACATATGTCATTAAGTTTTCAATTTGTAGAAAATATTGCTAGTGGCAAAATGAAACGTATCCCTAATATTCCAATGAATATCGTAGATGTCAGAGACGTTGCACAATTACATGTTTTGGCAATGAAGACGCTAGAAGCAAATGGTAAACGTTTTATCGCCACTGCAGATGGACAAATCTCTATGCCTGAAATCGCACAATTAATTAAAAAAGAACGCCCTGAATTAGCAAGTAAAGTTTCAGCTAAGACCATTCCAGATTTCGCAATTAAGCTAGGCGCTAGATTTAATAGTGAAGCACAAGAAGGTAAGTTATTACTTGAAATGAATAGAAATGTTAGTAATCAGCAAGCACGAAATGTTTTAAGTTGGACGCCAAGTTACACTCAAGAAGAAGCCATTCTATCATCTGTTGACTGTATGAGAGACTATCACATTTTAAAATAAACATAATTGAATAATACATTTAAGCAAACATCTTTATCTTCATTGTTGTAAATAGAAGATAAAGGTGTCTTTTTACTTACAAGATTGGAAAACGCTTACTTTTCTCTTGTTTCATCAAAAATACATATGCTAGGATAAGTCTGTGATAACGTTTTCATAATAAAAAGTAAGGTGAAACGATGGATAATACACAAATCAAACAATTTATTGAAGATGGTCATTTAACAGTGGGTATTGAGTTCGGTTCAACGCGTATTAAAGCAATTGCGATTGATGACCAATGTCAAACCCTCGCAACAGGTTCATTCGAATGGGAGAACAGTTACCGTAATGGTTATTGGACGTATTCGATGAACGATGCATGGGTAGGCATTCAAAAAGCATATGGCGCAATGACTCAAGAGTTAAAAGAGAAATACGATGCAACCGTGAAACAACTTGCTTCTTTAGGTATTAGTGGTATGATGCATGGCTATTTACTGTTTGATGACAATGACGATTTACTCGTTCCATTTAGAACGTGGCGTAATAACAATGCTAATAAAGCAGCTGAAATCTTACGAGAGGACTTTCAAGTGAATATTCCTGAACGTTGGAGTATTGCACAACTTTATCAATCTGCATTAGATCAAGAATCGCACGTTGAGAAAGTAAGCTATATGACGACACTTGCGGGATACATACATTGGTATCTAACCGATGAGAAAGTATTAGGTATTGGAGATGCGTCTGGCATGTTCCCAATTGATAGTGAGACACAAGACTATCGTGACGATATTATTGAACGCTTTAATAAGAAGTTTTCTGAAAAGGGTTACACACAAGATGTTAGAGATATCTTACCTAAAGTAGTTGTAGCAGGGGAGTATGCCGGACGTCTTACTGAAACGGGTGCGAAATTAGTTGATCCAAACGGTGAGCTACAAGCCGGATGTCCATTATGTGCACCTGAAGCGGATGCAGCTACAGGTATGGTAGCTACAAATAGTGTTGCACCAAGAACTGGTAATATTTCAGCAGGTACAAGTATCTTCTCGATGATTGTCCTTGAAAAGCCAATCAAAGATGTCTATCCAGAGGTAGATATTGTTACAACACCAGACGGTTATGAAGTAGCAATGATTCATGCGAATAACTGTACATCAGATATAAACGCTTGGGTCGATTTGTTTGGAGAAGTATTTGAAACAATGGGAGTTAAATACGATAAAGGTGAATTGTTCACCAAATTATTTGAACGTGCCTTAAAAGGTGACGAAGATTTAGGTAAGTTATTGTCATATGGTTATATTTCTGGTGAATTTATCACAGATGTACAACATGGTTATCCAATGCTTGTACGATCAGTAGACAGTAATTTTAACTTAGCTAACTTAATGAAAACACATATTTACAGTGCTTTCAGTACGTTGAAGATTGGTATTGATTTATTAAAAGAAAGAGAAAATATTCATATTGATTCAATGTTTGGTCATGGTGGCATCTTTAAAACTGAAAAAGTTGCGCAATCATTCTTAGCAGCTGCCTTAGACAGTCCTGTTCGTGTTATGCAAACTGCAAGTGAAGGTGGCGCTTGGGGTATCGCAGTATTGGCGAGATACATGATTGAAACAGAGACATCAAATTTAGCAACATATTTGAATGACTTTGCGTTTAAAGGAACAGAATCAATGACAATCGAACCAACTAAAGATGAAGTTGCAAGCTTTGAGCAATATACAGAACGCTTTAAACAAGGCATTCCACTTGAACGTCTTGCACATGAACAATTTAATTCAGAACAAAAATAATGAATAAAACAAAGGTAGAAAGTGGGATTAAAATGGCGAACGAGATAGACAAACGAGAACGTCAATTTCTAGGATTGCTTATGGTATTAATATAGGGATACATTGCCGTAGCGATCTTTATGACCGGAGACGGTATGGAGCAAGCATTTTTATCTAAATATATTATGAGTCTTGGCTTTGATAATTCTGAAGCCGGCAATGTCTTAACCGTTTACGGTTTAGTCGTAGCTATCGCTTCATGGTTATCAGGTGTGATGGCTGAGATTTTCAGTCCACGACGTGTGATGACATTCGCGTTTATTATTTGGATGATCTTCCATGTTGGATTTTTAGTCTTTGGTCTAGAACAACAAAACTATGCCATGATGATTATGTATGGTATTCGTGGTTTAGCATATCCAATGTTTATTTATAGCTTTGTCGTATGGATTACATATTCTTCACCAAGTTACAAACTAGCTTCAGCAATGGGTTGGTTCTGGGCAATGTATTCAATCGGTATTGGAGTACTAGGTTCATATTTACCAAGCTTTTCAATTCCAATCATTGGTGACATGGGTACTTTATGGTCATCATTAATCTTCATCTTAATTGGTGGATTAATCGCGATGTTCTTAGTTAAAGATAAAAAAGGCGAAGATGTCGAAGCACGACGCATGACTAAGAAAGAAATGTCAAGAGAATTTGGCCGAGGTATCACAATTCTTAAGAATAAGAACGTTGCAGTTGCCTTTGTCGTAAGAATCATTAACCAACTGTCATTATTCGGATTGGTTGTATTCTTACCACACGTTTATACGGCAGATTTCGGCTTCACTACGTCATAATGGTTACGTGTTTGGGGATTAATGTACATTATTACAATCTTCACTAATTTATTCTGGGGTATTATGGGAGATAAAATTGGTTGGGTACGCCAAGTACGCTGGTTTGGCTGTATTGGTATGGCCGTTTCTACGTTAGCGTTCTATTATTTCCCTGCCTGGAGTGGACCTAATATATTCGTGACAACTTTAATTGCACTGATGTTCGGCTTCGCTGTTGCTGCATTCGTTCCAATGTCAGCCATCTTCCCAACGTTGGTACCTGAACATAAAGAGGCGGCAGTCTCCGTACATAACTTAGCAGCTGGTTTAAGTAATTTCCTAGGTTATGGACTTGCAAGTGTCATGCTTATATTCGCTTCAGCTGAAGTAACGATTTGGGCATATGCAGTAATATATGTATTAGGCTTTGTTCTTACATTCTTTATGAAAGTACAACAGCCTGGAAGACAAGTAAAAACAACAATTAATACACAATCAAATTAAAAAGTATGATAAAAATGACAAACATTATTGATCAATTTAAAGTAAACAGTAAAGTAGCAATCGTAACAGGCGGTGCCATGGGACTAGGTAAAGCTATGGCAGAAACATTAGCACAAGCAGGTGCAGATATTGTTATTGCAGACATTAAATTAGATTTAGCTCAAGAAACAGCAAAAGCAATTGCAGATAATGAAGGCGTTAAAACGACAGCATTAAAAGTAGATGTTACAAATCCAGAAGATGTTAGCAAAATGGTAGACGACGTCGTGAATGAGTACGGTAAAGTTGATATCTTAGTAAATAATGCTGGTATGACAATTAATGAAAAAGCAGAAGACGTATCTTACGAAAACTGGTTAAAAGTAATTAACTTAAACTTAAATGGTGTCTTCTTAGTAGCACAAGCAGTAGGACGTCAAATGATAAAACAAGGCTATGGTTCAATTATTAATACATCATCAATGTCAGGATTAATTGCCAATAAACCACAAGAACAAGCATCTTACAATGCATCTAAAGCAGGCGTTATCATGTTAACGAAAAGTTTAGCAATGGAATGGTCAAAATATGGCATCAAAGTAAACACAATTGCGCCAGGATACATGAAAACGGCATTAACTGAACCAATGTTTAATACTGGAGGCGAAATGATCGATTATTGGATGGGTGCGACACCAATGGGTCGTCCGGGTGAACCAGAAGAATTAGGTGGCATAGTTGTATACCTTGCATCTGACGCTTCATCATTCGCACAAGGTAGCGTATTTACAATTGATGGTGGTTATACTTCGTTATTAGTGAAAAGAATTTTTTGAGAAGTTTTAATAATTCGATGATATGCATCTCAGCTGAAGGATGAAAATCCAATGCTTGAGATGCATTTTTTATATTCAAATCAAGAATTTCTTGAATGAAGTTATGCGTGCCGGTTAGGTTGGGTAAACTGTGAATAGACACTTACTGAACGGAGGAATAATGATGAAGCGCTCAATAGATCTCGAAAAGACATTAAAATCGTTAGATGGACAAAAATATGGAGCGTATAAACGAATGAAAGGTATATATGCCTTTGATCAATTTCACTTAGCAATCGATCATGTACAGGTGGATCCTTTTGCGCCACCTTCAAAAATGCGTCTTATCATTCAACGTGATGTCGCCAAAATTCCAAGTGATTTATTAGATGAGAAAGACAAACGTATTGCAGTATCAGATTTCTTAACTAGAGCATTTGGCCATCAAACTTCGGCATTTAATCGTGCTGTTAAAGCTTCAGGTAAAAACGGTAAAATTTTCATCGATCATTGTGGTCAAGAAATGTTAGAACGTACATCAGTCGTAATTAATGATAAAGAAATTGAAGTGCGCATTGAGGTTGGTATGCCAGCAACAGGACGTAAGATTCTTGGAAAAGTTGCGGCCCATACACTTATAAATGGCTTACCAAAGATAGTAAATCAAGCCATCATGTATCAAAATATTGATCAACAAGCACTTCAACATCAAGTAACATTAAAATTAGACCAAACGTATATTAGGAATGAACTTGAACAACAACACTTAGTCGCTTTTGTCGCAAATAACGCCATTTTACCACGAAAAAGCGGTGTATCCGATGAGCCAATGAAAGGTGCTATTCAATTTACGAGCCCGCAAGCTTTCGAAACAACATTCAATTTACCAAGTGGTCGGGCAGTCACAGGGATGTCTATTCCTGAAGGCATAACGTTGATTGTTGGCGGTGGTTATCACGGTAAATCGACCCTATTAGAAGCGCTTGAACGTAGTGTCTATGACCATATTCCAAATGATGGCCGTGAGTTTGTTATTACGCGTCATGACGCTATGAAGATACGAGCTGAAGATGGACGTGGAATTCAAAATGTTAACATCAGTCCATTTATAGATAACTTACCTGGCAAGAAAGATACAAAGCACTTTTCGACTGACAATGCGAGTGGAAGCACGTCACAAGCAGCTAATGTCATGGAAGCATTAGAAACACAAACGTCAACGCTACTTATTGATGAAGATACATCGGCGACGAACTTTATGATTCGTGATGGACGTATGCAGGAGTTAATTGCGCCTGATAAAGAACCAATAACACCATTTTCTAATAAAGTGAGACCACTTTTTGAAGCGCATCAAGTTTCAACTATTCTAATTGTTGGTGGGTCTGGTGATTATTTTGACGTGGCCGATCAAGTCTTGATGATGGATGAGTATCATTTGAAAGATGTAACTACTGAGGCGAAAGAGATTGCTCAATCAGATGGATACCAACGTGACCTACAGGCAAATACGCAATTTGGTGCGATTCCATCTCGTGTCCCTTTAGATGCTTCATTCTCTAAAAAAGGGAAAGATGATCGAATGAAAGCCAAAGGGCTACACACAGTGATGTACGGCAAAGATGCAATAGATATATCTGGTTTAGAACAATTAGTGGATGACAGTCAAACCAATGCGTTGACCGTTATGATGAATTACTTTAGACATCACCTTATAGATAATCATAAGAGTCTTATTGATGCAACGAATCAAATGTACGACTTAATTGACGAAGAAGGCATCGAAGCGATATCTAACTTTGATGGACATCCTGGTAATTTAGCGCTTCCTCGTAAGCAAGAATTTATCGGAACATTGAACCGTTATCGTGGTTTAAAAGTAAAATAAAATAAAAAAAGCACATTGCACTTGATAGTTAATCAAGCTTTGCAATGTGCTGTTAATTCGTTAAGAAAAAGTCTACAGTAAGATCATCATCATAATATCTTTCGTCATATTCTTCCATTGACGTATTAGGCAGTATGTTTAGGCTTTTGACATAATCAATACCATAATCTTCGACGTAGCCACGTTGGCCATGTTTAACATAAGGCGTTACTTTAGACTTAAACTTTACAACTTGTTGTAAAAAGGGTTCTTGGTTATGAAAGTATCTCTTTGATGCATAAACCCAAACGTGATCGAAATACTGACCGCCAATATTAACATCTAATAATAAAATTTTTGAGAAAATAGGCTTGTTTGGAATTTTTACTTTAGGTGTTATAGTAATATGTTCAATTCGACCTATTACGGTTACAGTTTTATTTTTCAAAGATTTCAAGCTATCACGAGGCATACTATCACCTTCTTTTGCAAAAAATTGTAAAATTGATAACTATTACTTAAAAAATAATATTTGATATAATTTTACAACAAAATGCATAAAAAGTGGTGGGATATACATTTTGAAAATACTTTATTTTAGAAGTGTATATTTATGAAATTTAATGTATATGATGATGGATGCCTTCAGCTGCACGAATACCACTAAAGATACAACCACCTAGGAAAGTACCTTCTAATGCACGATATCCGTGAATACCGCCACCACCCAAACCAGATGCTTCCCCAGCAGCGTATAGTCCTTGAATCGGTTGCATGCTTGGATTAAGTGATTGGCCATCGAGATTCGTTTGAATACCGCCGAGCGTTTTACGACTAATGATATTTAATTTTACGGCAATTAAGCGTCCGTTTTTTCCACTTAATATTTTATGAGGTTTAGCAGTACGAACGAGTTTATCACCTAAGAATTGACGTGCATTATTGATAAATGCGACTTGTGGATCTTTAGTGAGTGGATTATCAATTTGTAAGTCGCGAGCTTTAATTTCATGTTTGATTGTTTCATAGTCAAGTAAGTCATTTTTCTCAAATTGGTATTAGTGTTCAAGAAGCTGAGCAAAATGAACGTTACACAGTTAAACACATTCCTTTTGGTAAACAAATGGTATTTGAATATAAAAATGAAACGGATGCAGAAATGTATGTCGTTTTAGATGAAGAGAAACGACTTGTTTGCTCAGATATATATGGCGTCGATGCAGCTCTGATTTAGTAAACTTACTCGTATTTATTATTAATCAACGCATAACAGTACAAGATTTAAATCAATTAATCTTTGCTTTCCCTAGTGCCTCTAGCGGTGTCATTGATTTGTTAAAAGTGAATATGTTGTAATTTAATATAGATAAATAAAGATGCCTACATATTGGAATCAAAGCGTTATTATTCCAAATCATGTAGGCATCTTTGTAAATTTTACTATGCGGGTAGTCTAAGATTTTACTTTTGTGATTCTAAGAATCTTTCTGCTACGGCTTTACCAGATTGTGGATTTTGACCAGTAATAATGCGACCATCAGCGACTGCAAACTCAGTCCAGTTATCACCTTGTTCATAGTTTGCACCACGATTTTTAAGTTCATCTTCAGTAAGGTAAGGAACAACGTCGGCTAAGCCCACTGCTTGTTCTTCACTATTTGAGAAGCCAGTAACCGTTTTGCCATCGATAATATGTTTACCTTCAGAATTTTTTACATTTAATAAGCCAATTGCACCATGGCAAACTGAAGCAACAACATCGTTATTTTCATAAATTTTTTGAGTTAGCTTTTGTAAATCTTCATTATCTTTAAAGTCCCAAATTGTACCATGACCACCAGCGAAATAAATGACATCATAATTTTCAGCTTTAACTGCGTCAGGTGTAACTGTATGACCAAGACGTGTCATAAAGTCTTTATTCTGATAATATTCCCAGTCTAAATCTGTCATTATATCTTCTTGTAAACTTTGAGGGTCAATGGCAGTATAGCCACCTTCTGGACTAATATAATGTACTTTATAACCATTTTTATATAAGACATCCGCGAAATGAACAACCTCACCAAACCATAATCCAGTTGGACGATTCATATTAGGATATTTCGTTACACTTGTTACTACAACTAATGCTCTTTTTGTATTCATTGATACGCCTCCTAATTTTATACTACGTTTAGTGTACCCTTTTCGGAAAAGCAAGAAACTAAAGAGGTCGTGAATTAAATATAATATGTTTCATGTAAAACGATGTAAGATGTATTCGTTGTTAGTCCAACGCAACTTCAATATACTTGATATAATGGCTATTTTTTAATGAGAGGAGGAATTTGAATGGCACAAGACAATGGAAAATTAAAATGGTCAAGCTTAATTATGGGAACGTTACTATTAATTGTTGCAGTTATTATTTTCAGTTATCCTGTTAAAAATTTCTACACACTTACTTGGCTTATTGGCTTATTAATTCTTATTAATGGTGTGATTCAACTATTATTCCGTCGTGCTGCGAGAGTGCTTGCCGGTAGCGGTTCAGGATTAATTATTGTCATAGGAATTATTGATATTATATTTGGACTACTTGTGATATTTAACGTTGGGGCAAGTTCAACCTTCTTCATATTTATGTTTGCCGCATGGTTTATTGTAAGTTCAGTTATTGGACTAATGACCATTTCAAAACAAAGCCGTTTGAAGGGACTATCTATCATTGTTAACGTTTTAGGCTTACTATTAGGAATTATTTTACTTTTCAACCCTATGATGGGGATGATTCTAGTATCAACGATGATAGCCATCACATTTGCAATTCTAGGTGTAACTTACGTTATTGATGGACTTGCGTAAATTTTTGGAATAGGGAGAGAGGCAGAATTTTATATGAATTCTTTGTCTTTCTCCCACTTTTTATATTTAGAAGTGGAAATCTTAAAAAGTGAATTCATAAATGGGAAGTATTACAATAAGACTTATTAAACAATGATTCTAGGAGGTATTCATGTGACGTACAATTTTGATGAGATCATAGACCGTCGTTCTACAAATGCGATGAATGTAGAAGGTTATAAAGGCTATTTATTTGGAGACGCAGATACTTCAGATTTAGAAGAACATGATGAACTGATTCGTATGTGGGTAGCTGATATGGATTTCGCGACACCTGAAGTTGTGTTAGATGCGATAAGAGACAGACTCGATAAAAAGATTCTAGGTTATACCAACATATTTGGCACAGATTATTATGAGGCTTTTGTGTCATGGACAGAACGACGATTTGGTTATACATTTCCACAAGATCACCTTGTATTTTCTCATGGGATTGTTGCAGGGTTAATTGAACTTGTAAGCTATATTTGTGACAACGACGATAAAGCGTTGATTTTAACACCGAGCTACGGTCCTTTTAAAATGGCTTGTGATAAAAATAATATTAAGACGGTATATTCTCCGATGATAAATCATAATGGATACTATGAAATCGACTTTGAAGATGTTCGTCAAAAAGTGGAAACAGAAAATATTAAATTATGTATTTTTGCTAATCCGCATAATCCAACAGGTCGTGTATGGTCAGAAGATGAATTAAAGCAACTGGGACAAATTATGGTCGATAATGACGTATGGATCATCTCAGATGAAATTCACTGCGACATTAAACGTGACGGTCAAACACATGTACCTTTTGCTAAAGCAGTGCCAGATTACGATAAGATTGTTACCGCAATGTCGCAAAGTAAGGCATTTAATATAGCAGGCTTAATGTTCTCAAACATCATTATTCCGAATAGAAGATTATTAAAGACATGGAAGTTACATCACTTTAGTTCTGAGAATCCATTAAGTATCGTTGCGACACAGGCAGCTTATGAAAAGGGCGAAGACTGGTTAGCTTCTATGAATGATTATCTAGACGATAATTTTAAATACCTAGCACAATTTTTAGAACAAGAACTGCCACATGCAGAATTTAAAATTCCAGAAGCAACCTACCTCGCATGGGTTGATCTAAGCTATTACATTAAAGCAAAACACATAGATGAACCAATCGCTAAATATTTCATCAAACACGCCGGCGTTATCATTGAAGGACAAGAACAATTCGTTCATAACGCAGAAGGACATATCAGAATAAACATCGCTGTTCCACGTGAAATCATGATAAAAGGACTGCAAAAAATTAAAGACGCATTAGTTTAAAAAGGAGATAACAAATGTCGATTATAGAGTCTTCGAACAATGGTAATACACCCTTTCAAAAATTATTAGGTCATCAAGAAGAATTAATGCAATTATGGACACAACTAAGTGATGTGTTAGAAAGTGACAGCGCACTTAGCAAAGAATTAAAAGAAGAGTTAAGAAGAATGTTAGCGCAAAAGAACGGTTGTCAGTACTGTAAAGCTAAAGGTCAACCTACCGGCAGTCTTAAAGATGAAAAATCGTCCGTTTGCATAGGATTCACAGAAGTTTTTATTAAGATGGGTGATCAAATTCCGGACAATATTATAAAAGTACTTAAAGACAGTTTAACAACAGAAGAAATTGTTGAACTCATTGCATTTATTACATTCACAAACGCACAACAAAACTTTGGTGCAATAATGAAATTGCAACCGTAATACAACCCTCTAGCCAACGCGGTTAGAGGGTTTTTTATTTGAGTGAGTAGCAAGATAATCTTCCAAATCTTATAAAACTTATATGAAATGATAGAAATAAGTATATAAAAATTTAATTTTACAATTATTTGAAAATTCGGAATCATGAGTATAGAATGTAATTACAGAAATGAGAAAACGTTTACATTAAGAATATGCTATATCTCATTTCTATGTTTTTACAGAATATTTTGGGATGCACAACGATACGATCTTACGGAAGTGGGTGATAGTGATGACGGACTCATATGATTTGATTGTGGTTGGTGCAGGACCTGGTGGATATGTTGCCGCTATTCGCGCTGCACAATTAGGTCAAAAGGTTGCAATTGTAGAGAAAACAAACGCAGGGGGGACTTGTTTAAACGTAGGTTGCATACCTTCTAAAACACTACTCGAACATGGAACGAAAGCACATGATATACGTAAGGCTAATGATTGGGGAATTGAGACACAAGGGATGAAAGTAAACTTCTCTAAATTAGTACAACGGAAACAACACATTGTTAGCACGCTCACAGGTGGTGTGAAGCAATTATTAAAGAAAAACAAAGTTACTTTCATTAAGGGTGAAGCTACTGTAACGAAAGATTTAGAAGTTAAAGTTAGTAATCAATCATATCAAGCGAAAGATATTATTCTAGCAACTGGTAGTAAACCTTTTATTCCACCTATTGAAGGATTAAATGACATAAAGTATGAAACGACAGACACATTTTTTGATATAGAAACGTTGCCTAAACAACTCGCAATTATTGGTGGCGGTGTTATAGCTACTGAGTTAGCATCTTCAATGGCTGATTTAGGAGTCGAGGTTACAATGATTGAAGTTAATGAAGATATTCTTCTCACCGAGATTGAAGAAGTACGTGAACTGTTAAAGGACCATTTGAAGAATCAAAGTATAAGAATTTTAACAAGCGCAAAGATATCTAAAGTAACAACCTCTAAAGTGATTTTGGATAATCATGAAGATGTGTCATTTGATACTTTATTAGTGGCAACTGGTCGACAACCGAACATCAAGGTAGCTGAAGATCTAGATATCGATATGGATGGTAAATTTGTACAAGTCGATGAACACTATCAAACAACAATTAATCATGTATATGCTATTGGAGACCTTGTTAAGGGTTATCAACTTGCACATTCAGCGAGTTCACATGGATTACATGTTGTTGAAAATTTGGCTGGATTAAAACCACCGCCAGTATCTCCAAACAATATTACACGTTGTATTTATACTCGTCTTGAAGCAGCATCAGTTGGTTTATCTGAGTCTCAAGCTAAAGAAGCGGGTTATGACGTATCTGTTACACAATCTTCTTTTCAAGGAAATGCAAAGGCGCTCGTAAAAGGAGAAGTACAAGGCTTTATCAAAATTGTAACTGATAAAGCATATGGAGAGGTCTTAGGTGCTTTTATTGTTGGTCCACATGCTACAGATTTAATCAGTGAAGTATTAGGTGTCAAAGCTTCAGAAGGTACAATGAATGAGTTATCTAACATCATTCAACCACATCCTTCTCTATCCGAAGCAATTGGCGAGAGCGCGGATGCATACTTTGGAAAAGCCATTCATATGTGATAACAGAACAAATCAATGAATGATAGGAGGAACTAACGATGGAAAAAGAACAAGCACGTTGGGTTTATAAAACGATGAATGAAATTCGATATTTTGAAGAAAAGGTGCATAAAATCTTTAGTGACGGTAAGATTCCTGGTTTTGTTCACTTATACGTAGGCGAAGAAGCTGTAGCAACTGGTGTAATGTCACAACTTGAAGACGACGACTATATTACAAGTACACACCGAGGACACGGACATGCAATTGCCAAAGGATGTGACCTTAATGGCATGATGGCGGAGATAATGGGTAAACGTGATGGACTTGGTCATGGTAAAGGTGGTTCCATGCATGTTGCAGAAATAGATAAAGGAATGCTCGGTGCCAATGGTATCGTAAGTGGTGGCTTCGGACTTGCTACTGGTGCAGGTATTTCTATTCGAAATCAAGGTAAAAAGAATGTTGCTGTATGTTTCTTTGGTGATGGTGCAGCCAATGAAGGTAATTTCCATGAGGGCCTTAACTTTGCCTCAATCTTAAACCTTCCAGTTATCTTTGTTTGTGAAAACAACCAATTCGGTGAAGGTACAACACATGATTATGCCAGTGCTTCAGAAACAATTGCAGAGCGTGCTTCAGCTTATAACATGCCAGGTGTCAGAGTGGATGGCATGGATGTCGTTGAAGTTTATAAAGCAGCGCAAGAAGCTGTAGAACGAGCAAAAAATGGTGAAGGCCCTACGCTAATTGAGTGTGACACGTATCGTAAATATGGTCATTTTGAAGGGGACGAACAAAAAGTTAAATCACCAAATGATCGTAATGCGGACAAAAACGCAACAGAAGACTTTAAACGTCAAGCACTTGAAGAAGGTTGGTTAACAGAAGAAGAATTAAATGAAATTGAACGAGCAGCTGAACAAGCAGTAGAAGATGCAGTGAAATATGCAGAGGAAAGTGAATTACCAGATGTAGATTCATTACACGAAGATGTATTTGCGTAAAAGGAGGTCATAACTATGAGTGAAGAACGCAAGTTAACATTTATGGGTGCAATTAACGAAGCAATCGATCAATCAATGGAACAAGATGATAATGTTATTCTCATTGGTACGGACGTTTCAGGTGGTGCAGGTGTAGAACATATTAAAGATGACGATACATTTGGTGGCGTTTTTGGTGTAACTAAAGGACTTGCGAAAAAATATAGTCGAAATCGTGTTATTGACACACCAATCGCAGAGCATATTACACTCAGCTCTGCTGTAGGTGCAGCAGCTACCGGTATGCGTCCTATTGCAGAATTAATGTTCAATGACTTTATTGGATTCGGTTTAGATCCTATTTTGAACCAAGGTGCAAAAATGCGTTACATGTTTGGTGGTAAAGCTAAAATTCCATTAGTTGTACGTACAGTTCATGGCGCTGGTGCAGGCGCAGCGGCACAACATTCTCAATCATTGTATAACATGTTTGCAACAATACCTGGTGTAAAAGTAGTCGTTCCTTCTAATCCTTATGATGCTAAAGGTTTATTAATGGCAGCAGTACAAGATGATAACTTAGTAGTCTTTTCAGAAGATAAAACATTATTAGGACAAAAAGGTGATGTGCCTGAAGAACCTTACATAATAGAAATTGGAAAAGCGAAAGTGACGCGTGAAGGTGATGATTTAACAATTGTTGCAATCGGTAAAATGGTGGCAGTAGCTGAACAAACAGCAGACAAATTAGAAGAAGATAACGTTTCAGTTGAAGTTATTGATTTACGTTCTGTGTCACCATGGGATAAAGAAACAGTTCTAGAATCAGTGAAAAAGACAGGTCGTTTAATTGTGATTGATGAATCAAATCCACAATGTAATGTAGCGGGAGATGTTGCATCTGTTATTGGTGATATTGGTTTTGATTATTTAGACGGACCAATCAAGAAAGTCACTGCACCGGATACACCAGTTCCATTCGCAGCAAACCTTGAACAAGCCTATATACCAAACGTAGATAAAGTATTAGATGTCGCATCTGAACTAATTGAAGACTTGAAAAAAGTTAATTCATAGGCAAGGAGGTGTTGAACGATGAGCGAAAATATTATTATGCCAAAACTCGGTATGACAATGAAAGAAGGAACAGTCGAAGAGTGGTTTAAAGCAGAGGGAGATGTGGTTGAACAAGGTGAAAGTGTATGTACGATTAGTTCTGAGAAATTGACTCAAGACGTTGAAGCGCCAGCTAGTGGTATATTACTCGAAATTAAAGTTCAAGCCGGAGAAGAAACTGAAGTTAAATCTGTACTTGGTATTATAGGTGATGAAGGAGAAAGTACTGATTCAAGTAGTACGACTGAATCTGATAATGAAGAGTCCAATAACTCACAATCAGACGATGAAGAGCAACAAACCAACGATACAACTTCTGTAAATGAAGATGATAGTAATCATGATGAAGATACAAATCAGTCTAATAATGTTGAACCCCAAAATGGTAAACGTATCTTTATATCACCACTTGCACGCAAGATGGCAGATGATAAAAACTTTGATATCACTAGAATTCAAGGTACAGGCGGTAATAATCGTATAACAAAATTAGATATTCAACGTGTAGAAGAGCAAGGATATGATATTGAAGCAAAAAATGAGGATATGCAATCTAAAGAGGATAAGAACACTAAATTTAACAGTGCTAATGTCGGTGAAGGACTAAATCCAATGCGTAAGCGTATAGCACAGAATATGCGTCAAAGCTTGGCCGAAACAGCACAACTTACGTTACATCGTAAAGTGGATGCTGACCGATTGTTAGATTTCAAAAACAAACTATCAGCTGAACTTGAGAATGCAAATCAAGATACTAAATTGACTGTCACAGCATTGCTAGCTAAAGCCATCGTCTTAGCACTTAAAGATTATGGTGCAATGAATGCTCGATATGAAAATGGCCAACTTACAGAATATGATGATGTTCATTTAGGTGTAGCAACGTCACTTGACGAAGGGTTAATGGTACCAGTTATAAATAATGCAGACACTAAAAGTATTGGTGCTTTAGCTAAAGAGATTAAATCTTCAGCAGAAGCGGTACGTGATGGTAATACAAATGATGTTAAACTGGCAGGTGCTACTTTTACAATTACTAACATGGGTACTAGTGGCATCGAATATTTCACACCAATTCTTAACCTGGGTGAAACAGGAATCCTAGGTGTAGGTGCACTTTCTAAAGAAGTTGTACTTGAAGGAGATAGTGTTAAACAAGTATCACGTATTCCATTAAGTTTAACGTTTGATCATCAAATTCTTGATGGTGCGAGCGCTGCCGATTTCTTAAAAGTATTAGCTAAATATATTGAAAATCCATATCTCTTAATTCTTTAATAACAAATATATTTAATTTGATTAAGATCCTCAGTACACAAACAATGCTGGGGGTCTTTTCATGTCTCGAACCACACTTCCAATTCTTTCGCACAACACAAAGCCCTTTATTGAAAAAGTAAAAATTCTGTCACTTACGTTTATTTGAAATTATAAAAATACAACTCTAATATATAGTTGAAAGGATATAAAAGCGTTTACACATTAGACAAGTGGTTATGTTCATAACAAAGGTTATTAAGGGATGAAAACAACTGCAAAGGTGAAAGGGGTACAAATGATGTCTAAATCGTATGATTTGATCGTTATTGGAGCAGGACCTGGAGGTTATGTCGCAGCAATTCGAGCAGCACAACTAGGCAAAGATGTAGTGATTGTTGAGAAACAGCACGTTGGTGGTGTATGTCTCAATGTAGGTTGTATACCGTCGAAGATATTTTTAGAATATGGTGCTAAAGTGAGAGATATTCATTCTGCAAACAATTGGGGAATTAAGACGAATCACATAGACATTGATGTAACTAGTCTCGTACAACGTAAAGATCAAGTGGTTAAGACAGTGACTGATGATGTTCGAGACGCATTAAGACAACACAACGTTGATTTTATTGAAGGGGAAGCAGAAGTATTAGAAGGATTAAAAGTTCAAGTCGATCAAACTATTTATACCGCGAAAGATATTATCTTAGCGACAGGAACAAAGCCATTCGTACCACCAATCGAAGGGCTAGATCAAGTGCACTTTGAAACAGCTGATACATTTTTCGATATGGAACAGCTGCCGAAACAACTTGTGATTATTGGCGGCGGCGTTATTGCCTCGGAAATAGCCTCATCAATGGCTGATTTAGACGTAGATGTTACGATTTTGGAAAAGGGCGATAGCATCCTATCTAGTGAAATTAAAGAAATACGCGACCATCTATCAACCTATTTGAAACAACAAGGTGTTAACATCATCACCAATTCAGAAACTAAGAAAGTAAATGCCAAGACTTTGGAAATTGATGGAAAAGATGGCCCTAAAGAAATACCATATGAAACATTACTCTTTGCGACAGGGAGACAACCTAATGTTCAAGTTGCTAAGGCGCTTAATTTAGAACAAAATGGCAAATGTTTACAAGTTAATGAACATTATGAAACTAGTTACGCGCACGTCTATGCGATTGGTGATTTAGTGCCAGGCTATCAGTTAGCACATACTGCAAGTGCACATGGTAAATATGTGGCAGAGTATATTGCAGGCAAACAACCAGAACCGATAAATCAAGAGGATATACCAAGATGTATTTATACAAGATTGGAATCTGCGTCAGTAGGTTTATCAGAATTACAAGCACAAGAAGCGGGTTATGAGGTTGAAGTGACGACTGCACCTTTTCAGAAGAATCCTAAAGCAATCTTAAAAGGTGAAACACAAGGAATGGTTAAAATAGTAGCGAATAAGCAGGATGGTAAGATTTTAGGTGGGTTTGTGGTTGGACCTCATGCGACAGATTTAATTAGTGAAATCTTAGGCATTAAGGTTTCGGGCGGTGCATTAAACGATATTTCTCGAATTATACAACCACATCCTTCACTATCGGAAGTGATTGGTGAAAGTGCAGATGCATCTTTTGGAAAAGCAATATATCATTAAGTAAGATCGATTATTATCTTTTCTTAGTAAAATACATTGATAATCTATATCTTTTAACACATTAGCGATTTAATTATAAATTATACAAAACGAATTATATATACGTAACTAGCATTATTAGCATGAAAAATCCCCCAGGCTCGTCAAAGTTGCTGGGGGTTTTAATGTGTTATTTATGTAACTTATTAATTAGCGTAGCGATTAAACCATTAAAATAAATATATTAATAAAGGTATAAACCTCATTTGCTAAAAGCACAAAGTATTGGCTGCGAGACGCTACTTGGAATAGCATTAGCACTGAGACAAAACCTAAATAAAAAAGAGTTAAATCACAACCTACAAGACTTTGAAAAAGGCTTATAAAGTGATTTAACTCTTTTCAATTATAAACAACTTGGCTCAGGTTATACCTAGAGCAAGCGAACAGCAACAATACGCAGTATTGTGTAAACTGAAATTATTAAAGTAACTTAATAAACTGCGATTTAGCAACCATTAAGCAACCACTACCTTTTATCATAAGATAGTTGACTTATTTTTTAAAATGCACTATCTTATATTATAAGATAGTTAATAAAAGGTGATGACATGTCAGTATCTAATCAAATGATGAAGGGGCTTTTAGATGGCGCAATACTTGGACTTATAGCTAAGGGCGAGACGTACGGGTATGAAATTTTAGAGAAATTAAAAGAAAACCAATTTCCTGAAATTAGCGATGGTAGTATTTATCCGGTATTGCTTAGGTTAAGCAAGAAGGGCTATGTTCACACAACCACGCGCAAATCGGATAACGGTGGACCTAAGCGAAAGTATTATACGATTTCTGAAAGTGGACAAGCAGAATTAAAACGATTCAAAGAGAAATGGAGTTATCTTAACTCAGGAATGAATAACTTATTCGGGAGTGATGAATATGATGACTAAAGAACAAGAGGACTATATATTTAAATTAAAAGCAGAATTAATGTTTAGAGGTAAGGATGAAGATGAAGTACACGCTATTGGAGACGAATTGCAAGATCACTTTGAAATGGCAGAATCGAACGGTGATGACGTCAGTAACATTCTGAACACGCCTGTAAAAGATTATGCGGATAACTTTTCTAAAGAAATGAGCTTTACCAAAGGACTACCTAGATATTTAACGTACTTTGTGCTTTTTATGTTTGCGTTATTCACAATTCCAGATTTCTTTGAAAATGAGTTTACCCTAACATTAGGATATATTTTAAATACAATCTTTATCTTTGTAATAAGTGTTGTCGTACCATTATTTTTAATAAAGAAAGCTATTATGAAATATGGCGATGTTAACGTGTATATGTCTATGCATTTATAGGAGGAATAGTTCTTTTCTCACTGATGGTTTTAAGTACGTTTATTGCTAAAAGATACCCAATATATACACTTGTGACACTAAATCAAACCCAAAGCATCATTACTGGGCTCATATTATTAGCCATCGTCATGGTGCTATGTTTCGTAGTTAAACAAAAACTATTTGCACTTGTAATATTTATCGTGTGCTTACCTAATTTAATAGGTCAAATATTTAAAGCGCATAGCCATTCTAACGAGCAATTTTTAACGATATCAATTGTACTTTATATCGTTCTAATAATCGGGATGAACATCGCATTTTTCGGACATGCTTACTACACGAACCGAAAAGAAAAAGACAAGTAATTAGAGTTGAGAAAATTGATTGAACTAACATATTTAAATATATCAAAGATATAAATTAACATTGCTAAAAATACTAAGTATTGGCTGCGAGACGCTACTAGGAATAGCATTAGCACTGAGACAAAACCTAAATAAAAAAGAGTTAAATCACAACCTACAAGACTTTGAAAAAGGCTTATAAAGTGATTTAACTCTTTTCAATTATAAACAACTTGGCTCAGGTTATACCTAGAGCAAGCGAGCAGCAACAATACGCAGTATTGTGTAAACTGCACACATTAAATTACTACCAAACATTTAAGTAACTTAGTTTACTGTTAAGGTAATTAAATTGTTAAAGTAATGAATTACAATTCTTCATAAACAGCTACAATTTCATTTGCTAAACGGTCATTGATTTTCGCATATTCTTGTAAGAATGCTTTTACACCATGTGCATCAATGTATTCACGCATTTCAACTGTTTCTTTATCGTTCATATCATCATATTTTAATAATAACGCTGCTGCTTTTAATAAGCCTTTGCGACGTAAATTATTTTCATATAAATAAGATAAAGGTTTGATAATACGATCTTTAGGACCGATTTTACGAATTGTTCCACGACCTACACGTGTTACTTCGTCAGAAAGGTATGGATTTTCGAAACGACCAATAATCTTCTCAACATAAGCCGCTTGTTCTTCTTTAGTGAAACTGAAATTATCAACGATGTACTCGCTTGTTTCACCTAATACTTGACGTAAATCTGCAACGATAGCTTCATCTTTAACAGCATCTAATACAGTATCTCTACCATAGAAGCGACCAGCATATGCTAATAAAGCATGACCAGTGTTAACTGTTAATAATTTACGTTCGATGTAAGGTGTTAAACCATCAACATATTTAATATGTTCTAACTCTTCACCGTACCAAGCGTCTTTTTCAACAACCCATTCAAAGAAAGGTTCAACCATAACGTCTAAGATATTGTCATCCTTTTGAAGTGGGACAATACGGTCAACTGCAGAGTTCGCGAAGTGAATGTTATCACCTAATGGACCAGTGATGTCTAAGATAGCTTCTTTAAGCGTATCAGTCGCCATAATCGCATTTTCACACGCTACGATATTAACGTGATTTTCCTTCTCTTTTAAGACTGGTGCAAATGATTTCGCAATGATAGGAAGGATGTTCACACCAACTGCAGTTGTAATAATGTCAGCTTCAAGAATTGCTTGTTTCAATTCATCTGAAGGTTGACCACTGTTAATCGCACTAACGCCAGTAACGCGTGTTGTTGTTTTTTCTTCATTAGCAAGAATAACGTTATACGCGCCTTCATTATCTAATGCATTAATAATTTCCTCATTAACGTCTGCAAATGTTACATCAATGTTGTTATCTGAAAGAATATAGCCGATGAATCCACGGCCAATATTTCCAGCTCCGAAGTGTACAGCTTTCATTATGCGTCAGCCTCCTCGAAGACTTGTTTAATTTCTTCAGCAGATTTAGCGTTGACGATACGATCAACATTTTCTTCTTCACTGAATGTAATTGCAATTTTAGATAACAAGTCTAAATGTTTGCCATCTTTACCAGCGATGCCAACAACAACTTTAACTGTTTCGCCGTTCCAATCTACGCCTTCAGGAATTTGTAGTAATGTTAAACCTGATGCTAATACATCACCTTTAGCTTCGTCAGTACCGTGAGGAATTGCTAAACCATTACCCATGAATGTTGAAACAAGTTGTTCACGTTCTTTCATTGCTTGGATATACGCTTCGTTTACAGAACCGTTATCTACTAAAGCACGACCAGCTTTTTCAATTGCTTCGTCTTGGCTTCCTACAGATACGTTTAAAAAGATATTGTCATTACTAAATAATTCAGTCATTTTTTACACTCCTAAGTTAATTGATTGTGAATTCGTTTTAAAAAGCTATCTCTCAATATGTGTTTCATAGCGTCAGGGTCTTGCATGAAGTCATCAATTTGCTCGAGATGATGTCCTAATTCAGCAGATAATTCCCCAACAAGTTGTGCCATTTCATCATTATTTGGGATGAATAGGCTAACCATATATTTAATTTTGAAAAGGTCATTTTGAGTACTTTGCATGCCCAAACTTTCATTTAATATCGTGATTAAAATGAGAGGGCGTAATATTAAATCATCCTTCATATGTGGAATCGCAACGGGATAGGGTTGCAATATCCAACCAGGATTCTGATTTAATTTATCTTGCAACAGCTCAGCGAATGACGTCTGACTATTCGGCGCAATGACGCCATGTTCCTCAAGATAGTCAGCTAAATAATGATTCCAAATAGTTACATCTTTGTATTCAAATTGCATAGAGTTCAACAATGATAAGCCGTGTTCGATGTTCATGACCACTTGATCAGGGTCTTGAATCGAATGTTTCATTTCGTTCTCTTCATGTTGTTTCGCTATATGCTCGGTTGTCTTTAAGAATGATGCTACATACGCTACATCGGATTCTGGTAGCAATGGATTGACGGTAATAAATGGCGTTGTGATATCCAATTTAACCGTTGAAATAATGCCATCGTAATCCTCTAGATTTAACATTTTCAAATCACTGACGGACGCTTGTGTAATCTTCTCTATTTCATTAAAAGATTGTTGTAATCGTGTTGCCAACAATCGACTTGTTCCAATACCACTACTGCAGACAACTAAAACATGTAGTAGTTGGGTGGACTGACTTTTCAAGGAGCCACCAAAATGCAAAACGATGAAGGCAATCTCACTATCCGGGAAGACTAACTCTGGCCATGTCTGATCGATGGCCTTGTGTACAATATCGAAGAGACGAGGATACTTGTACTTAATCATCTCGGTGAGTGGATTGTACGTTTCAATGTTTGCTTCCAAACGATTAATCGCTGGATTAATGTGCAATGATAATCCATGAACAAGCGTTGCATAGTCTTCGAATGATTGGCCTGATAAGCGCTCTACACGATTTACAAATGCTTGTATTTTACGGTCGTCAAATTCATTATTCTCAAACATCTTGGAGGTTGTTCGACGGTTTGCACCACGTAAATGAATTGTTATAAAAGTGACTTCCGCTTGGTTAAAGTCGATGTCGTATAGTGTCTCTATACGTTTCGCAATTTCTGTGGCAATTTGATGTTCAAATGTGTCTTTTACAGAATTATGAATATCTTCATTAATCGATACATATTCACCATTTTGAATACGCGCAATACTTAACACGATATGGACGGTTAAGGTCAGATAACTCGATTCTGTTAAGGTATAAGGTAATTGGCCTAGGTAATCCATTAAAATACGTTCAATCTTAAATATGCTATCAAGGTTGACTAAAGCTTGTTGTGATTGATTAATCGATTGATAGACGAAGTGGTTCTCGATAACCGAGTAAACACTTGTACTATTCAAGTTGTTGACCATCAATTGACTTAAGAACTCACGTTTCTTTGATTCGGGGCCATCAAGATATACCCCTTCACCACGCTTGCGATAAAGGATAAGTTGATAGCTAGCGAGATCATTCTCTAGGTCATCAAGCAATTTGGTTAATGACTGAACAGATACGCCAATTTCTTGAGCCAAGCTGTATTGCTTAACAGCATGTTTTGATTGAATGAGCGCATATAGAATAATTGCCTTTTGTTCTTCAACAGACAAGTCAATGGTATCGTGTTGTGCCATTTCTTGTTTTAACAGTCGGATCTGGTCATAATCACAAGATAACTTAATCCCTTTTTTATTTGCCCGTTCAAGTGTCATATTGAAGCCTTGGAGGTAGGTTTCAATCCCTTTTAATTCACGATGAATAGTACGAGAGGACACGCCAAGTTGTTGAGCAATTTCATAAATCGTGACGTATTGACAGTAATACTTAATTAGCAGTTCAATGATTTCCTTTTCACGTATACTCATTAACATGGTGTGTCCCCCCCTTGAAAGGAGTCTTAACATAAGTGATAGAAATAATATGTTCGACTCCCAAACTATTTAATTATGCTTTGTCTTGATCTTTCTTCAAGTTGTTTAATAACTCTTCATAACGTGGAGAATTTAAGAAGTTATCCACTGAGATATGAATTGCGTTTGGAACTTGTTTGATTGCACGGTCTGTTAATGTTTTTTGTGTAATAACAAGTTGTGCATTATTTGGTAATTGGTTAATAGCAGTATTTGTAACATTAACGTCTGAAATGCCTGCTTTTTTGAATTTATTACGTAACATACTTGCACCCATTGCACTAGAACCCATACCCGCATCACATGCGAAAATAATATGGTCTACGTTGCTATAGTCGTGAGCGTCTACGTCTTCAGTGTTGTAGTTATCAAGTAAGTCTTCTTCTTCATCCTCTGATGAAGCTTCTTTTTTATCTTCATCATCAGCTTTGTTAGCAGCTACGCCAGCTGCGCCAGTACCAGTTGTCGCACCAGTTAATTTAGAAGACACGCTAGATTTTTTACCTTTAGTAGATTCCATTTTAGCTGTTGCTGCTTCTAAATCTTGTTTAGGTTCTTTAGTAAATTTCATAATTAATGCTGCAACTACGAATGAAACAAGTGCTGCTAAGAATACGCCTAATACCATGTGTAAGAATTCACCTTTAGGTGCATTTAAACAATACACGATGAATGAACCTGGTGAAGCTGGACTCTTGAATCCGAAACCAGTTGCTTGGTAAGTTGCTACGCCAGTCATACCACCTAAAATAACAGCGATGAATAATAATGGACGCATTAATACATATGGGAAGTAAATTTCATGAATACCACCGAAGAAGTGGATGATACCTGCACCATATGAAGTTGCTTTCGCTGTGCCTTTACCGAAGATCATGTACGCTAATAAGATACCGATACCTGGTCCAGGGTTTGATTCGATTGTGAATAAAATTGATTGACCTGCACTTGCAGCTTGATCAGTACCAAGAGGTGTGAATACACCGTGGTTAATCGCGTTGTTAAGGAATAAAATTTTAGCTGGTTCTACGATGATACTTACGATTGGTAATAAGTGTAAGTGTACTAAGAATTCAACTGCTACAGATAAGATGTGCATGATGAATTGCATAATTGGCGCCAATAATTTGAAGCCAAGGATTGTCATAATGAATGCTAGAATACCTGCTGAGAAGTTATTGAATAACATTTCAAAGCCTTGTGGTGTTCTAGGTTGTAAGAATTGGTCAACTTTCTTCATTAACCAACCAACAAGTGGTCCCATAATCATTGCACCAAGTAACATTGGTGTTTCTGGTAATGCAACAATAACACCCATAGTTGCTGTTGCTGCAACGATACCGCCACGTAAGTCGTGAATTAAACGACCACCACTAAATGCGATAAGTAATGGAATTAAGTATGTGATCATTGGTCCTGCTAATTGAGATAATTCTTTGTTAGGGAACCAACCATTATCAATGAAAATCGCAGCAATAAAGCCCCATGCGATAAACGCACCGATGTTTGGCATAATCATACTACTAAGGAATGAACCAAACGCTTGAACTTTACGGCCGAGACCTTTTTTCTCTTGTGTCTCTGTTTGAGCCATAACTACACCTCTTTTTTTTATTCTGATTTGATAATTCAATTGTAATGGCACAGGAAAGCGTATACAACACAAAGAAAATGCGACTTTGTCACAGTAATTGTGACAAGGTCATGGTGAGAGTCTCACAACTATATTTAAGCCCAATGTAAGAAACTTCTACTTATGATAATTATGTGAGAAATTCCATTGAAAATGTTTGAATATGGCAATGAAAAAATGTCATTAATTATATTTTAAATGCGCAATAAGTTATTACTTATTTAAAGATTAAATGATAGGAAACAGGTTATAGAACAAGTAAGAAACAATATAAGGAATGTTGTTTATGACTGGAAACACAGGAAACGGATGTGTGAAATGTGGACATACGGAAGTGGAATAAGGAACATTATCAGCAACAGGATCTGGACTATCTAAGATGTTTGATGTGCAGCATAACAACTTTAAAACAATAACTTGTAAAAATTGTGGTTATACAGAATTTTATAAAACAAATAATAGAACGAGTGATATTGTCGATTTATTCTTTGTTGGATAATTGAATATCAATATTTATGTCAGAATCAGCGACTTTCTAGGGGCTGATTCTTTTTTGTTTGGCGAAAAGGTAGACTTCGGGTTGTGTGATGTTAGAGGTGCGGGTGTCTAAATTTAAATAAATTCAACCTAAATTACTAAGAATTTGAATAATTTGAGCAGTTTATATACCTACCTTTCTTAACTATTGGTACCATAGTTTTATTAATTAAAACATATTTCCAGGGTTATACCGTAAGGAGGGTTAGGATGAATTCCGATACTGAATTTAAAAAAGGGATTCTATATGCGTTAGGTGCTTATGTATTATGGGGTATCTTGCCAATTTATTGGAAATTAATTGGTGGGGTTAGTACATTTGAAATTTTAGCTTACCGCATTGTATTATCTATGATCTTTATGATACTAATGATCGTAGTTTTAAAGAAATCACAAACGTTCAAACGTGATTTAAAACATTTATTCTCACATCCAATTGAACTAATCGTCATTATTATTGCTGGTTATGTGATCACAATCAACTGGGGAACGTTCATCTGGGCTGTGTCAAATGGACACGTACTACAATCTAGTTTAGGTTATTATATTAACCCATTAGTAAGTATATTATTGGCGTTCATTTTCCTAAAAGAGAGATTCAATAAATTTGAAACGCTAGCAATCATCTTTGCGACAATCGGAGTTCTGTATATGACGATTCGCGTTGGAGAATTCCCAGTCATCTCATTAATGTTAGCATTCTCATTCGGTATTTATGGCTTGTTGAAGAAGATTGTTAAAATTGAAGCCATTAGCAGTATTGCAATTGAATGTATCGTTACAGCGCCAGCCGGATTAATATATATGATTTATTTATGGAATACTGGAACATCATCAGTAGGTTTGAATATGGACACATTCTGGTTAATGTTCTCAGGTGCAGTAACTGCCATTCCATTAATCTTATTCTCAGCGGGTGCCAAACGTATTCCGTTATCTCTAACAGGATTCATTCAATACGTTGGTCCAACAATCATGTTCTTCTTAGGTATCTTCGCCTTTAAAGAACATTTTGATGCGCAACAATTGGTTACATTTGCGCTCATTTGGTTCGGTATCGTATTGTACAGTATTTCTCAATACGTAAAAATGAAACGTAACCCTAGACCTGAATAAATTACAATAAGGCTTGGGAATAAAAAATATATTGGTGCTATTTTACAAATTCGCAGTAGCTGAATGGACTGAGAAGTCACTTAAATTAAACTTTTCTCAGCTCTAGTCATCCTTGCGGGGGTTGAACAACGAATTCAATATGAATTCTGTTCAACTCTCTTTTTTATTGGAATAAAAGTTAATAATTTCAAAACTTAGTTATGTATAAGTAAGATTAATTAAACTGTTTGATTCATTCAATTGCCTCTTCTATTGGATAAATATTTCCATCTTTATCTTTATACATGCCCATTTCATTCAATTTATCATCTTCAGATTCAATGTTTGTTAAGTAAAAATGGTGATCTTTCTTAAGTTGTCTATATTTAATTAAAAACATTAAACATAAGACACTGTTGAAAATTAAAATTAACTTTTTCACTTTACTAACCCCTTTAAATTGTAGTAAATATAAAAAATTATATTTATAAAAACATTAAAAGTAATCACATGTATTACAATATAATAAATAAAGATTTATATATATTTTAGTTACTATTAAATATTACATTTATATTGTAACGTATATTACTGTTCGAAAGTAGATGTATTTATAAATAATTAAAAAAATAATAAAAAATAGCTGTAATATTATGGGAATTTGATTTTAGCTGAAAGAAGGGGTTTAATTGCAAACTATTAAACAAGATGGATCAATACTACATATCTATTTTGAGAATCCTATTAATAAGATTGAAAAGCTCTACATAAAAAACGAATTTAATTCAATAGATGTGGAAGACACTAATGGGGATTTACATTTATCATTGGATGAGGTTGATTTAATAAAACATATTTTTCAAGAAGACATATTGATAATATTAAAATAAACAACACTGCAGCGTGTATAAAAGGTCAGTTTCCGATACTGAATTTCACATTAGAAACTGTGCAACTATTGATAAAAACGAGGCTGACTGACAGAGAAACATTCGTAAATATCAATCATGAAGAAATTGGAAAGACGAAAAATGCATCTACTTATAATTTTTCGGTAGATATTTATAAAGATTTGATAGAATTCATGAAGTATGAATACAAAAATGAGGATATTATAGATATTTACTTAAGTATTAAAGTACTAGAATCATCGGAGAATTTAAGAATAAAAATCGGAAATCCTAGAATAATGGCGGAAAAGCTATTAAAAGGTGAAATTATTACTGAGTTTAACGGTAATATAGTGTCACTTACACCTTATTTCACGATGAAAGGTCGTAATTTATCTTTTAGAATTAATACGTATGACATCGATAGTTACTTAACATATGTGGATGAGTTAAAAAGATCAAAACGTCCCAACTTCTTAAAAAAGGAAAATCAAAAAGTGTGGGTAATTGGTGAAAAATCATATAAAGCTCAACTAGGTATTGAAAGTAATAAAAAAATCATTTTATACGCACCGACATTTAGAGATGATGAAATTAATAAAGCCAAAAAACACATCATCAATCTAAAACTTGACTTACAAAGATTGAAGGAAAGTATTGGGGATGAATATATTCTCATTTTACGCCCACATATTATTATTAGTAACGCGTTAAATTTAAGTGAATCGCTAAATGATTTTGTCGTCGATGGTACCAAATAATCCTGAAATCAGTGATCTATACTTAATTACAGATATATGCATCACAGACTATTCGTCAGTCATGTTTGATTTTGAAAATACAAAGAAACCATTATTATTCTTCACCTATGATTTAGAATTTTATAAGAACAGATTACTTGGCTTTTATTTTGATTTTGAAAAAGAAGCACCAGGTCCACTAATTAAAACAAATGATGGCTTAATCGAAGCAATAAAAAATATTGATGACATACAAGAAGAATATAGAGAGAAATATAAAGCCTTTTACAATCGTTTCTGTACCTTTGAAAAGGGCATAGCGTCTAAAACGATAGTAGACAAATTCTTTAAATAAGACTGCTAAATATATTTTGACTCCTTTGCTAGAAATAGTTATAGGGGGAGTGGGACAGAATTTAACTTGAATTCAGTTTCATTCCCTTGTTTTATACATAGCAAAAGCACTTATAGCATTGGGAGAACTATAAGTGCTTTAACGGCCATATTGGCGTTTTGGGAAAATACAATTATTGGCTTTTAATAAAATGTATATTAAGGATACATTTTATCGGCATGGGATCATTAGTGATTCATAAATGTACTCTATAATTTAAGGAAGTGTGAGTAATTCAATCTAAATTGAAAAGAAAAGAACATGTAATTCAACACATAAGAAATTACTAATGCAATGATTACCCCAAAACAAATACATCAATTATGTATTTACTTTTAATAAATACCTAGTCAAATTAAAATAAAATTATTTTTTAAAAAATAATAAAAATATTAACTTTATTAAAATCAAAAGTAATCTACTTAAAATTGTGCTACGCTAATAATAAATAAAAAGTCATTCCAATTACCAAATAATAATATTAAATGCGAAATTCGTATATATTCTTCTGCATAGTATTAATTTTGCTTTTTACATAAAAAATAATAAATTCCGTGGAATATAATTTGTTTTTTTAGTAAAATAGTCACCAAACGAGGATAAAAGATAACTTTAAACGTCTAAAACAGTTAACTTATATTCTCATTTTTTTATTATCTACAAGGGGATGGAAAAATTTTATGGATTTACTTATTGGTACTTTATTCTTAATTTTAGTTCTTATTATTTTTACATTATTTACGTATAAAGCGCCTAACGGAATGCGTGCGATGGGAGCACTGGCAAACGCGGCTATTGCGACATTCTTAGTCGAAGCATTCAACAAGTATGTTGGTGGAGAAGTATTCGGAATCAAATTTCTGGAAGAATTAGGGGATGCTGCGGGAGGTCTTGGCGGTGTTGCTGCAGCCGGATTAACTGCGCTTGCGATTGGTGTATCTCCAGTCTATGCACTAGTTATTGGTGCTGCCTGTGGTGGTATGGATCTCTTACCAGGTTTCTTCGCAGGTTACCTTATCGGTTACGTTATGAAGTATACAGAGAAATATGTTCCAGATGGTGTTGATTTGATTGGTTCAGTAGTTCTACTTGCGCCACTTGCAAGATTGATTGCAGCAGGTTTAACGCCAGTCGTTAATAATACACTTTTAAAAATTGGTGACATTATTCAAAGTAGTACAGATACGAATCCAATATTTATGGGTATCGTTCTTGGCGGTATTATTACAGTTGTTGGTACTGCGCCATTAAGTTCAATGGCATTGACAGCTTTGTTAGGACTAACAGGTATACCTATGGCAATCGGGGCAATGGCAGCATTTAGTTCAGCATTTATGAACGGTACATTATTCCATCGTTTAAAATTAGGTGATCGCAAGTCAACGATTTCAGTAAGTATAGAACCTTTGTCACAAGCAGATATAGTGTCAGCTAACCCAATTCCAATTTACATAACGAATTTCTTTGGTGGAGCAGTTGCAGGTTCAATAATCGCATTATCTGACATGATCAATGATGCGACAGGTACAGCAACACCAATTGCTGGATTTCTTGTAATGTTTGGTTTTAACAATCCAATGACAGTCGTTATTTATGGCGTTGTCATGGCTATCGTTGGTGGACTTGCAGGTTGGATTGGTTCACTCGTATTTAAGAAATATCCAATTGTTACTAAACAAAATATGATTGATCGAGGTGCTAAAGACGCATAGTATTAAAAATAAACCTTCTTTGTATTGTCATTACAAAGAAGGTTTTTGGTATATAAATCCCTAAAAGAAATTATTTACTAAATAAGTTTAATAATGCCATTTTATGTGTAATAATAAAATCATGAAAATCATAGTAATCACTTTCATTATAGCGCTAAAAATTGTAAATATATCAAAAAACATGTTATTGTAAACATTTTGTCAATTATACATAAATAATTTATAAAGTTATTTGAAAAGTGTTGTATTATATTTTGCAATCGCTTACAATACATGTGAAAGATATCACAAAGGAGTTGTACAAGATGCAAAATTTAAGAAACAGAAGTTTTTTAACACTATTAGACTTTTCACAAAAAGAGGTTGAGTTTTTACTAAATCTATCAGAGGATTTAAAACGTGCGAAATACGCCGGTATAGAACAGCAAAAACTTAAAGGTAAAAACATCGCATTAATTTTTGAAAAAGATTCTACTCGTACACGTTGTGCGTTTGAAACTGCAGCATATGATCAAGGTGCTCACGTGACATATCTTGGACCAACTGGAAGCCAAATGGGTAAAAAAGAATCTGCAAAAGATACTGCTCGTGTATTAGGTGGTATGTATGATGGAATCGAATACCGCGGCTTCTCACAACGTACTGTTGAAGAATTAGCGAAATATTCAGGTGTGCCTGTGTGGAACGGCTTAACAGATGAAGATCATCCAACTCAAGTACTTGCTGACTTTTTAACAGCAAAAGAAGTATTGAAAAAACCTTACCATGAAATCAACTTCACATATGTTGGAGATGGACGTAACAATGTAGCAAATGCATTAATGCAAGGTGCAGCTATCATGGGAATGACTTTCCACTTAGTTTGCCCTAAAGAATTAAATCCAACTGATGAGTTATTAAACCGTTGTAAAGAAATCGCAGCTAAAAATGGTGGCGAAATCTTAGTAACTGATGACATCGATGAAGGTGTTAAAGGATCAGACGTTATCTACACAGACGTTTGGGTATCAATGGGTGAACCTGACGAAGTTTGGGAAAAACGTATCAAGTTATTAGAACCATATCGTGTAACTAAAGAAATGATGGAAAAAACTGGTAACCCACGTGCCATCTTTGAACACTGCTTACCATCATTCCACGATACTGAAACTAAAATTGGTAAAGAAATCCAAGAAAAATATGGCTTAACTGAAATGGAAGTTGCTGACGAAGTCTTTGAAAGTGAACAATCTGTTGTCTTCCAAGAAGCTGAAAATAGAGCACACACTATTAAAGCTGTAATGGTTGCAACTTTAGGAGAATAATTGAAGGGAGACCTACCTATGTCTAAAATCGTAGTGGCTTTAGGTGGTAACGCTTTAGGACAATCACCTGAAGAGCAATTAGAATTAGTTAAAGGAACAGCTAAATCATTAGTTAGCTTAATCCAAAAAGGTTATGAAGTTGTAATCAGCCATGGTAATGGACCACAAGTCGGCAGTATTAATTTAGGATTAAATTATGCAGCTGAAAATGGTCAAGGACCAGCGTTTCCATTCCCAGAATGTGGCGCAATGAGTCAAGCTTATATTGGTTATCAACTGCAAGAAAGTTTATTAAATGAACTTCATGCTTTAAATATTGATAAACAAGTGGTTACATTAGTGACTCAAGTTGAAGTAGCTGGTGATGACCAAGCATTCAATAATCCTACGAAACCAATTGGCTTATTCTATACAAAAGAACAAGCGGAACAAACAATGGAAGAAAAAGGTTACAAATTCGTAGAAGACTCTGGACGAGGTTATCGTCGTGTTGTACCTTCTCCAATGCCAATCAACATTGTAGAACTAGATAGCATTGAAACATTAATTAAACACGGTACATTAGTTATTGCAGCTGGTGGTGGCGGTATCCCAGTTGTTAAAGAAGAAGGTAACTATAAAGGCGTCGATGCTGTTATCGATAAAGATAAAACAAGTGCTTTACTTGCAGCACACTTAAAATCAGATCAATTAATTATCTTAACAGCAGTAGATTATGTTTATATTAATTACGGTAAAGATAATCAAGAAGCTTTAGGTGAAGTAACAGTGGATGAAATGAATCAACATATTGCTGACGGTCAATTCGCAAAAGGTAGTATGTTACCTAAAGTAGAAGCGGCATTACAATTTATCGAGAAAAATCCGGAAGGTAGTGTATTAATCACATCTCTTGAAGATTTAGGAGATGCCCTAGACGGTAAAATTGGTACATTAATTAAAAAATAATAAACGTGATTGACTTTTGACATGGTTATACAATAACACTCAATACATTTTAATAAATAAGTTGAACCTGGGCTTAATGTATGTGATTTACATACGTAAGCTCAGGTTTTTTTAGTGGTCGTTTGGGGTTTGGGTATTAAAAATCCCCTCACTAGTTGGCATAGTGAGGGGATTGATGTTTACTAAATGTATTATGAAACTTGTTAAAATATTTCAATATCAGAAAGTGTAAAATGCGACTTCAAATTACTTTATTGTAATTAACTCAATATAAATGCCACAAATTCTTCTACGCTAAGATTGCCAAAGTAGAACTTTAAATCAATGTCATTCAAACGTTCAATCAAGTCAGCTTTGACCATACGCGTACCAATTAAATGTTCTTCAACATCGTGAATGTTACCTTGACCAAAGAAATCGCCATAAATACGACAAGCGGCAATACGGTTATGTTCAATTGATAAGGAAATATCAATTGTGCCACAACTAAAGCGCTCATTTCGATTGTATTCATATCGTGGTGAACGGCCATAGTTCCATTCCCAATTATCATACTTTTCAGCGACTAATTGATCGATGCCAGCCCAATCTTCGTCTGTTAATTCATAGCGTTTGGCATCTTTAATGTCATCTATTCCCATAATTTGCTTAATCATGAGATCTTTGAATTCATGAATGGTGATGTCTTGATATTTAGAGTCTAATGCATCGCGGATTTGACCGACGCGGGCACGTACTGATTTGATGCCTTTAGATTCAATCTTCTTACGGTTTGGTTTCAATACGTTGACCATGGCGTCGTAATCGACATCTAATAGTAATGAATAACCACCATAAATACGGTTATTCAATAATGTCATCGCAGCACCTGAAATTTTCTTGTCATTTAAAGCGAGATCATTACGACCACTTTGAATGACGTCAGTTGCGCCTAAATTATGTAACGCTTGAATAGCAGGGCGATAGAAGCGTTGGAAATCACCATAAATGGATGTATCCTGTTCTAAAATACAACATACGTTGACGGCACCATCGTCGACGTAAACTGCGCCACCGCCTGTATCACGACGTACGACTTTAATGTTGTTCTCATCGACGTAGTCTTGATTGATTTCAACCGCTGTATTCTGGAAACGACCGATTTCTACTTTAGGTTGGCAATAATAAGGAAGTAATATATCTTCGTCTAGAAAGATATTGTTATTAATATATACTTGCATCGCCAAGTTTACGGCGCCATCATCGATATATTTACCATTACGAATAGGTTCTATTAAATACATGTTTTCGTCTCCTAAGTTGTTAATTGTCTTTGTGCATTAATGATTAATGATGCTATATCTTCAGTTAGATGAATGGTTCTATCTTGAATTGATTTAGGGATACGATACGCTTTCTTGTTTAACGTCATAAACACGGCATTGGGATTGTGACGCGTCATACGTTGGAAAGGATGTTTCACAAATTGTGGTGTTGTATAACCAATACCAATTTCAAGATATAACACTTTGCCATTCTTATGAGTATCTAGAAAATGATTGTAGCGATCTAATTGTGCATGGAAATCTGCATCTTCAACCATGCCAACTTGTGCTTTACGTTTGTTAATCTCCATAGGGGCATCACATTTTGGGCAATGTGGAATCAACTCATATGGGATTTGCATGTCTTCTTGTTTGGCTACCATTTCGTGAATGGCATCATCATCACGATATGTTTGTGCATGACAGTGTTGGCTACATTGCCAAAGAATGTATTCTCCTTGAATATGGAATACTTTATTTAAATCATAATCTGCCACTAAAAAGGCATTATCTGCATTGGTCGTAATAATATGATAATCCTTGTGTTCAAGTATCTTTTTAAGTGCAACGTAAGAAGGGCCGACAGGTTGGTCTAAGTAGTTCAACTTCACGAAACGACTTTCAAATGCCCAATATTCTTGCCAACTATCAAACGGGTGCAAACTCGCTTGCAACATATCGAAGAAATTATATTTCTCAATAAAGTCGGGAAAGTTCTGCGTAAAACGTTCACCAATGTAAGTGAAACCGTCTGAAGCAGACATACCAGCGCCTATGCCAACAACAATGGCATCAGCTTCATCAATGGCTTGTGCCAAGATATCCGTTTGAGTGGCGTCTTGTTGTTGCGCCTTATCAAGCGCTATCCAATTCTCGTTATGCGTTGGGTTATCTGTTGTTGTCATTGAAAGCCTCCTCATATAGTTCTAAATCTCTATCTGTAAATACATTAAAGAGTACTTTCAACTCTGAGCCAGTTTCATGTAAATATTGACGTGTCGTTTCAATCGCTATACGACTTGCCTCATCTTGAGGGAATCCAAAGACACCTGTTGAAATACAACAGAATGCTAAGTGTCTTAACCCCTTTTCATCGGCAAGCGCTAGACAGCTACGATAACAACGTGCAAGCAAATCTTTATTCATCTGAGATACAGGTTGTTTACGAATTTGCGGGCCAACCGTATGAATGACATACTTGGCTGGTAAATTATAAGCAGAGGTAATCTTTGCTTTACCAACACCTTCTTTACGTCCTTGTTGCTCAATTATATGAGCGCAATCTAAACGTAACTGTACACCAGCCTTGGTATGAATAATGTTATCTATGCAGTCGTGATTCGCTTGCATACATCCTAAGAATCGGCTATTCGCTGCGTTGACGATACCGTCAATATCAAGTGTTGTGATGTCACCTTGCCATAAATATAATGACTCATCTGAAACAGGCGTTAAATCATCAATATGCGTAATGTCTTGTTGGTTGTTTAATGTAGATAAATAGGCATCTTGAATACCTAAGTACTCAGAACTGACAGGCTTTGGAGGGCGCACATTGGCTAAACCTCGATAAAGTTCCCATTGTTCTGTGTCAGTGTGAGGGAAGTCTAAAGGCTTGTCGCCATATTGTTCCTTCCACATCGTTTCAATAAGATAAGATAAGCGTTCTTGTTGGTTCACTGGCATTTAGTCCTCATCTGGATCTGGTAATGCGTCGTATGCTGCTTCATCTACATTTTCTAATTTAACTAACCAATTTTCTTCTGGTTTTTCAGAATTTAAAATCGCTGGTTCATCTTCAGCTTTCGTATTACGTTCGACGATTTTACCTGCAAGTGGAGATTGCACATCTAATACAGTTTTCGATGCTTCGATACTTACAATTTCATCATTGACGTTAACGTCGTCTGGTCCCATAAATTCTACATAACCTACTGTACCTACGTCATCTTGTAATTCAGGTGTCATGCGATAAATATATTGGTTTCCTACCTTTTCGACATATAAATAATTAGCTAATTTAGCCATTTCATTTCATCCTTTCTCTATTTATAAATACGCTTGTGCTATGTGTTCAATCGTTCGACATCGTTGATCGATGTCTGGTAATAGCGGTACGACTAAGACCTCATCGGCCTTAAATTCTTGGATCATTGCGTCCAAGCGGGGTTTCACTTGCTCGATTGTACCAGCTAAGATACGTGCACGGTGCTGAGTTATGACACGTTTATCACGGTCACTTAAGTGGTATTGTCTTGCTGTTTCGATAGATGGGAAGCGATCGAACTCGGCAAATTGACGTTTCCCTAATAACCATACGTCAAGAGCGTGTAGTAGGTCTTGCGCTTCTTCTTCAGTGTCCGTTACAATCGCAAACGTTGTTAACATGACTGTGGGTGACATGTTTAACGCAGTTTGTTGAAAGTGTTCACGATACGTTTCTACTGACGCTTTAGCTGCATCAATCTTATCTTGGCTAGGTAATAAGAATGTTCCTAAGGTGTAGCCCATGCCTTGTGTAGCAGCTAATTTAGCTGAGCGTTGACTCGCACTTAAGAGCCACATTTCTGGATGACGTGATAGGTGAGGTTGACTAATGACTTGTCCTACACGTTGTTCCTCTGGTGCTCGCGTCAAATAATGACGAATATCTTCAATGCTTTGTGAATAATCAAGATAGTCACGTTTGTCCTCATCCATTGCACGTTTGACCACCGCTGTACCTGGATTATTGCCGATACCCAAGTCAACCCGACCAGGATGGAGTGCCTCTAGCATTTTGAAATTTTCGGCCACTTTAAACGGGCTATAGTGAGGCAACATGACGCCACCAGAGCCTAACTTAATGCGCTTCGTTTCCCCTAACAAATGCATCATTAAGAGTTCAGGACTACCACTCGCAAACGCTGGAACATCATGATGTTCTGTTAACCAGAAACGCTTGTAGCCTAAGTCATCAGCGAGTTTCGCAAGTATTGTGGTATCTTGTAAAGCTTGTGTCGCATTCTTGCCTTCATCAATCATGGCGTAATCTAATATATTGAAATCCACTTGACGCTCATCTCCAAAGTTAATTGTTTAGTCCCTTAATTATAATACCCACCACCATTTTAACGTGTTTAGTGAAATTTTGTAGGAATTTAGTTTATACGTCACACAAATGTTCTAATGCTTTTCTTCTTTTCCTGAAAAGGGGGTGTCCAAACAGTTCACAAACAAGTCGATTGAGTAATGTCATAAAGCATGATACTTTGAAAATAATACATAAAGAACGAAAGAGGATGTCATAAATGTCGAAATTCGCACCACTGCTAGAACCTATAACATTACCTAATGGCATTACATTAGCTAATCGATTTGTCCTTTCGCCCATGACGACGAATTCTTCTACTAAAGAAGGCCATATTACAGAGGAAGATATACGTTATGCGAAACGTCGTGCTGATTCAGCAGGATTGCAAGTGACTGGCGCAGCATATATTGAGCCATATGGTCAGTTGTTTGAATATGGATTTAATATATCTGATGATGCCTGCATTCCCGGTTTAAGAAAAGTGGCTCAAGCTATGAAACAAGATGGCCATAAAGCGATAATTCAACTTGCACATGCTGGAAGATTCTCAAATACTGCGATTAAGAATTATGGGGAAGTCTATGGCCCAAGTCCAATGACGTTACACTCTCCAATTAAACATGACGTTTTAGAAATGTCGGTGGAGAAAATTCATGACGTCATACAACAATATGCCGATGCAACATCTCGAGCAATTCAAGCGGGATTTGATGGCGTTGAAATCTCCGTTGCACAACGTTTACTCATTCAAACTTTCTTCTCTAAGTTCTCCAATCAACGACATGATCAATATGGTGTAGATTCGTTAGAGAATCGAGCACGCTTTGGCTTAGAAGTCATGCAGGCAGTACAAAAAGTCATCGATGAAGAGGCACCAAGTGATTTCATATTCGGTTACAGAGCGACACCTGAAGAGACAAGAGGTAGTGATTTAGGCTATACAGTTGATGAATTTAATCAACATTTAGATTGGGTCATGGAAGTCGCAAATATTCATTATTTGGCTATCGCAAGTTGGGGACGCAATATTTATCAGAATAAGACGCGTACACCAGGCGATAATTATGGACGTCGCGTCAATCAGGTCGTATATGAGTATTTAAATGGACGTGTGCCGTTGATTGCGAGTGGTGGTATTAATACACCTGAAACAGCACTAGATGCTTTAAATAACGCTGATATGGTTGGCATGTCATCACCATTTGTCACAGAACCTGACTTCGTTCATAAATTGGCAGAAGGACGTGAAGATGACATTGATTTACATGTACATCCAGATGAATTAGATGAACTTGCCATTCCACATGCGGCGTTTAAGGACATCGTTCAAATGATGGATTACGGAGAAGGTCTGCAGAAGAAAACACGCGATGAATTGCGTAAATTAGAGAAAAATTACGATGAAGAGTAGGGCACAAGGCATAAATCGAATGTGTTAAAAAGATTTGGTTGCCTTGCAATGATGACTAGTACGGAGAATATGTTGATACAGGTTGGGATGTTTTAATACATTCCAGCCTTTTGTTTTGGTTAATTTCTAGCTAAATATTTAATTTTTCACGTTGTTAATGTAAACTTACTTATATATAAAGTTTACATTTAGGTTTTTACGGGATTTTTTAAAGTAAGGAGTTTAACAACATGAGATTAAATTTAGCAGAACGTATCTTAAATCAAGACGTACTAAGTAAAGAAGAAGCTTTAGCATTATTTGAAGATGAAACGATTGATACATTTGAATTATTAAATGAAGCATATATCATTCGGAAACACTTTTTCGGGAAAAAAGTGAAACTCAATATGATATTAAATGCGAAGAGTGGAATTTGTTCAGAAGACTGTGGTTATTGTGGTCAATCGGTGAAAATGAAAGAAAAACAGCGCTATGCGTTAGTTGAACCTGACAAAATTAAAGCTGGTGCACAGGTAGCGACGGAGAATCACATTGGCACATATTGTATTGTTATGAGTGGACGTGGGCCTACAAATAGAGAGGTTGATCATATCTGTGAGACGGTTCATGATATTAAGGCGTTGCATCCTCAACTTAAAATTTGTGCATGTCTAGGGTTAACGAATGAAGCACAAGCTGAGAAGTTAAAAGAAGCGGGTGTAGATCGCTATAATCATAATTTAAATACGAGTGAACGTTACCATAGCGAAGTCGTGACGACACATACATATGAAGATCGTGTACGTACGGTTGAAATCATGAAAGCGAATCACATCTCACCATGTTCTGGTGTGATATGTGGGATGGGGGAAACGAATGAGGATATTATTGATATGGCATTTGCGTTGAAGGAAATTGACGCTGATAGTATTCCGATTAATTTCTTACATCCAATCAAAGGGACAAAATTTGGCGGACTCGATTTGTTATCACCGATGAAATGTTTGAGAATTATCACGATGTTTCGACTCATCAATCCATCTAAAGAAATACGTATTGCAGGTGGGCGTGAAGTCCATTTACGTTCTTTACAAGCCATCTCATTAAAAGCAGCCAATTCCATCTTTGTAGGTGATTATCTGATTACAGGGGGACAACCGAATGAACTCGATTATCAAATGATTGAAGATCTAGGATTTGAGATTGATGGGTAATTTAGGAAGACTTTGATATTTGATAAGATAAAAGAGAATAATATTTGGAAAAGGATAAAAATAACATGTCATCTAAACAATCATAATTTGGAGATAAACGTTGGCATAAAATTTTATTAATAGTAGTGGGTATATTGGCATTCTGTATATTTTATTTTGTAATGGGTGTTAATGTGTCATATGCATTAATGTTTTTATATGCGCCACTTACTATAGGCATAGTTAATTTAGGCAAACTTAGAGAAAAAGACGACAGAAATCACTGAATTACGAATTAATAATATAACCCCATATATTGTCCTTGTTAAATGATTAAATGTAAGTGATGAGACGACTATCACTAAACATAAACGTTATCGTAGAATTCTCACTTATTAGGAATGGGGCGAGGACAAATGGAAAAGAAATTTGAAAAGATCTTATTAGATAATACAATATTTAATAAAAAAGAATTTATGGAAAAATACAATCCATGGGAACAAGAGAGAGGTACACATCTTATTAATAATTATTTAAAGATAATGGATAAAGAGAATGAATCTAGTTATTTTACTGGTGATTTCAATTACAACAGTGAAAACTTTTCGTGGTTAGCTATATAAGAAGAGTTAGAAAATAAATATTTAAAAACAAATAATAGAAATCAATTTCCTAAAAATATACATTATGATTTACCAAACCAAATACATGGAGATATTGATAAATCAACAATTTTTCAATGCTTACTTAATCCTAATATTGCTATTTTGGATAATAAAAATGAACCTGAAAATCTAGAAGATTTTTTTTATGAATTTGAAATCACAGATACTGGGGATTTAAGTGCAAAATTCTCAAACTATTCAAATGACGAAAGAATTAAAGAGCATATTGTGGATACTGAAAGCTCAATGTTAAGTAAAAAGCTATTGAACTTAATAAAATTAGATGAATCCAATTTCAAAGAATTAATGAGGGTGTAAAAAAATTAACGAATAGGTTTTATTATTTAGGCGAGTATTTTTATCCTCTGTTAACAAGTGATAACGAGAATACTAAAGTTTTTCGAAAGCTAAAAAAAGAGTTAGATAAAGAAGAGAATTATTATACAGTAAAAGAGAATGCTGAAAAATTAAAGACGTGTAATCTTGAAATTTTTCCATTTCGTTCGAAAGAACCCAAATTAGGTTTTGGAAAAAATAACTTCGGTAGAGAGCTAGTTGAAACAGAAGTAAATACGGTACTATTAGGTGCTCGTATTATTTTAAGAAGAATAGCATTATATCTTCAAGGTGATTTAAGCAATAAAGTCTAACCTATATTCATCTTTAGAAGATATGATTTAGTATGGAAAAATCTTATTGAGACGGTATTAAAAAATGATTGTAGAGTTAATGATGAGGATACTAAAGAAATGTTAAAAGAAATTGAAGATGAATATTTTTATTTCTTTAAAAGTAGACATAATAATAAGGTTTCAAGTGGAAAAATATCAAAAGGTAATTTGAAAAAAAGCGATAATAGCGTAAGTAAACGTCAGAGAAATTTGACAGAAGAAGAATTTTTAAATTTAAAAAGTAACCATGACACGCTTATTTTGGAAAATAATGAAGAATAAAACAAAACCACTTATCTATCAATGTAACTAGATAAGTGGCTTCTATTATTTTATAAACGTTCTATGTTTTCACGTACTTTGTGAGCATCAGATGCTGCATAACGTACTTTACGATTTGCTTCAGAGACCTCTCTGTCTTTCAAAAGAACGGTATGTGATTGGGAAGAAAGAAAATGAAGAGTGCGCAAAAAAACGCCATTACCGATTAAGGTAATGACGGCGCTAATAATTGTAAGGTGCATATTTGCACACCACAAAATTGTATTTTCTTATTTTTTAATAAATTTAAGAACGAGTTTAAACTTGCATTTGAAGCACTGATTTTGGCTTTTCTAGATTCACGTGCAGCAAGTTCAGCAGCGTATCTAGAAGCTAAAACATCTGAATTTGTATTTGGTCATTTGGCTTTATAATATAGTCTTGTTTGGCTTCTAATCTTGATTGATGTTCTTCAAGCTCAAATAGGTTAATTGCCTCTTTTATGTTGTCAGCACGATATGTAAGAAAATAATCATACATTTTAGATGTAGTATAAGTATTACAATATTTCTCTGGAATACGTTTATATATCTATTTCATTTAAAACAGTTGCTACTTCATTTTTAACTTTATTGGCTTCATTAATTCTATTAATTGAAGAAGTAAAATGATTTTTATGAATTAATCTATTACGTGTAAACGAGTATTTCATAGAGTTGAGAAAAGCAGGATTATTTTTAGAATATTTTTTAATTCTGATGAAATATATTATATACACTATTAAACCAAGTAGTACATATCTCAATTTTAAATAAATAGATGATAATAATAAGAAAAATAATATAAAAATAACTAATCGATATATTAATGCATATCTACGTATAATTTTAATTACTTTATCTCTAATATAGATATTTTCTTCATCAATTATATTATTATGTTCATTTACCATTTGACTAGCCTTAATACATAACGCTAAGGCTTTTAGAGTGCTTTCTTGAGGTTCATTCATAGTTATCACTTTTATTCTGTAATAAGTATTTAGATAAATTCATTATATCGTTAATGTTTATAAAATAAATAGAAAATTCTGAAAAATTTCGTAAAGAAAAACTCTTACTTGTACAAGTTTCTCTCCCTTAATATAGTTACATCAATCCTATCAGTTTCATCCATAATGAACCTAAACCGAGCCAGATTACAAAGTACACAATGCCTAAGGCTAGGTTCATGAGCCACCAACGTTTCTGACTAACGTAACCAGCTGCATAAAGAATAGGCGCAGGGCCACTACTGTAGTGTGTTGTAGAGGCCATTAAGTTACCAAAGAAACCAAGCATTAATGCACTAAATAACGGTGGTACACCTGCAGCAACGGCTACGCCAAGTAATGCTGCGTACATTGCACTGACGTGAGCGGTTGAGCTGGCAAATAAATAATGTGAATAGAAATAGAAGATTATTAGAATAACAAGGACGACTGGCCAACTTAGACCGCCTATACTGTTTGCGATAGTATGGCTTAACCATGGAATAAAGCCTAATTGATTCAGTTGATCTGCCATCATCACTAACACTGAGAACCACACTAATGTATTCCAAGCGCCAGTTTCATTTAAAATATCTTTCCAATCTAATACGCCTGTAATAAGTAATAAAGATAATGCGATAAACGCAGTTAATGTTGCGTCTACACCAATAAAGCTACCTACTAACCAAAGTAGTAATGCGATAATAAATACACCAATCATGAATTTTTCGGCTTTAGCAATTGAACCCATATCAGCTAATTCATTTTCGGCCCAATCTTTCGCATCAGGTGTTTCTTTGACTGTTGGCGGATACATTTTATAAATAATAAATGGTATGACGATAAGTGACACAATGCCAGGAACGATGGCTGCTAAGAACCAGTTCATCCAAGTAACGTGAACATGTGCAGTCTTCTCAGCTAAGTTCTGAGCAAGTGGGTTACCGGCCATTGCAGTTAAGAACATCGCGGCAGTAATAAGGTTGCCATGAAATTCAGTGAATATTAAAAATGACCCCACCTTACGCTCAGTACCTTGTTTCGGATCAGAATCAAATGATTTAGAAAGCGACTGAATGATTGGAAACATAATCCCACCTGCGCGAGCAGTATTACTAGGTGTTGCTGGTGCTAAAATCAAATCCACACCGACAAGTGAGTATGCTAGACCGAGTGTCTTCTTTCCAAATAATCTTACGAACTGAAGTGCGATACGACGGCCGAGTCCAGTTTTAACGAATCCTCTAGAGATAAAGAATGCCATTGCAATCAACCAAATACTTGGATTACCGAAACCTTGAACGGCAGTCTTTGTATCGATAACACCAACTAAAACGGTTAGTGTGAACCCTATGATCGATACGGCACCAATAGGCATAGGTTGTGTGATACAGCCGATAATGGTACCTACGAATATAGCAAACATTAGCTATGCATCCAGACTTAATGATTCAGGTCTGAAAGGGGCTAGCACAGCTATAAGTATGCCTATGACTAGAGGTAATATAAATTTTATATATTTAACAGAGTTATTCATCTAGAAACCTCCTTTCCAAATTTCGAACATTTTCATACATAGAATAGTCCTATTTTTTAGCAATGTACAGAGCATTTTTACGTTTAATTGAGAATTATTATCAGTAGATTATAACGTTATAAAAATGGCATAGAATATCGAAATTAAATTATGAATAGTATAAAATATTACTAAAGAAGGGGGATGGGATGATGTTTACAATAGGGACATTAATCGCAAAAGATGATACGTGGATATTATGGGCCATAATTATAGTTTGGGCGACAGTCAGTATCTTCTTAGAACAGAAATATCAATGGGCAAGCACCATTTCAGGTGCCATCATTGCTTTAGTAGGGGCTATGTTATTATCCAATTTTAAGATTATCCCGACTGAATCGCCGGTTTATGATACAGTATGGGATTACGCGGTACCAATATCAATTCCTTTATTATTGTTCAGTTCTAATATTTTAAAGATTTGGAAGGAAAGTCGTCGATTATTATATATCTTCTTAATTGCATCAGTTGGAACATTGATGGGGACAACGGTAGGATTTATTTTACTTCATCAATGGATTCCATATTTAGCAAAAATTGGCGCGATGATGACAGGAAGTTATATAGGAGGTGGCGTGAACTTTGCAGCTTTAAGCACGAAGTTTAAAACGCCGAGTGACATGATTTCATCAACAGTCGTTGCAGATAATAGTGTCATGGCATTGTACTTTATGTTGTTGATTGCAATACCGTCTTTACCTATTATAAAAAGATGGTTTAAGACAGATTATCAAACTGAGTCAACACCAGAAACGCAACAATCTTATTGGCAACCGAAGCAAATTCAATTATTAGATATTGCACTTTCGATAGCGATTGCAGTGGCATTAGTAGCAATCAGTTTTAAATTATCTGAGGTCATTCAACATGTGATACCGCAGTCTAATGTCCTACTTACGATACTGGTTTCTTTCTTTGGCGATCAATACCTGTTACTTACAACACTTACATTATTGGCAGTGGCTATTTGGGGAGATTTCTTTGATAAATTAGCCGGTTCTTCAGAAATTGGAACATTTATTATTTACATATTCTTTGTAGTGATAGGAACACCTGCTTCATTTATGACGATTATAAAAACAGCACCACTATTATTTGTCTTTGTGATGATTATATTAATTTTCAATCTAGGTTTAAGTTTAATACTAGGAAAGTTATTTAACTTTAAGATTGAAGAAATACTGTTGGCAAGTAATGCTACTGCTGGTGGTCCTACAACGGCAGCAGCTTTAGCTATCAGTAAAGGATGGCAAGGTCTTGTTGGACCGATACTAATTATAGGTACATTGGGTTATGTCATAGGGAACTATGCGGGCACACTTATTTATCAACTTTTAATACACATTGGATAATATAAATACATAAAGGGAGATATCTCAGCATAATTTTTAGCTGCGTATCTCCCTTTTTTAAAAAATTAATCATTTAATTCGCTATCTTTAATATCTGTAATAAACATGTGTCCGGGTGAGTGTGTAATCATTAACTTAGGTTTGGCATCAAGTGCAACAGATTGCGGTGTCACGCCACATCCCCAAAAGACTGGAACTTCGTTAGGTTTGATTGTGACAGCTTCTCCATAATCAGGCTTATCGATATCAGTGATTCCTAGTTCTTCTGCTGTGCCAATATGGATTGGCGTGCCATGAACATTCTTAAAATGTGAAGTGATTTCTGTTGCCTTAATCGCTTGATTCATAGTCATAGGACGCATACTAACTGTGATATTACCTTTAAAGTATCCGCTTGAATGTGCTGGTATATTTGTACGATACATCGGTACATTATGACCCTCTTCAATATGACGTACAGGTAAGCCAGCTTCCAACATGGCATGCTCAAAAGTGAAACTACAACCAATTAGAAAGCTAACCATATCTTCTGTATAAAGGTCAGTGATATCATCAACTTCTTTAATCAATTGACCATGTTCATAAATACGATATTTCGGAACTTCAGTGCGTATATCTGCATTAGGCCCATAATATGGAAAGGAATGTGCGCCAATTTCTGACACATCTAAGAGTGGGCAAGTCTTTGGATTTCTAAAACAAAACTTTAAAAAATCATAAGCATATTTCGATGGCAATATAACCACATTAGCTTGTATATAACCCTCTGCCATACCGCTTGTGTGACCGACAAGTTCTCCATCTCGAATTAATTGACGTAAGACTTCAGGTGATGCCTGTTTGTAATTCATTATAATCCCCCTTGTTTCCTCTTAATGATAGAAAGTGCTTATTACTACAATATTTTAAAATTACATATATGACAAGAGCAGTCTATGCGCTATTTATTAAAAAGTTTGTATGCTAAAGTGATCGAACTATTCACAAATATTGGTAATAAACAATATAAACTTACAATAACCCAATTATCATCTACGCGATAAATGACAAATTATAGTATGAATAAAAATGTACTTATGATTAGTCCAATTAAAGGCAGTAAATTAAAGTACAGATCCATATTGTTATTTTTCTTCATTGTTTTGTTCCTTGCCTTGTTCCTTTTCATTAGATTTATTATGATCTTCTCGTTGTTCTAATGGAATAGAATAATCTTTGTCATCATCAATATAAGACATTTGGAAGTACTTCGTATGTTCTCTGCGAAGCGCACGCATAATAGAAAGTGTCATTAGTAATAGAATGATAGAGAATGGTAATCCTGTTACAACGGATGCAGTTTGTAAACTCGTCAAACCACCTGCAATCGTCATTGCAACTGAAATAGCGCCGATGAGCAATCCCCAAATCACTTTATGTTTCACCTTTGGATTCTCGCTACCTCCTGTTGCCATGCCAGCAACAATATGTGTTGTTGAGTCTGCACTTGTCACTATGAGTAAGAATATTAAGACGACTGCTAGTATGCTCATAATATCAGCTAATGGAAACTTTGATAGTAATTCAAATAAAGCAACTGTGTAATCTTTATCTACTAATTTAGCGATGTTATCGCCACCCATAGCAACCTTAACGGCCATACCGCCAAATCCTGCAATCCATACGAATGAAATGAGTGGAGGTACGATTAAAACACACATGATAAATTCACGAATTGTACGTCCACGAGATACACGAGCGACGAATCCTCCTATGAATGGTGACCATGAGATTACCCATGCCCAGTAAAAGACAGTCCATTGTTGTATCCAAGCATTATTGCCAGAATATGGATTGATACGTAAGCTATATTCAACAAAGTGTCTGATATAGTCTCCGATTGCTAGAGTATAAGATTCAAAGATGAATTTTAAGTCTCCAAAGATAAGCATGAAAAGTAGTAAAACAGCGCCTAAAGTAATATTGATGTTACTTAGCCATTTAACGCCTCGATTTAATCCAGTTATCGCAGAACCTAAGAAAATACAAACCATGAGTACCGTAATTGCAATTTTTGTAACGTTATTATTTGGTACATGGAAGACATGATTCAATCCACCACTAATTTGCATGATACCAAGACCTATAGAAGTGGCAATCCCCATAACTGTAGCTATAATTGCTAAAATATCAATCACATTTCGAAATGGACGTTTGTAAGCTTGACCAAAGACAGGTTCCATTGCTGTAGAAATTAAACCATCTCGCTTCTTTCTAAATTGAAAATATGCCACGATAAGTCCAGCCATGGCGAAGATAGACCATTGTGAAATACCCCAATGGAAGAAGGTATAGCCCATAGCTACACGCGCTGACTCTGCTGATTGATTCGGAACATCTTTTGGAAACGGTGAGTGAAGGTAATGTGTGAGTGGTTCAGCAACACCCCAGAATACAATACCGACACCAAGTCCCGCAGAAAATAACATACCTAACCATGATAAAAATGAAAATTCAGGTTCTTCATCATCACTGCCTAATTTGAAACGACCGTAACGAGAAATTGCTAACGAGATTAAAAAGATATCTAAAATAAATATAATAAGTAAGAACAGCCAACCAAATGAATTAGAAATAAAATTATAAATATGCTGTGCATAGACGCCAAATGCTTTAGGAAAGAATCCGGCCATAGCAGTAATAAGTACAATGATGGTTACGGATATCACATATACTAAATAATTGTTTTTCTTTCGCTTGTCATTCATTGTTCAATTAAGTCATCCTTTATATTTTATTTAGTTTGAGTATACCTATAATATAAAATATTTTCAAAATTCAATTTTTTTGAAATATCTTGATTTCTAAGTAATAGTGTTCTGTTTTGAAAACTTTTTCCAAAAGAGAAAATTGGCTAAATACGACCTAATGAAATGCTATAATTGAGATGAAAATTTGAAGAATTAAATAGAAAAGAAGGTATATCATGTCAACAAACTATGTCATTACAAATGGTAAAATTTATACGGAAAAGCAAGTTATTGAAAATGGATATCTTGTAGTAGAAGATGGCAAAATAAGTGATATTCAACAAGGAACGTATACTGGAGAATTAGAACAAGTCGACGTGAAAGGTCAAAATGTATTACCAGGTTTCATAGATATTCATATTCATGGTGGTTATGGCGAGGATGCAATGGATGCTTCTTATGAAGGTTTGAAACATTTGGCTGAACAGTTATTATCAGAGGGAACGACAACATTTTTAGCAACGACGATGACACAATCTGATGTTAATATTGAAAAGGCATTGAAAAATATTGTGGCATATCAAGCTGATCAACAACGAGGAGAAGCGGCTGAAGTAGGTGGTGTTCATTTAGAAGGTCCATTTATTTCAGAGCATAAAGTTGGCGCTCAAAATCCTAAATATGTGCAACGTCCGTCAGCGTCTAAGATTCAACATTTCCAAGAAATTGCGAATCAGCAAATCAAAATTATTACCTTTGCGCCTGAAGTTGAGGGTGCACATGATACACTAAATCAATTACATGAAGATATTATTTTTTCAATGGGGCATACTGTGGCAACATTTGATCAAGCGAATGAAGCGGTCGACCATGGTGCTAAACACGTAACACATCTATATAATGCTGCTACACCATTTGAACATCGCGATCCAGGTGTCTTTGGTGCGGCGTGGACGAATGAACAATTAAATACGGAAATTATAGTTGATGGTATTCATTCACATCCTGCTTCTGTACATATTGCTTATAAGCAAAAGGGAAATGAACACATGTATCTCATCACAGATGCAATGCGTGCGAAAGGGATGGAAGACGGTGAATATGATTTAGGCGGACAGAATGTCATCGTTAAAGGAAAAGAGGCTCGCTTAGCAAGTGGCGCTTTAGCAGGTAGCATCTTGAAAATGAATGACGGTTTGTATAATTTAATTGAATATACACATGATTCATTAGAGAATTTATGGCGAGTAACGAGTTTGAATCAAGCCATTGCATTGAAAATTGATGACCATAAAGGTAGTTTAGCAATCGGTAAAGATGCTGATATCGTTGTGGTACATGATACGATTCGTATTGATAAAACAATTAAATCAGGAGTTGTACATCAATATTAAAAAAAGTGGTTGATGTAGTTATTATAAATTCTCTCTAACCTCTATTCGCGTTTAAAGATATACATTCTAGTGTATATATGTAGTAAATGTTTGATACGAAACTCGAGCGACGGAAGAGAGGTGTCCATTCATGAATAATGATTTCAGATTCCCTAACGCTAAGCATTTCTTTAGTTGGTTAGCATGGTTATCTATTATTGCTTTAACCGCATTAATCCTACTTAATTTAATCGTTTATAGCACATTCAAAAGTTTTAATAATTTTACTTTAGCATTTGAATTTCACCAAACAGAATTAATATTCTTAATTACTTTCTCAGTAATTGCGGTTATTAGTATTATTATGTATTTAATTTTAAAACTATTTAAACATTCATAAAATGAAAAAACAGAAAGTGGATTGGCTATCAATCCACTTTCTGTTTTCTATTTTATTTGGGTAGTCAACTATAAATGTTTGAAAATAGTGTCATCAACAATGATTTCTACATTAGGATGTTGGTGCAAGATAGATGCAGGTAATGACTCAGTTGTTTCACCATTCAAGAGTTGATGAATTGCATCACGTTTACGTTCTCCAAATGCTAATAAGATGATTCGTTTCGCACGCATAATAGAGTTCAATCCCATAGAAACGGCTTGTTTAGGCACATCATCAATATGATCAAAATGAACACTGTTAGCATTAATCGTTGATTCAGTTAAATCAACCACACGCGTTTCACTTTCAAAAGATGTGCCAGGCTCATTGAAGCCGATATGTCCATTTTCACCAATACCTAATAACTGAATGTCCGGTTGATCAATTTGTTTCAATTGATTCTCATAACGACGTGCCTCACGCTCTAAATCATCAACATGGCCTTGAGGAATATGAATGTTATCGGCATTCCAACTAGCATTGTGATCAAATAATAATTGATGCATATACGTATGATAACTTTGAGCATGTTCAGGTGCTAACCCTACATATTCATCTAAATTAAATGTTTGAACTTTTGCTAAATTTACTCGATTAGCCAATGCTAATTCTGAGAAGCGTGGGTAAACATCTGTCATCGTGCCACCAGTAGCAAGCCCTAATATAGCATCAGGCTTATCTTTAATTAACTTCAATAGTTCAATTGCAACATAATCACTCCCTAATTTTTTATCTACTAAGTTCGTTATCTTCATGATTTACGCCTCCAAATTAAGCAATTATTTTTGTTGGACAGCTTCTATAAAACGTTCAGTGATTTGTTTAGGACGTGTAATTGCGCCACCGACAACTGTACAATGTACGCCTAAGTCACTTACCTTTTTATACATTTCAGGTGTAATGACATTACCTTCTGCAATAACTTTCGCGTTGACCTTTTCTAATACTTCTTTTAAAAATTCAAAATCATTTTCAAAGAGAATGTGTCCCTTTGTATAAGACGTATACCCACGTAATGTTGTGCCAATGTAATCAAAGTTTAAATGATCTGCATTGATGGCTTCTTCAACAGTTGAAATATCCGCCATAATTTCAACGTGGGGTGCTTTCTCTCGAATGTAATGAACTAATTCTTCAAGGGACTCCTTAGGACGTGTTTGCGTTGTCGCGTCTAAAGCAATTACTTCACATCCACTTTCAATTAGTTCATCCACCTCTTTAGAAGTTGCTGTAATAAATACATTAGAACCTTCATAATCTCGTTTTACAATTCCGATAACCGGTAGTGATACTTCTTCTCGAATCGCTAAAACATCTTCTTTAGTATTCGCACGTATACCAACCGCTCCACCTTGAAAAGCTGCTAGAGCCATCTTTGACATAATAAATGATGAGTGTAATGGTTCGTCAGGTAACGCCTGACATGACACGATTAATCCATTTGGTAACATTTTTAAACACGCTCCGTCTTTTTCAAAATTGTAAATAGAAATAGTATTTATAATTGATTCGTTTATTCATTCATATCATAACATTAAGAAAATATTTATCAATTTATAATTGGTAATTGAAAAATATTTTCAAATATAATACAGTTTAACTAACTTAATTACGAGGTGTTGTCATGAAATTTGAAAATCGTATTCAAAGAAGTCGTCATTTATTAACGAAAATGGATAAAAAAATTATTGAATATATACAAACACATGAACTTGATGAAAATTTCTCTACAATTAATTCCTTAGCTTATGCTATCGGGACATCACCAGCTACCATTACAAGATTTAGTGGGAAATTAAATTATGCCAACTTTCAAGATATGAAGTTTAATTTGCAACACGAAAAATCAGAAAAGGTAGTAGAAAATGCACCGCTTGTTCAGCTTATTCATCGTTATCATCAAAACATTATCCAACAAACGGGTGAATTTATTTCCGAGGAAAAGATTAAACGTCTAGCACACAATTTAAAAACGTGTAGACAAGTCAATTTCGCAGGATTAGGAAGTTCAGGATTAACGGCAAGTGAATTTTACTATCGCACAATGCGTATGGGTATCAAAGGTTCTGTATCAACAGATGCGCACCAAATGAAGATATCGGCGTCGCTACTTTCATCACGGGATATGTTTGTCGCTATTTCAAATAGTGGGGAAACCTTAGAATTAATTGAAGCTGCGAAGATTGCTCGCAATCAAAGGGCGTATGTCGTAGTCATAACAAATTTCGAAGGTAGTGCGCTTACTAAGAATGCAGATTTAGTATTAATTACGACGGCTCAATCAAGTAACAATGATTCAAAATTCATCAACTCACAAATCGCAACACTATTTTTATTAGATATCGTGAGTTATTTATTATTGAATGACACACATATGCACCAAGTATATCAACAAACACGAGACGTCATTTTAGGAAATGAGAAGGAATGAGTGAGGAGTGGGACAGAATTCGTTATGAATTCAGTGTCCCACGCCTATCTAGATCCAGCCGTTATTTAGTGATTGCGCCGAATAAAGCAGCATGATTCTCTGTTTGAGTTGTTTGAATCTTAGCAATGCCATAGTCTGAGGGTAAATAATGATGAATTTTAGGTTCTATATATTTGAGAAGTGTTTCACCTTGAGATGAAATACCGCCGCCAATAAGAATCAAGCTTGGATCATAAATAATTTGAATTTGAGCAATACCTTCTGCAATATAATTACTCCATTCATTGAGAATATTAAGTGCTTCTTCATTACCATCTTCTGCTAGATTAAATAATCTAGGTACATCCGTACCATGTTCAAATTGATGTTTAGTCATTAAATCTTTAAGAGCTGATGTTGAGGCACGTTGTTCAAATGTTTTACCATCTTCTTCACGATAAAGTAAGTAACCAATTTCATTGGCACGGTGACGCGAACCTTGATAAATGCCAGAAGCTTCACTGTAAAATGCACCACCAATACCTGTCCCCAAAGTTAAACAGAATATATTATCTTCTTCATAATGATGGAGTTTAAGTTCCCCTAACAATGCCGCATCCACATCATTATAAACAGCGATATCAGACGATAAATCTTTGAAGACTTCGAAGAATTGTGTACCGTCATAATTAGGAATGGTTGGCCCCGTATAAATAATTTGACCTAAATCTGAATCGACGACACCAGCACTTGAAATACCAATAAATGGATTTTTAAGTTGATATTGTTTCATAAATGCTGCTACTAATTGATATGTTTCATCTACAATTTGCACATTAATATTATCTGGCGTTTTAATCTTTTTATAATCAATCATTTCTAGGTCATCATTAATGACTGCCACTTTAATATTTGTTCCACCTATATCTATAGCTATTTTATACATTGAGGTACCTCCTTAGTCGTTTTTATTATAACGACACTTCAAATTAAAGTAATCGTCATCATTCTTTTTGAAAAATATTTTCATCAAATTCGCAATATTTTGTTAAATATTTTCAAAAATAGTTGTTTAAGAAAATGATAACGTTTACAATTCGAGGTGTAAATAGAAATTTATTGTAATTGAATTTATCTCAAAGTTTATAAAAATGAATTTGAATAAAAATTGATTTGGAGGAACATGACATGGAAGATAAATTAAAAGGATTATACGCCGCATTACTTGTACCGTTTGATGAACATGGACAAATAAAAGAAGAAGGATTAAAGCAAATTGCTAAAAATGCGATTGAGACTGAGAAACTTGATGGCTTATATGTGAATGGTAGTTCTGGGGAGAACTTCTTAATTAGTAAAGAACAAAAGAAACAAATTTTTAGAGTAGTGAAAGAAACTGTTGGAGACGATGTGAACTTAATTGCGCAAATTGGATCATTAGATTTAAATGAAGCGATTGAACTTGGGAAATACGCAACAGAACTAGGTTATGATGCGCTATCAGCAGTGACACCATTCTATTATCCATTCTCTTTTGAAGAAATTAAGCAATATTATTTCGACATTATCGAAGCAACACAAAACAATATGATTATTTATGCGATTCCTGACTTAACAGGTGTCAATATTAGCATCGAACAATTTGGCGAGTTATTTAATCATGAAAAAGTTGTAGGCGTGAAATACACTGCACCGAACTTCTTCTTATTAGAACGTATCCGTAAGGCATTTCCTAATAAACTCATATTATCTGGATTTGATGAAATGCTAGTGCAAGCGATAATTTCAGGTGTCGATGGAGCAATTGGTTCAACATACAATGTGAATGGTCGCCGTGCACGACAAATATTTGATTTAGCACGAGAAGGCAAAATTGCTGAAGCATATCAAATACAACATGATACGAATGACATCATCGAAACGGTATTAAGTATGGGCATTTACCCTACATTAAAAGAAATATTAAAAGCGCGTGGTATCGATGGCGGATTGCCTAAACGTCCATTCCGACCATTTGATGAAAGACATCGTGATGCATTGGACACATTAATTAAGAAATACGATTTATAGACAAACTGAGAATATTTAACAACAGAATATGTAACACAAGGGGTGTTGATTATGCATCAAGTCGGTTTTGGGGCATGGAATTGGGTAGCTGTTATTGGTTATCTTGTCATTATGTTATTAATTGGAGCGTACTTTACTAAAAGGGCTGGTAAAGATACGGATAGTTTCTTCACGGCAAGTGGTCGTTTGCCTTCGTGGGCCATTGGGTTCTCGATTTATGCGACGACTTTAAGTGCCATTACCTTTATGTCTACACCGGAAAAGGCATTTTTAACAGATTGGGCATACATCGCTGGTAATATTGCGATTGTCGCAATTATTCCAATTTTAATCGCATTTTATGTACCATTCTTTAAAAAGTTACGCGTAACATCAGCGTACGAATATTTAGAAGCGCGTTTTGGACCAAGTATACGTGTCATCGGTTCATTATTATTTGTCATTTTCCATTTAGGACGCATAGCGATTGTTATTTATTTACCAACATTAGCAATCACAGCTGTATCTGATATGAATCCATTCATCGTAGCTAGTTTAGTGGGTATTTTATGTATTCTTTATACTTTCTTAGGTGGATTCGAAGGCGTTGTATGGAGCGATTTTATCCAGGGTGTTATTTTACTTGGTGGCGCATTAATGATAATTATCATCGGTGCTTTTGAAATCAAAGGTGGTTTCGGCACAATTGTCAGTGATGCAATTGCCAATAAGAAGATTATTAGTGTAGATAACTGGAAATTAAATAGCGCAGCGGCAGCGATTCCGATTATCTTCCTTGGAAATATCTTTAACAATTTACACCAATATACTGCGAGTCAAGATGTTGTTCAACGTTATCAAGCATCTGACTCTATGGATGAAACGAAGAAATCGTTATGGACAAATGGTGTTTTAGCGTTAATCTCTGCACCTATTTTCTATGGAATGGGAACTATGATGTATTCTTTCTATCAACATGAACAGGTATTGCCTAAAGGATTCAATACATCATCTATCGTGCCTTACTTCATTCTAACTGAAATGCCACCATTCGTGGGCGGATTACTGATTGCAGCTATATTTGCGGCTGCACAGTCGACGATTTCATCAAGCTTGAACTCTATCTCTGCTTGTATTTCTGAAGATATTAAACATCGCTTCTTTGGAAAAGGGGCAGATAAATCAGAAGTTAACTTTGCACGATTAGTCATTGTTGTGGCAGGCTTATTAAGCTATGGTATTTCAATTTACTTAATTGCTGCTGATTCAAACAATTTATGGGATTTATTCTTATTGATCACTGGATTATTTGGTGTACCATTAGCTGGTATCTTTGCATTAGGTATCTTTACGAAACGTGCGAATACATTTGGTGTCTTAGTAGGATTAATTGCAGGTGTAATCATTGCATACCTACTAAATGGCGTTGGTGGAGGTAACTCACCATTCTACGTATCAATCATTTCATTCGTCGTTGCTTTCGTCTTCGGATATTTAGTAAGTCTTGTCGTACCATCTAAAAATGCAAAAGATATTACTGGGCTAACTATATTTGATAAAGATAAACCATCAACATATATTTCTAAAGTAATAGAGAAAAAATAATATTTAGTATACGAGTTGGACATCATTGATTGTTCGACTCGTATTTTATATCTTTAACATTGTGCTAATATAATAATAATTATAAAAAGATAGGGGTATTATCATGAAAATATTGAAAATTGCAGGTATATTCTTATTAGCACTACTTATCATGGTCGTTACACAAGGCATTGCATCCATCTTTAGTGATTTAATTCCATTTCTAGGTATAGGCGCTATTTTACAAGGGATTTTATATATCATTTTTGCTTTTTTAGTCGTTCGATTATTCATTAAACGTGTATTAAAAGATCGCTTGAGCGCATATCGTATAACAACACCTAAGTTTAATAAACTCTATGTGATATTAGGCTTAAGCTTACCAATAGTAGTTTATGGCATTTGTTTCATTTTTGTTCCAGGTGATTTTACTGTGCACCACTTTGGTAATTTAAATGATATGTTGCATTCATTTTTCTGGTCTATCTTTGTAACAGCCTTAGGTGGCGCGGTCGTTGAAGAAATGGTATGCAGAGGTTTATTGATGGGGTACATTGAGAAGAAGACGAACATTAAGATTGCCATTATTTCCACGGCAATATTTTTTGGAGCAATCCATTTATTAAATGGTGGGTTAAATGTAAGTAGTTTCTTCTTATTATTAATTAGCGGTTCACTAGTAGGCATCATGTTCGGTTTGGCAACTTATAAATTCAATACGATTTGGGCAAGCATTACACTACATTTTTGTTGGAATTTATCCCAACTTTTACTTATCACGGAAAAGGAAAGTCAGTATAGTATTTGGCAATATGTCGTACATACGAACAACATAGCCATCACAGGCAATCAATTTGGTTATGAAGCATCCATTATATCTATCGCAGGATACATAGGCGTTATTTTTATTTTACTAATGATTAAACATAGAGGTATTCAATAGAAGGGTTCAGATTTCTAAAGAGTGATATTCTCTCATGAAATTAGGCATAGTAAACAAGTTACTTTAAAAGTAGTTGTTATTTTACATGGTTTATTTAAATTATTTATGTATTTGCTTATACTAAAATAAGGAAAGAATTACTTACATTATAAAGGAGCATCAATATGAAGAAATACTTATTAGTTATTCCTGTAATTATTCTTACTTTTACATTAGTTGGCTGTTCGTCATCGTCAGAAGAAAATGATTCTAAAGATACATCAAATGATAACAAGCAGTCACAAAATAGTTCTAAACATAATGACAAGATTCCTAAACATATTTTTGATAAAACAATCAAAGGTCAGAAGATCTCTGAGAGTACGATAAAAAAAGATATTAAAACATATTTAGATACCGATAGAAAACTAACGGATGCAAGAGAGCCTTATGAAGAAAAGTTAGATTCTGACGAAAAGTTATCTAAGAAAAAAGAACAAAAATTCAATCATATTGTAGACTTACAAGAACAAAATTTAAATAACTTTGCCAAGTACATAAAAAATAATCAGATGCCTAACAAAGAATATGAACAATACACTAAAAAGATAAGTAATTATATGATAGCAACATATCAAACAAATCAACGTGCGTTAAATTTAGATGAAGATGCATCATTAAAAGATATTCTCGATATCAATAAAGATAAAAATATTGCGAATGGTCGAGAACAAGCCAAAATTGAGAATTTCTTGAAAGAGAAAAATATAAAGACCATTGCATTTGATAAATAAAAATAAGCAGGACTTCGACGTAATGAAGTCCTGCTTTTATAGTGTTAATAAGTGCTATATTCTAAATTAAGAAATATTTAAGATTAAATTGCGACAATATTTGTTATGTTGGAACTATTTTAAGAGTTCAATGTTTAACTAAAAAATACCATAAAGTAACTTACTAGAACCATGATGCCACTCACACCATTATGAATCATATGAACCATCATGCTGTCACGAACATTTCTACGACGATGGTAAGCAAGGTAGAATATCATTCCCATCATGGTATACATTAGAATTGCTACCCAATTTGAAATACCATGCTGAGAAGCAAAGATAAGTGATGATAGGATGAACGGTAACCAGAATCGTGTACGTTTAAATAATGTTTCTTTAAAAATGCCACGATAAACAAGTTCTTCTAAATAAGGTGCTACAAATGTAATCGTCAGTACGAAGACAATTAGCGGGAAGACTTGGCCCAATTGATCAGGCGTTGGTTTGGCAGTGTTCATATCACCTAATAACATTTTGTCGTTTTGTGTTTGCATTGAACCTGTCGCAAATAGCATTAAATATGACATACCAATAACGATTAATCTAAGAAGTACGGCCCAACCAACATTAACTGCAATATCCTTACCTGTAAATTTTTTAGACTTTTCATAGGTATGACGTTTGTAATAACTTCTAACTAGCCATATTACTACAGCAGCTAGTATGAAATAAATGATGGTCACTAATGTGCAAGTTAATGTATCCATATAAATAGAAAAACTATAGATAAACATACTACTCACAATAGGAATTTGAATTAGTAACATCCAGCCAATGAAAATAAGGGCACGTACAAACTTATTACCAGTTGGACGACGTTCTTCGGTATGTATGTGGTCTTTAGTTGAATTATCTTCATTTGAAGAAGATGTAGTATTAGAAATTGTATCCATATTCTGATGATTCATCATAATAAACCCACCTTTGTCTAGAAATATAAGATTTTGAAAAATGAATACTTCTATATGAATGTAACATATATTTGACATTTATTGTAGGTCACTTCATAAAAATGCGTTATCTTAACTAAAAATTAAAATTTCGAATTATATGTTTAGGAGGTTAACTATGTCTAAAGATGAAATATCACATGACCATATAACAGGAGATTTTCAAATTTCTCAAAAACCTTATTGGAAGTTGATATTACAATCTCTATTTTTAATTTGTATTTTATTTGTTGCCGAATCAATGGTTATACTCTTAGTAGAGAAGCCAAGATACTTTTGGATTGCTATTGTAGGGGTCATTATTGCATTTCTAATTTTAAAATTAAGTAAGCTGAAGCTATTTCAATTTAGTCGAATAACTAAAAAGCAATGGCTAATCATTATCATTGGATTCATTCTTGCAAATGGTACAGATTATATTTATTTTGAATTCATGCCTACGACAGGGAATGAGAAGGAGTTAGAGGAAAGTTACCGCAATGTACCACTGTATTTACAACTCATTGCGGTAGGTATTTTAGGTCCTATCTTAGAAGAAATTATATTTAGAGGATTGTTAATTAAAGGTATCTTTAGAGGTGCACCTATAGTTGGTGGCATAGTATCTGTTATTTTATTCGCTGGCGCTCATGGCCCAAGCAACATAGGTGAATGGTTTATTTACGGCTTTTCAGGTTTCATTTTCGTTGTTGCATATTTAAAAACAAAACGGCTCGAAATACCTATCATCATACACATGTTTGGTAATATATTAGCTACATTTCAAAATTATTTTTGGTAGAAATGCTCTAATTACATAGTATATACGCAATAAAAACAATGCCTAAGTTTTGATAGGCATTGTTTTTAACTTAAATATGCTCAATTCTTAAATGTTTATAGGGTCGGTTGTATCCGTTGCCTTCGCACGTTCAATTGAGAATTTAACTGCCGATGCATCAAAATCAGAACCATCATTGAATTTTACATTCTTCTTTAAATGAAATAGGTAGTGTTTACCGTCTTCTGAAGCTTCCCAAGATGTAGCAAGACCTGGTTCAATCTTGCCATTTTTACCATAAGTTACAAGCGGTTGATAGATAGCATTGTACACAGGCATAGGCGCATCAAAGCCTTGTGCATCTAGTTGATTTGTATTAAATTCACGAGGTAATGAGACTTTAACCTCTTTGTCATCATTATGATACTGAGCACAACCACTTAACATAAGCATCGCGCATATAGAAAGTGAATAGAATATGCGCTTTTTCAATGTTTTACCTTCTTTCTATTGTATTCATCATTATTTTTTATAATAGAGTTTAGTTATTGAAAATATTTTTCCATCAATAAACATTATTATATGATACACCCTATACAAATTATTTGAAATGATAAATTTGTGAATAGGTACGTAGAAGTTTTCCAATTTTGAAATTAAAAAAAGAGGGTGGGGACCCTCTTTTTAATGTGTTTCTCCTAGTGCAACTTTGGAGTCGTCTTCTTTAGAAATGGCTTTAATAGCCGCTGTTAAACCTTTCGCAATTGTTTCAATAGACATCGACGGTTTCTCAGGTTTATCTGTCACTTGTTCAGGGATAAATGGTACATGAATAAATCCAAATAGTAGCCCCGGATAAGACTTGTCAGCGAGATAACCTAATTGGTATAGGACATGGTTACAAACAAATGTGCCCGCTGTATTCGATAAGCTTGCAGGGACGCCTGCTGCTTTAATCGCTTCAGTCATTGTTTTAATAGGTAAGTTTGAGAAGTAGGCAGGTGCGCCATCTTCTTGAATGGCCACATCAATAGGCTGATTTCCTTTGTTGTCAGGAATACGTGCATCGTCGATATTGATACCTACACGCTCTGGAGTAAGGTCATAACGGCCACCAGCTTGACCAATAGACAAGACCACTTCGTAATCGCCTTTAGACAGTTCTTTATCAATGACGTCTTTAGATTCATGAAAGACGGTTGGAACTTCTAACTTTGAAATGGTATGTTCGCCAATCGTATTCTCCAATTGCTTTACTGCCTCTAGTGCAGGATTAATCTTTTCACCGCCAAATGGATCAAATGCTGTAACTAAAATTTTCATTATTCATTTCCTCCTTAGAATTATTTAAAATGCCCAGAAATACATTAGAGCAATGTGAATTACTATAAGTGCTAATGCTATAGGCGCCTGTGCTTTAATAACGCCAAATTCTTGTTTCATTTCAAGTAGTGCAACTGGTAATGTGTTGAAATTTGCCGCCATAGGTGTAAGTAATGTTCCGCAGAAACCACCAGTCATGGCAAGCGCACCTGCAACGATTGGATCGCCACCTTGGGCAATAACGAATGGAATACCAATACTTGCTGTTATAACAGTAAATGCTGCGAAAGCATTTCCCATAAGCATTGTAAAAAGAACCATACCTAATATATAAGCAATTGCACCAATTAAATGGTTGCCCTCAGGTAAAAATGAAGAGATACCTTTTGAAATGACTTGACCCACACCACTTGCAGTAAAGAGTACGCCAAGTGCAGCTAAGAATTGTGGTAATATACCTGTCGTTCCAACTTGTTGCGTTAATCGGTCACTGTCATACAATGTGTAAGATAATTTTGGTTTGATAATGAGTAGTGCTGCGATTAATCCTACAATAGATGAAATACCTAAACCGATGGCACCGCCAAGTGGAGTCCAGTTTGAAACAACTACTGCCACCACAGCTAAGACAATTGCAGGAATGAAAAGCTTATTTTCATATTTAGCAGAACCTCTTTCAACTTCCTCATCATTAACATCGATAATGTTTTTGATTTTCACTTGTCTGAAAAGTGTTAAAGCACCCATTGCTAAAACTAGCAGACCATTAATTGCATTTGGTATATAAGGACCACCTATAAATAAAATAGCTAAAATGGTCCAAAATGCTGCTGTACCTAAACTTTTAGATTTATCTTGTGAACGTAAAGCGCGATAAGCTGTATATAAAAATTGAAGTCCAATCAGTATGTAAAATATTTCTAAAATATGGTTTAAAGTTGCTTCACTCATGACTTTTCACCTCATTATTTCCATATTTTTTATTGAAGTAACGATCGAGTAAAATATTTTTAATCCAAACTAAAATAAGTGTGATGATAGCAACAGGAATTGAAGCGAGCACTAAACTCATCGCATTCACTTTAATGTTTAAAGATTGGAAAGTCCCAACCATCAATAACACACCAGCAGCACCAACAAATAAGTTTTGTCCAAAGAAATTACCATAATTTTCCATGGCAGATGCTTCGGCTTTTAGTTTTTCAATATCTTTCTCATCGATGTCTTTATCAGTAAGATTGTAACGTGTTCGAAGTGCACCTTGAACCATAGGGTTAATTAAAGGTCGAACAAATTGAGGATGGCCACCGATACGTATTGAAGCTACGCCGGCGATTTCACGAATAATTAAATATAAAGTAAGAAGGCGACCGGTTGTTATTTTCTTAACGTTACTAATTAGTTTAGAAGCTTGTTGCTTCAAACCAAAACGTTCAATTAAACCGACCATAGGAAGTGTAAGCATAAATAAAGTTACAAGACGTTGATCTACAAAGGCTTTTCCAAGTGTTGAAAGTACTTCAACGATATCCATACCAGCAACTAAACCAGTGACTACTGCTGCAATTAAAATAATTGCTATAGTGTCAAACTTAAGAATGAAGCCGATGATTATGATTAAAATACCAATCAATTTAATCCATTCCATAGAAACACTCCTTAACAGTTATTCAAATTAACTTTTAATATTTAATTGATGAGATTCAGAGTTACAATTAATCTCTGTAACCCTATCTAATTAATATGTAAAAGATAAGTGAATAATAGATGTAATTTTCTTAATATTAGCACAACTAAAATTGCTATTAAAGTGAATTTAAAATAAATTGAATAATATTTTATATTTAGATATTGTTTGGAATGTTAGATGATAAATAGGTTTAAAAATTCAAGATAATAGAGACTAAATTCTAAGTCTTTTTTTAAATGATTTTCAAGTAAATTAGTAGCATTTGAACATTACCTTTTGCGAGTTCCGAGACTATTTCTTTATGTTCTTCAATTAAGTTAGGTCTGTGTTTATTTATTACAGTTCGGCTAAATAAATATATAAAACTACGATATTTATGATAAGTTTCTAAAATAAACTGATTATTAGTTGCCTTCATTAAAATTTTAAATTATATATTTTCTTCAAGGGCATGATATAATATCTTGGGTTATATGAGAATGATTCTCAATAACTATTTTATTATATCAGTAAAGGAAGTGTCAGATGTGAGTTCACATCAAAGTAGGTTCGACGGTAAATTAATCATTGCAGCTAGTTTTGCAGTGTTAACATATTGGTTGTTTGCACAATCATTTATAAATATTGGTTCTAGTGTACAAAAGACGTTTGGTGCTACAGATTCTACACTTAACCTATCTATCAGCCTTGTATCATTCGTTACAGGTATTTTCATGGTGGGTGCAGGAGATATTGCAGATAAAGTGGGAAACCTCAAGATGACAATAATAGGTCTCGTCTTTAGTATTATTGGTTGCCTTAGTCTTATTATTGTTCCTGCTACGCCATTCTTAGTTATTGGGCGCATTTTTCAAGGCCTATCAGCTGCCATATTACTACCTTCTACAATTGGCTTAGTATCAGATAACTTTAAAGGTCAATCACTCCGTAAAGCTTATAGTTTTATGATGATTGCGACAGTTGGTGGAATAGGATTTTCTTCCTATGTCGGTGGTCTTATTTCTAGCTTTTTAAGTTGGCAATTTATCTTTGTGTTTTCTATCGTTTTATCAATTATTGCGATTTTTATTTTAAGTCGTAGAAAAGAAGTGCCACGTCAAGAACGTGATTACCAGCCCTTCGATTATGTAGGAATGGTGATTTTTGGCGTAATTATCGCTTGCTTAATGCTATTGATGACTCAAGGTTTTACATACGGTTGGGCAAGTCGATTCACGTTAATTGTTGCAATCGTTGGTCTCATTGCTTTAGTTGTATTTTATATTTTTGAAAAAGGCAGACCCACACCATTTATTGATTTTTCAATTGTAAAAAATCGAGCATTTTTGGGCTCAACAATCAATAATTTTGTGCTTAACACTGGGGTAGGTACCACAGTAGTCTTCAATGGTTACGCTCAAAAACAATTTGGTATGAGCGAAGCACAAACTGGCTTGGTTACAGTGCCGTATGTCTTCATGGCGATAGCGATGATACGCTTAGGTGAAAAAGCAATTCAAAAATATGGTGGTAAAAGTATGTTAATTGCAGGGCCGCTATTTCCAGCAATTGGTATCATTCTAATTAGTTTCACTTTCTTATCGCCAAGTTGGTATGTAGGTATTGTAACTTTCGCATTTGTTGTATGTGCGATTGGTAATGGGTTAGTTGCTACACCAGGCTTAACGATTGCAGTATTAAATATGCCAGAAGAGAAAGTGAGCTTTGCGACAGGTTTATATAAGATGGGCGCTACACTTGGAGGAGCTTTTGGTATCGCGTTAAATACGACCGTATTTACAGTATGCCAACAATTCTATTCAGTAGAAATGTCAGCAATGATTTCATTCTTAGTCGGGGCAATTATTATGATACTTGGACTTATATCAGCATTTATTCTGATTCCTAAAAATGTTAAAGCATAATAAAAACAAGCGTGGCTTTTTAATCAGCCACGCTTGTTTGTTTATAGATAATTAATTTACTTTATCGGTAGACAATCCTTGCGGAATCGGATCAAATATAACTAATTCGTCGCTATTTAATAAATCCTCAGTTAATTGTAATTCAGCAATACGATTAGAATTATAGTATTTCACATACAATGTACGCGATGTTAAGTTAAATACAGTTTGGTAGAGCGTATAGTGGAATTCATCTTCAGAAGGGCGAACTGCACCTTTAGGAATGCTTACACTATCAAGAATTCTAAACGCATCTAATACTGCATCATCACCATCGTCAGGCAACATATTACTTACAAGATAAGCTGCTCTTACATAACGTTCTGCTGACGTATAACCACCTGGTAGTCCAGAGGTACCACTTTCATTGCCGATATATAAATTTTTATAGCGTTTATATTGTGGTTTGTAAGGTGTCACATTCGCATAATTCTTCAAGTTCTCGTAATGCCAATTTAAATCAGGGCTATTTGTTAGTACACCGACTGGATTATCATGAACGACAATGCGACCTTCTACAAACGTAATCTCTACAGTTCGGCCTGTCGCATCCGATACATGATAATGTAATGGTGGCGCTTCATTAATATCATTCAATGTATGTGCAACGACATTAACTTGGTCTGCTTGTTCAACAAGTTCCTCAATCGTTTTGTTGTAACCAAGTACCCATGTTAATACTTCAGTTTGTGAAATATTGATGTATCCATCTCGTATTTTATTAGCGTATGAGGCATAACCACGGTCATATTGATTAGATATTGCGAGGCCATGCTCATTTACACCGTCACCGAAAATAAAGCCTTCCATATCAGAACCGGCACCAGTAAAACCATACGACGTTGTACCTTTATAATCTACACGAGATTCCCAATAGTAGTGACGTGGTTGCACAGCAGGATGTCCACTTAATGGATAGTCATAGTCCATCGTGCGTCCTAAAATAACGTCACCGTTTTTAGCTTGAAACGTAAAACCTGTACACATATGTAGAAACCTCCAGTATTTAAAGTGAGAATTATTATCAATTATAAGATTTCTCATTACTCATTTCAATTTTTAAAGTTTTTCGGAAAAAGAGTCCTAAAATAAAAGTTGCTATATACATACTAAAACAAATAATATAGGCCCAAATTATACCGTAATAGTCAACTATCATAGAAATAATAAAAGTGCCAATAGCGAAGAAAATGCTGTTAAATAATTGCTTAGACGCTTGTATAAAGATATTTCAATTCTAGTTATATTCCAACATTGAAAATCTCAAAAAAGAAATCATATAAGCAAAGTAAGTTGCGGTGGACAATGACTTCATGAAGAATTCTAAGCCACTTCAAAAAATATCCCTTATGAGCTAATTAAATCTCATAAGGGATATGATTTAGATATTAAGCATGTGCATGTTCTGGAACGTCTTTGAAGTTTTCTAAACGACGATTCCATTCTTCATCGCTAATGTTGTTTTTAGCTACATAACGGTTACGTTCATGTTTGGCACAGTCATATGAACAAGCACCGAGATATTTGTCTTCATTTTCTTCTGAAACAAGAATTTGCTTGTTACATTCAGGATTTGAACAGTTAATATAACGTTCGCAAGGTGTACCGTCAAAGTGTTCTTTACCGATAACTGTCTTCTCAACTTGGTTAACGTCAACACTAATACGTTCATCGAAGACGTACATTTTACCGTCCCAATATTGACCTTTAGTTTCAGGATCTTTACCGTAAGTTGCGATACCACCGTGTAGTTGTCCTACATTTTCGAAGCCTTCTTTAACTAACCAACCAGAGAATTTTTCGCAACGAATACCACCTGTACAATAAGTTACGATGTTTTTACCATCTAATTGATCTTTGTTCTCACGAATCCAGTCTGGTAAGTCTCTGAAGCGTGTGATATCAGGGCGAATGGCACCGCGGAAGTGACCTAAGTCAAATTCATAGTCATTACGAGCATCTAAGATGACAGTATCTTCATCTTCAAGTGCTTCTTTAAATTCGCTAGGTGAATAATATTTACCAGTTGTAACACGTGGATCAACATCGTCTTCTAAACCTAAAGCAACGATTTCATTTCTTGGACGCACGTGCATTTTTTTGAAGGCATGTCCTTCAGCTTCATCAATTTTGAACGTCATATCTGCGAAACGCTCATCTGAATGCATATGTTCGATATATTTATCAGTATCTTCTTTCGTACCTGATAATGTACCATTGATACCTTCTGTAGAAACTAAAATTCTACCTTTTAAATTATTTGATTTGCAGAATTCTAAGTGCTCAGCTGCAAATGTTTCAGGGTCATCAATTGTTGTGTATTTGTAATATAATAACACTCTATAATCCATTTTCTAATTCTCCTCTAAAAATTTATTTATCGTAAAGGCAAGCCATATCATTTAGTTATTCAATAATTTATCTTTTTATAAAAATCAACATTATATTATTTTACCAAATTTACAATAACTTTCAATATTTCGGTTTTGAAAATAGGGCAACAGACCTATGTTAGAAGTACAATTACTTTTTGAAAACGATTACATGTAGTACGATAAGTAGAAAGTGAAGTAAAGGATTATAATGAATTAAGATTATACTTTTCGAAAAGGGAGGAATTGTTAATTATGACAAATCAATCTTTACCAAAATTAACATATACTGGGGTATCAAAAAGTGCGGTACCTATTATTTCTGAAAGTGAATTACAAACGGTAACGGCAGAACCTTGGTTAAAAATTTCAGATGAAGGACTTCAACTTGAAGGTCTTGTCTTTGATAGAGATCATAATTTATTTTTATGTGAAGTGTTTGGCGGTAAAATCTTTAAAGTCGACATAGACACAAAAGAGGTTTCAACAGCGTTTCAATCAACAAAACAAAATCCAGCTGCAGTCAAAATACATAAAGATGGACGTTTATTCACTTGTTATTTAGGCGATTTCGAGTCAACAGGTGGTATCTTCGCCACAGATGAACATGGTGAACAATTTGAAGAAATCATTTCGGAACTCAATACTGAATATTGTATTGATGACATGGTCTTTGATAGTAAAGGTGGTTTCTATTTCACTGATTTTAGAGGTTATTCTACCAACCCTAAAGGTGGCGTTTACTATGTTTCACCAGACTTCAAGACAGTGACACCAGTCATTCAGAACATTTCAGTAGCGAATGGTGTAGCTTTAAGTACGGATGAAAAAATATTATGGGTTACAGAAACAACGACTAACCGACTACATCGTATTCAATTAGAGGACGATGGCGTGACAATTGCACCGTTTGGTGCAACGATTCCATATTACTTTACTGGCCATGAAGGACCAGACTCAGTTTGTATTGATAGCGATGATAATTTATACGTAGCAATGTATGGACAAGGGCGTGTTCTAGTCTTCAACAGACGTGGATATCCTATTGGTCAAATCTTAATGCCAGGGCGTGATGAAGGTAAAATGTTACGTTCAACACATCCACAATTTATTCCAGGAACAAACCAATTGCTTATTTGTACCAATGACATTGAGAACGACTCAGAGGGTGGTTCAATGATTTATACCGTTGAAGCTTTTGCGAAAGGTCATGAAAGCTATCAATTTCAGTAAGTAATAGAGAAATAAGCGACATCGTCTAACACACCATAAAACCCCCTCACTAGCGCAATAGTGAGGGGGTTGGTGTTGCCAATGGAATTAATTTATAAATGTATTTTATCATTATGGGTTACTTATTGCGAGTTTGATTCGTTGAGCATCAACGATAACTAAATAATGCTTATCTCCTAATCAAATGAAACTTTTTTAAATATCCAGTATACTGAAATAGAATAATAAGACATCCGTATAAGTATGAAAGGAGTATATAATGAAAGACAATTGGATGAAATATAAAGATGACAGTCTTGTAGCATCATTCTATGATAGTCAGACCACAACGTTTCAAGAACAAGGATTTGAAACTGAATTAGCTTTTGGAACTGCAGGTATTCGTGGCCAGTTTGGACTTGGTCCTGGCCGTTTAAATCGCTATACCATACAACGTCTGGCATTAGGAATTGCTAATTACTTAAAAGATAAAGAAGATAATCCTTCAATTGTCATTCACTATGATATTCGTCATTTATCTTCAGAATTCGCACATATTATTACGCAAATTTTGACTTCGAAAGGCATTAAAGTTTATCTGGCAGATGTATATAAAACAACGCCACAACTATCTTTTGCTGTCCGATACTTGCAAACATCTGCCGGTATCATGATTACAGCAAGTCATAACCCTAAAGATTATAACGGCATCAAAGTTTATGGTGCAGATGGTGCGCAATTAGATGAGGATACTTCATTAGAAGTTGCTCAATATATCAATAACTTAGGTAATCCACTTGAGTTGAATATTGACTTAAATCAAGAACTTATTGAGAAGAACACCTTTGATTTACCAGAAGCGGTTTATGATAGTTACATAAACGAACTTACAAATCTTATAGGTGATATTCCACAATCTGATTTGAAGGTCGTATATACGAGTTTGCATGGTACTGGTGTGCCGATTATTCCTGACGTTTTAAAGCATCTTAATTTTCAGAATGTAAGTTTAGTCAAATCGCAAAGTGAGCTAGATCCAAATTTCAGTTCCGTTAAAAGTGCGAACCCCGAAGAGCGAGAAGCCTTTGATTTAGCAATTCAACAAGCTCACGATATCGACGCTAATTTAATTATTGCAACAGATCCTGACGTCGATCGCATGGGATTTGTAGAACGAAATGAAAATGGTCAAATATACTACTTTGGTGGCAGTGAAATCGGCGCATTACTCATTAAATATCTGCTCGAATACACGAATGTGCCGAATCATTCGGTTGTCATTCAATCTATTGTAAGTGGCGAGTTAGGTGAACGACTTGCACAACAATATGGTGTGACTGTGAAGGAAGTCTTAATCGGCTTTAAACACATTGCTAAAGCCATTCGTGAGTTAGATGATACAGAATCATTTTTATTTGCCTATGAAGAAAGCTATGGTTACTTAGCTGACGACTTCGTGCGAGACAAAGATGCCATTCAAATTGTGCCATTGATTATTAAGTATGCTTCTATTTTGAAAAATGAAGGCAAAACACTGCACGATGAATTAAAAGAAATCCATAAAGAAGTAGGCTATTATCGTGATAAACCGATGTCTAAAGTCTTTGAAGGTAGAGAAGGGCAACAACAAATTAACGCTTTAATGGATCAATTAAGACGTAATATTCCTGATGTCATTGCAGGATTAAAAGTTGTTGCAGTAGAAGATTATGAGACATTGAAACGCATTTATAAAGAAGACAACACGGAAGAAGCAATATCATTACCAAAAGCGAATGTAATTAGAATTCTCTTAGAAGAAGGATTTATTGCTTTGAGACCATCAGGTACAGAACCTAAACTCAAATTCTACCTATCACTTAACGTCGATAACTTCGAACAAGTCTCACAAGACATATACGATTATATATTTAGTGATAGCGAATAGCGTGACAAAAAACCATTTATATGCAAGTAAGCAGTATTAAATATCATTCCACCTCAATCGTTCATTTTCAAAATTAAAAAATAATATAAAACAGCTTATGGTACATATCACAAAGTGCACCATAAGCTGTTTTCTTAATTAATATTTTCTTAAAAAGTCTATTTGTCGATTATATAACTTATTATGAATTAATATTGAAAAGCTTATTCGTTTTAGCGATTGTAGTTAATGTAAGTATGAAATTTCTCGCGAAAAGAAGAAACAAATAATTTAATACTGAATAAAATTAATTTCATGTAAAAATTCCGTTAAGTTAGAAATGATATGTTATGCATAGTATAAAAATGTTATATAATATTTAGTGATCGGCATAAAATCACTTTCTTACATAAAGGAGCCAATACATGATTAAAAAATATTTGTTGAGTGTATTCACTGTTTTAATAGCCATTGTTTTATGTGCTTGTCAATCGACATCGCAAACGCATGAGAAAAAAGCTAAAGAAGAAACGCATAATAAAGAAGAGAATATTTATGCGAAAAAGCGTAGTTCTGGTCAAAATGATTGGGTTGAATATAAGGGTGATGTAGCACATATCTTCTTCCATCCTTTAATTACGGATCCTAAAGTGGCGTTTACTGGTGAAGCGAATCAAGCCAAAGGCAATAATGATTGGATGATTACCGTTGAAGAATTTAAACGCTCACTTGATGAATTATATAAGCATCATTACATATTGATTGATCCACATGATGCATATGATTTCAATTCTAAACCTATTAAAAAGAAATCACTTAAGTTGCCTAAAGGAAAGAAACCGTTAATCTTATCAATAGATGATATGAATTATTATGAATATATGAGAGGAAATGGTTATGCAGATCGTTTAGTATTAGACAAATATAATCATGTTGTATCTCAAACGAAAGGCAAAGATGGTAAGTTTACTCAAAGTGAATCGAATGATATTGTTCCGATTCTAAATCGTTTCGTAAAAGAACATCCAGATTTTTCATTGAATGGACAAAAAGGTGTAGTTGGTTTAACTGGATACAATGGGGTACTCGGATATCGCACGAATGAGTTGGATAGTAAAGACTACTCTAAGCGTAAAGAACAAGCGATAAAAGTTGCAAATGCAATGAAACGCGATGGTTGGACATTCGCAAGTCATTCTTGGGGGCACATTGATTTTGCAAATAGTTCATATGATCGTATTGTGAAGGATACAGAACGTTGGAAGAAAGAAGTAACGCCAATTATTGGCAAAACGGATTTATTTATTTTCCCTCATGGTGCGCAAGAAGAGGTTCAGCAGGCTATCAGTACCTAGAGAATAAAGCAGGATTTAAATTCTTAGCTGGGGTAGGTCCGAATAATTTTACTGATATTGGTGAAGATAGCGTTTATCAAGACCGTGTTGCTATCGATGGTTTGAATCTATATGACTTTAAATACAAGTTGAAACCATTTGTAGATCCAGACAAAGTTTATAGCAAAGAAGATCGTAGTTATTTTAAAGGTGAGAAAGGTTATAAATAATTAGTCGAACTCTGAGAATTGCATTATGGTAGTTCTCAGAGTTTCAATTTTTCATTAAAAAGCAAGTAAAGTTTAATGGATATCAAAATGTATAGTAAGTAACAACAATATAGTTAAGGGATTATGATTTTGAATATAGTTGTATTATTCCTATAATATTGTTATAAAAGGTATTGTGCAACATTATTAATATTAAAAAAAGTAGGGGATATTTTGTTTGGTAAATTTGTAAAAGGAATAGGTATTATCACTACGATTTCGTTATTACATACTTCGATAAGTGATGCGAGTGAATCGCCAGTAACTATTGCTAATAAAGAAAAGAATAGTAGTATTAGTACGAAATATCAGCCTAGTGGTGTCATGCTTACTACTGATCAAGGGCAAATTCTATATAATTACCGGGGAAATAATCAGGTTGACCCTGCTTCTATGTCTAAAATGATGACCTTATATTTAACTTATGAAGCGATTGAGAATGGGAAGTTAAAGCTCAATGACAAAGTGAAAATTACAAATAAGTATGCTACCATGTCCAACCTACCAAACCTATCATCAGTATCATTGAAACAAGGTCAAACGTATACTATTGAAGAATTAATTAAACAAACCACTTTAGCATCAAGTAATGCCGCAGCAATGATATTAGGTGAGAAAGTAAGTGGCGATAATAATACATTTACTAATAAAATGAATCAACAAGCTAAATCGTTTAATATGACTAATACAAACTTTGTCAATCCGGCAGGTGCGCAAAATAGTTTGTTAGATCAATATGCACCTTCAAAATTTAAAAAACAAGATTTCCCTAAAAGTACCGCTAAAGATATGAACCTTTTAATGCAAGCGTTAATTAAGAAGTATCCTCAGATATTACAAATATCTAAGTTGCCACGGGATACTCAAAGAGGAAATACTTTTAAAAGTACGAATCTATCTTTAAAAGGACAACCACTATATTTACCTGGTACAGATGGCTTAAAGACAGGTACAAGTAATAAGGGTTATAACATTGCACTAACAAATAAGCAAGATCAATTACATCTAAATGAAACAATAATGAATGTGAAACCCTTTGGTGATGTAAATGCGAAGTACAATAGAAATAGAATAGGTAATCAAATCATTAAACAATATCGTCAAAAATATGAATATAAGAAAGTGTTAACTGAAGGAGACCATGAGATAGATGGCAAGAAATATCATGTAAAAAAAGATTTATATGATGTTGTCCCTAAAGACAAATCCAAATGGCATCTGGCTATCAATAGTAAAGGCAAAGTTTATGTTCATTATTATAGGGACTTCTTACCAGGCAGTCAGTATCCACGTGTAGCTGTTGATAAAAAATGGAAATGGTTCTAAATCAATAAATTAAATTAGAAAAAATGTCGCTAAGTTTTCATCTTGGCGACATTTTTCAAATAATGAATATCTTTAATAAAGGCGTTTTAGCTCAGTTTCTTCAAATGTACTTCTCTTGCGCCACATATCATATTAACAATTTCTTTCGTCACTTTATCAATCGATTGCTGTTGTCCATGTTGAATCCAATTCGTGATGACGCTCAAAATACCTCCAGTTAAAAATTCTCCATATATTGTTACATCTACATAAAATTGACCACTCTGTCGATCAAATTCAATTTGCTTTTGAACTGCTTTATAGATTTGTTCATAAAAAATAGTATAAACTTCGCCGTAAAAATTGAGTGTTATAACGCTACGGACAATGTCTTTATTATCGTGAATAAATGTCAAAACATCTCTCATCAATTTCTCAAAAAATTGTCGTGGGTTGTCGGGATTAATGTCGGGTAAATATAGCTCTCTAAAATGATCAATCAACGTGCCGACAACATGATTTAACAAGTCATACTTATCATTAAAATGACGATAAAAGGTTGATCGTCGTACATTTGCTTTTGCACATAAGTCTTGAACCGTTATTTGTTCAAAAGATTTAGTTTGTAGTAAATCAGAAAATGAAGTAATTAGGGCTTGATGTGTTTTTTGGACGCGTAAATCTTGTTTGTTCAACTTAATCACTCCTCATATCGGACAGTTTGAATAAAATGTCGCTTATGTTACAAACACACATAAGTGACACACAATTCTTGCCCCTCGTCATTTTATAATACTATCGAAGGGTAGATTAATTTCTTTAAGATTACTTATAGTTTACTACTTTTCAATCTAAAAATTAAAAACTATGAAAACTTGGGAAGTGATACGTATGTACTATAGTAATGGAAATTATGAAGCATTTGCACGTCCTAAAAAACCAGAAAATGTAGAGCTTAAATCAGCTTATCTTATTGGTTCCGGATTAGCATCTCTAGCTGCTGCATGTTTCTTGATTAGAGACGGACAAATGGATGGGTCAAAAATCCATGTTTTAGAAGAATTATCTAAACCTGGTGGAAGTTTAGATGGAGATGAACTTTCTTTGAAAGGCTATGTTGTGAGAGGTGGAAGAGAAATGGAGAACCATTTCGAATGTTTGTGGGATTTATTTCGCTCCATCCCGTCACTTGAAATGGATAATGCTTCCGTTCTAGATGAGTTTTATTGGTTAAATAAAGAAGATCCTAATTACTCACGTTGTCGTGTTATTGAGAAAAGGGGGCATCAGTTATCTACTGATGGTGATTTTACTTTGACGCCACAAGCCATTAAAGAAATCATTCATTTATGTTTAATGAAAGAAGAGACATTAAACGACGTGAAGATTACGGATGTCTTCTCAAATGACTTTTTGCATTCGAATTTCTGGATCTATTGGAAAACGATGTTCGCATTTGAGCCATGGCATTCTGCAATGGAGATGCGTCGATATTTAATGCGCTTTGTACATCATATTGGAGGATTAGCAGATTTCAGTGCCCTTAAGTTCACCAAATATAATCAATATGAATCACTAGTTCTTCCGATGATTGCTTACTTAGAGTCCCACGGTGTGCAATTTCAATATGATGTTCAAGTGTTGAATATAAAAGTAGATATCACAACAAAAGAGAAGGTTGCGCGTGAAATACAACTTAAGCGTTCAGGTAAAGATGATATCATTCCTCTAACGCCAGATGATTTAGTATTTGTTACAAATGGTAGTATCACTGAAAGTTCAACTTATGGAGATAACAACACACCCGCACCCCCTACAAAAGAAATCGGTGGTAGTTGGACGTTATGGCGTAATCTTGCCAAACAGAGCCCTGAGTTTGGTTGTCCCGAAAAGTTCTATCATCGTTTACCAGACAAAAGTTGGTTTGTATCAGCAACCGCGACGACAAATAACATGACAATTATTAATACAATCGAGCAAATTTGTAAACGAGACCCTCTAGCCGGCAAGACAGTGACAGGTGGTATTGTTACTGTTAATGATTCTAAATGGCAAATGAGTTTTACTGTTAATCGTCAACAACAATTTAAAAGCCAACCCGAAGACGAGGTGAGCGTTTGGATCTATGCATTATACTCAAACGTAAACGGGGATTACATCCATAAACCTATCACTGAGTGCAGTGGAAATGAAATTTGCCAAGAATGGTTATATCATATGGGCGTTCCTATCAATCAAATTGAAGACCTCGCTAAAACGCAATGTAATACGATACCAGTCTATATGCCATATATCTGTTCTTATTTTATGCCTAGATCCATTGGAGACAGACCACTTGTCGTGCCTGAAAATGCTCGCAACATAGCCTTTATTGGTAATTTTGCAGAAACAGAAAGAGATACTGTATTTACCACTGAATATTCGGTAAGGACTGCTATGGAAGCAGTATACCAATTATTGGACATAGATAGAGGTGTCCCTGAAGTGGTTGCAACAGAATTCGACCTTCGTATATTGATGGATGCCTTATATGAACTTAATGATGGTAAAAATCTATCAGAACTCTCAGAACATAACAAAATACAGAAACTCGCTCTTAACGCTTTCTTGAAGAAAATAAAAGGTACCTATATCGAAGAATTGTTGCACCAACACAAGTTACTATAAGTGTAGATAAAATTCACCCCCACATGACGAATTAGCATGTGGGGATATTTGTTTAGTTTATTTATTGGCCAATATATCGTTTTAAATGTTTAGCGGTTATGGAATTGTCGATGTCAAAGATGCTTTCAGGTTCACCCGCGTAAAGTAATTGGCCACCTTTATCTCCAGCATAAGGCCCAATATCAATTAACCAATCCGCCTGAGTCATCATCGTTAAATTATGTTCAATCAAGATAACCGTATTGCCTTCTTCAATAAGATGGTTAAAGCAATCGATTAGAATTGGCAAATCATCTTCATGTAGCCCAGTTGTTGGCTCATCAAAGATAAAGATCTTATCGGTCACATCTTGTGTCAGGTAACGGCTTAGTTTCACACGTTGAATTTCACCACCTGAAAGGGTATCTAATGATTGTCCGAGAGTCATATAGTTTAATCCTGTATCCGCTAATGCTTGAAGCGGTCGTATAATACCTGGACTGTCGCTAAATTTCTCAATGGCTTCATCCACGGTTAATGCTAAAATATCCGCAATAGAATAACCTTCTACTTTAGCTTCTAACACTTCTGGACGATATCTTGTACCACCACATAATTCACATACTTGTGAAAAGTCTGGCATAAATGCAAGTTCCGTTTTTAAAACACCTTTACCATGACATTCCGGACAGGCACCTTCTGAATTATAGCTGAACATACTCTTCTTAAGACCAGTATGTTGACTAAAGAAACTACGTACATCATCAAAGATATCTAAATAAGTAAGTAGATTAGAACGATTTGATGCATGGACAGGTTTCTGGTCAATAAAGATAGCCTCTTGTTCACGTTCAAATCCTGCAGTGATGAGTGAACTTTTACCTGAACCTGCAACACCTGTAACAACAGTCATTGCATGCTTAGGTAGTTTAGTTGAGACATTTTGTAAGTTATTGCGACTAATATTAGCAATTTGAAGCATGTCTTTCGATTTACGTGGCGTTTTTTTAAGTTGATGCTGTCGGTTCAACGCTTGACCAGTACTTGTGTTCGAACTGAGTAATTCATTATAAGAGCCAGTAAATGTAATTTCACCACCATTTTTGCCTGCTAAAGGTCCTAAATCAATAATATGATCAGCGGTCTTTATAACATCTGGATCATGTTCTACAACGAGGACTGTGTTGCCCTTATCTTTTAAGGATTGAATGATATCGTTGATACGCTGAATATCCTCTGGATGTAGTCCGACACTTGGTTCATCAATAATATAGATTAAGTCGCTTAAAGGACTATTAAGGTGACGAATGAGCTTAATACGTTGTGACTCACCACCAGATAGCGAAGTTGTTTCTCGCGCTAGTGTTAAATAATTCAACCCAATATAACTTAATGCTTCTAGTTGTTTCTTAAGTGGCTCTATAATCACACGTGCTTTGCCTGATTTTATTTTTCTTAAAAAGGCTAACGCCTCATCAATTTGTAGGTTTGTGAATTCTGCAATATTTAAGCCATTGATTTTACAGCTTAATACAGTGTCATTAAGACGTTGACCATGACAATCAGGACAATCATGTTTCGATACCACTCGGTCAATATCTTCTTTAAAACGTTTCTTTTCGAAATTATCATTAAGTAAAAATGAACGGCGGAATCGATGAATTAATCCTTCAAATTTGGCAGTTCTAGGCCAATTTGACGGTGGATTCTTTAATTTAGTTGGTTCGGTGTATAAAAACGTATCCATTTCTTCATTCGTATAATCTTTTAATTTCTTATCATTATCAAATAAACCTGTATATAAATAACGTTTACCTCGCCAACTATCAGGTCTAAATGAAGGGAATTTAATTGCATCCTCATTAAGTGATTTATCATAATCAAGCAATTCATTTAAATCAATATCTTCAACATAGCCTAGTCCTGAACATGTTTGACACATACCTTTAGGATTATTGAAAGAAAAGATATCTGAATAACCGACAAATGGTTCGCCAATACGTGACCATAGCAGTCGGACAGACGCGTAAATGTCAGAAATTGTACCTACAGTTGAACGAGAGTTACCGCCAAGACGTTTCTGATTAATAATCATTGCGACAGGAAGATGTTTAATTTGATCGACGTCTGGTTTTTCATATTGTGTCAGTTGATGTTGCACATAACTTGAATATGTTTCATTTAACAATCTTTCAGATTCTGCAGCTACAGTATTGAAGACGAGGGAAGACTTCCCCGAGCCTGAACGACCTGTAAATACTGTTAATTGATGCTTTGGAATCGTTACATTTATATTTTTTAAGTTATTTTGTTTGGCACCGATAATTTCTATATTAGTCATAATTACACCTCTTAAACCTAGATTAACTCACATGTTGGTCATATTAAATTATGCTTCGAGTGGTTTGATTTTAACATCAAGATTAAAGTATTCTTTTAAAATATTTCGGTAGTTATCTGAAGTTACATCATATTTATCTTTACCATCCTGTTTACTTAGCGTTAGATGTTGTAAGGACATCGTAGCACGTCCGTATGATTGTGGTTGAGTAACGATAAGTTGTTGTACAAAAATAGAATCTGGATGTTGTGAATTATATTGAATCATATCTTCAAAATCTTCTATTTGCTTAGGTTGGAAGCGAGCCTCGTAACGTGTGCTCCAACTATCGTCTTCGAGTTTCTGAATGCTATAAGTTCCTTCATGCTCTGAAATTACTCGGAATTCACCTGTAATATCTGTAACTGGATGAGTTGGATCTATATTTGTAATAGGTAAGGCCTGTAAAGGTAAGTCACCGAAGCCTACATCTGCAACATAATTTACATCATTAATTGGAACAACAAGTGACATGTGTGAACCTTCTGGACTGCGATTGCCATTAGGCTGTTCAACAGTCGCAGACATACGATATACGGTAAAGCCTTTTTCTTCAAGGTAAGTCCCAAAGAAATGATTCATTTCGTAACAGAAACCACCTCGTTGCTGATTGATCAATTTATCATACAAATCATTAATTTCTACAGATATAGGTACGCCATTTTGGACATTGATATTTTCAAAAGGAACCGTCAACATATAGCGTTTAATGTAATAATTGAGCGCTTCAAGTGAAGGTTCATTATATTTTGATGCATCTATATTTAAATAGTGTTCGATAGCTTGAATATCCATAAGATGAGGTCTCCTTTGTTAAAAGCTTTTAGTAATCCATACCCTATAATGATGAAATGACGCATGTAAGAATAGAGACGAAAAAGGTTCTAAACACTTGATAGCAGTTGATGCCTCGTGTTTAGAACCAGTATTAATATATTAAACTATGTTATGATTCAAAATTACAGTTCTTGTTTGTTGAAAATGGCTATTGAAATGAAATAAGAAGCCACTAAACAAATTAAACCGAGTATTGCATATAATCCGATGAAGAGGATATCTGTAGGATTTGTTCCTAAATCAGAGAATGAACCTGAACGTACAATGGCAGACATAATAACACCAAAGTAAGTAATAAAGAATAAAATAAGAACGATAACCGATGTTGAAATCATGATGACATTTGAATTTTCAGGACCAAATTTAAATGTTAACGGGAACATGATAGCGTATGTGCCTGCAGCACCAATACCTACTAAACCTGAAATAAGTGTTAACATTAAATTCTGATATATCGCTAATACTGCAATTAAACCAATAATTAATCCGATAAAGATGAGTATGCCATAAAATGCGAAATAGCTTTTAATATAAGCACTACGATGTGTTGGCAATGTTGAAATATAATACATCCACTTAGAATCTTTTTCACGCTTTAAGTTATCCGTCACTGGTGACAATAAGAAAATCATTGGTAAGAAACATGCCATTGCTGGATTTATAAAAGCGAATAAGAAACTTGCTACAATGGCTACAATTAAATATGTGATAAGTGACTTTTTAGATGCATAGAAACTACTTAAAATTAGACCTTTCATTATTTATCACCTCTCATAATTAATTTTGTTGCGTCATCAATAGTGCTAAGTGGGTGAGCGTTCGTTACACTAGACCAATCCTTGATTAAGATTTGGCGTTGACCTTGTCTCACTCTTGATGCAATGATGATGTCTTGTGGAATGTCTAAATCAACATGCTCATCAACTTCGACAATACCATATTGATTTAACAATTCTTCCTTGCTTTCTTGAAGTACAATTTCACCATCACGCATAAAGATTAATTTTGTAGCTAAATGTTCTATATCTTCGGAAATATGAGATGAAATGAGTATGCCATTCCCCTCAGAAATATAGTCTTCCAACATTTCAATGACTTCTTCACGTCCTGATACGTCCATACCAGCAGTTGCTTCGTCCAGTATGAGTAATTTTGTATCATGCGCTAGAGCCATGGCTAAGGCTGCTTTCATACGCATTCCTCTTGAGAACGTCTTAATTTGTGCGTTAGTTGGTAATTCGAAACGCTGAATGACTTCAAAGAAACGATCACTGTTCCATGTTTTGAAAATATTCGCAAAAACTTTATCCATATCTTTAATTTCGAGTTTATCAGGCACACGTAAGTCATCAAATACAACGCCAATATGCTCTTTGTATGCATAATCCTTATCTGAGACAACTTGATCAAAAAATGAAATATCTCCAGAATCTTTAAAACGGTTACCAACTAATGTATTAATCAATGTTGATTTACCTGAACCATTCTTACCAATTAAACCAATAACTTCGCCAGGTTGAAGTGTTAAAGAAATATCTTTCAAATGGAAATTCGATTTCTTATAAGACTTGTTGAGATGTTGCACTTGCAATAGATGTTCCATAGTAATCCTCTCTTTCTGTTGATTAGTATTAGATTTAATTCAATTAAAGATTAGTTACTTTTATCATAATATAGATTAATTAATAAATAACTAAGATTTGTAAAATTTACGTACTTTTAACATATAACCAAATGTGTTGTAAGCGAATAAAATGATTAAGATGCCAATGCCAACTGCTTGGTTAATACCTGTAATGATTGAAAAGATACCTAAGAATATAGCGCCTACCATTATTAAGGAAATATTGACGTGATATACTTTAAACATTGATTCAAGTGCAATATGACGCTCACCTTCATCCATATTTTGTAAAATACGTTCTGTATAATTGGCTTCGCCTTGTTTAGGCATACGGGTATCAAATTTTCTATAAAAGAAACCAAGCATGGTTGACGGAATTAATGTCAATATAAAAGGCACAATGACTAAAAATAAAATAGACGATGGGCCATTACCTAAGGCAATAATAAATATGTTTAATAAAGCGACTAATACTGTAATGTAATATAATGTGCCAGTTCTCATGAAAGTTAAATTAGCTTTTTGTTCATGTTGATCGAGGTTGGCATCATTGGCATTTTCAGTTTTATGTTTGTATTTTAAAGATGTCTGAGAGGTCTTCCAAATCGCTAAGATAAGTCCAATATTAATTAATGAAGCGATAATGGTAACGATAATCGTGAAATTGTATGAAGCGAAATGTAAGATATCAAAGATGTTCCCATCACTTAGCATTCCTATTGAGGCTCCTATCATTCCACCAATAATACCCCCTATCAATAAATAGAGTAAATATCTGCCCACTTTCATAAATCTTCCTCCTCAAATATAAAGACATTTTCAACTGGTTCATTGAATATACGTGCAATTTTAACGGCTGTTAAAATGGACGGCATAAAATCATTCCGTTCAATCAAAGAAACTGTTTGCCGTGAGATACCGGCTTGTTTAGCGAGTTGTGTTTGATTGAAGCCATCGCGAGCACGTAATTCTTTAAGACGATTTCGCAATATTCATCAACTCCTTGGCTTTTATGTTACATTATCTTTGTCATTTTGACTAGTATATTAGTCAAAAAGACTTGTATTTTTGTCAAATTAGATATAAAAAGTAGCCTTCGGGTTGTCTGAAGTAAGACATCCTGAAGGCTTGTATTACAGTGTTTTGCTATTTGTTAAGACCCATTGATTAAGATCGTTAAGATGATATTTTGTGACGATGGTTTGATTTACTTCATCCAATGTAATCGAAGATAAAGTGGAGATAAGTGTATGTTGAATTGTATTTAATGCATGACTAACTACACACATTTCAGCTTTTTGGCCTTCATTTTCACCTAAGAAGGGTTTCAATAATTGCTGACTTGCAAAAATCGTATCGCGACCTTCTATTGCTAGAAAAATATCATAAAACGTGATCTGATTTAAAGGTTTGCTTAACGAGAAACCACCATGCTTGCCCGTAGTAGAATTGACAAGTCCTTCTTTAACAAGTGCTTTAATAATCTTCTTTAAATAAGAATCAGAAACATTTAAACGATCACTTAAAGCAGTAGAGGTCATCACGCTATGTTCTGGTAGTAGATTCAGCATTAATAGAACATAGACAGCTTGCTCCCATCCTTTAGATAATTTCATAATACTCCTCCAATGATAGACGTTTCTTTTATTATAAAATATAATATAAAAATTTTATATATTAAGATTGAAAAATAGAAAGGGTGCATTATAATACTATTTAAAGACAACGAATATCTTAATTATCTTTAATAAATGACTAGGAGATGACATCTATGAATTTACATCAACGTTCGCATTTATACTTCTATATATGTATTATTTTAACGACCATATGTATGAGCTCTTCTTTTCCAACTGGGAAGTACCTCATCTCAATTGAACACGTGCCACCTATGTTACTAGGCGGATGGCGTTTTACCATCGCGGGATTCATTATCTTATTGGTTTTATTTTTGAAAAGGGGCGTTAAATATGTATTACCATCAATTGATCATAATAGTTATAAAGGCTTTATATTTGTCGCTACCATCGGATTATTACAAACGGCAGGAACAATGGGATTGTTAAATATAGCAATGTCATTGGGTGTATCCTCTTCAATGTCTGCCGTTTTACTGTTTACCAATCCATTATGGTTAGCTGTTCTTGCGCATTTTATACTGAAAGAGCGTTTAACAATGATTAAAGTGGTTGCACTCGTGATTGGTGTGATTGGGGTTACGATATGTCTAGGGTTAGACCGTTCATTGCTAGGGTGGGGTGCGTGTGTCGCATTACTTGGTTCACTATGTTGGTCATGTAATACTGTCGTGACTAAGCAATTTAAGTTTGATAAAGGTGCCTGGGTATTAACGGGATGGCAGCTATTATTTGGTGGCATCATCATGTTCTTGATTAGCCAATTGTTAGGAGAGCGCTATCACATTGGACAATTGAATGGTTGGGGATGGTTATGGTTTTGGTGGCTTGTATTTCCTGCGTCTATTGGATCATTTGGATTATGGTTTACCAGTTTAAATTTACGAGGTGCTACGATTTCGAGCAGTTTTCTATTTTTAGTGCCCTTATTTTCGACTATTTTTTCAATTATAGGGTTAGGTGAACCTTTCACAGTGCACATTATGATAGGTGGATTATGTGTTGTGGTCGCATTGATTGCAATTAATTATTCACCACATCACTTAAGTAATTAAGGTATTAAATGTTTGGAAAATCGAATGATCGCACTAAATAGTTCTAGGATAATATTAATTATGAGTTCCCAAAGTGGCTGTTTGGATTTATCTTTTTTAGATTCAGACATCATTTCACTCCTATGCTAGTTAGATTAACATAGCGACATTTTGATTGAAAATGTTACATATATGGAAGGTTTTCGAAATACTACATACTTGAAATTGTCTTAATTTTAATACAATGAAAATATATGAAAACTTGCGAACACTGACGTAAGAAAATAAAAGAGTCTGAACAAACCTCTTCACATGGTATCTAATTTTTTGTAATATAGCACTCGTATTATTTTTGAGAGCGATAAAAAAAGGAGGTAGCAATGATGAAAGGTAACAGAATGATGTTCTTCATATTCATGTTAGGTACATTTACAGTAGGAATGGCAGAGTATGTTGTAATGGGATTATTAACTCAAATCGCAAGTGATATGAAAGTGTCTATTTCAAGTGCAGGTTTATTAATCAGTGTATATGCTGTGAGTGTTGCGTTAATTGGACCATTTATGCGTATATTCACAATGAATGTTCGTGCCAAACGCTTATTACCCATTTTAGTTGCCATATTTATAGGTAGTAATGTGGTAGGGATGTTGGCACCCAATTTTCAAGTATTGCTGTTATCAAGATTGTTGTCAGCTTCAATGCACGCACCATTCTTTGGCGTGTGTATGAGTGTGGCTGCAGCCGTTGCACCTCGTGGTAAACAACCGCAAGCCATCGCATTAGTCCAAGCAGGATTAACAATTGCGGTTATGATTGGTGTGCCATTCGGCTCATTCTTAGGTGGCTTTGCGAATTGGAGAGCTGTATTTGGCGTTATGATTGGTTTAGCGATTATTACAATGCTAGGTATGTTGAAGTTTGTACCAGATGTATCTCTAAGTACAGAATCTAATTTAAAAAATGAATTAAAAGTATTTAAAAATCCACACATTTTAATCGTGATGTCTATTATCGTCTTTGGTTATTCTGGCGTATTCACAACATATACTTTTATGGAACCAATGATACATGACTTCGCACCTTTTAAAATAGTAGGCTTAACAATTTGTCTATTTATGTTTGGGTTAGGCGGTGTGTTAGGCAATTTAATCACAGGGAATGTGCCAGAACCTAAACTGACAAAATATCTATTTTATACGTTTTTATTACTATTTTTAACTATCATATTATTTGTCACTTTCGTGCATAATGCGATTTTAGCCATTATTATATGTTTCTTATTTGGATTTGGAACATTTGGTACGACACCGTTATTAAATAGTAAGATTATATTAAGTGCCAAAGAAGCACCATTACTTGCGAGTACATTAGCGGCGTCTATCTTTAATGTGGCAAATTTTTTAGGTGCCATTATCGGTTCAATTTTATTATCAATCGGTTTACCTTATTTAATGATTACCTTTGTGTCAGGGGGAATAATTATTTTAGGTATTTTAATTAATGCAATTAATTATTTTTATGAAAAGAAACACATTCAATTTGAAGAATAATAGTTAAATTGAAAACACCTCTAATGTCAGTATATCTTTATACCGATGTTGGAGGTGTTCTATTATAGTTATTCAGATTCGAATTTTAATGTTGGTTCGTACATATCGTGATTGAAGTGATGTTTAGAAAATTGACGTAAATCATTTATGAACGTATTTATGTTACGATCTAATTTCTCTTTGGTTCTCACGATGATAACGCGCTTATCGTCAGAGTTTGTTTCGTATTTATCATTATAGATTCTTGCAGCTATAGAAAATTTAGAGATATAATTCTCCAGTGATTCATAGCAATTTAGCAAATCACGAATAGGCTTATTAGATTCTTCTTCATGGTGACTCATAGTACCCAATAATTCTTGAATTTGATCGTCTAATTTTACAAAAAGTTCCTCCACGTCATCGCATTTTTCTAACGTTTGCGGCTTGTTTATTAGAGCATTGGTTTCACTTAAATGAATTTTACTTATTTTAGATGCTTTATAAGCAGTTAAATCTATCATACTCAAAATATCATTTTTATAATCTTCACGTTTTTCTTCTTTCTCTTTAGTGATTTGATATTTAATCCCCCAAAATGTCCCAATTAGCGCAAAGATACCTCCGACAATGGCAGCTAAAAATTCACTCATAATAATGAACTCCTTTTCTAGTGAGAATATTTACATTTATATTGTACACTATTTAAATAATGTAAGAGGAAAATTATAGTTCGACTTTGAAGTTAAGAACTTGAGGTATGTTAGATATATCGTTATTGGTAATGAAATCAATTAAAAGTTGTGCACCTTCTTCTTGTATATCTTTAACTACAGGTGCTTCAGCGAACATGTCATAATTACCACCGCCTACAGCACGATAGTTGTTGACACAAATGGTATAAGTTTTATCACTGATAAGTGGTTCATTGCCAACCTTAATATCAGTTACGCGTTGACCAATAGGTTCTCTTACATGAATGGTATAAGTGATACCGCCATACATGTCATAGTTAAAATGCTGTGGTTTCGGATATAAAAATGCATCGTTGATTGTTATTTCATTTTTATCGTTAAGCGTGAAGTAGCTTGCTGATTTTTCTAAAGCGTCTTTAATGCCTGCACCAGTAAGTTTTAAAACTTGGAATGTATTGGGAAAAGGATAATTATTAATAATATCACGCATAGTAATACGTTTATTAAATCCTGCTGCTGAGTCGAAGAGTGCCGTACTTGTAATATCAGCACCACTTTTCTCCAATAACATAACATTTATTAAATTAATAAGTGGATGAGGTTTCATTCGTGCCTCAAATTGATCTTCTACTAACATCGGTTCAGGTAAGGTCGTGATTTCAGTATCTAGCCAGTCTTCTAGATGTGTTAATAGCTTAGAATCTTCCGATAATAGACTGTATTCTGAGTCTCCCACTACAGGTAACAATTCGCTTTGCGTATCAATAATCTGATTATTGTCGCCAATCGTTAGCGTTACTTTACCTATTTGTGTTGCACGTGTACCAGGTTGAATAACGGCAGTTTCATATTTAACTGTCGCGATATCTCGATGTTGGTGACCTGTAATCAATACATCGATGCTTTCATGGAAACGATGTAGAATTTCGGAAGCCTCATTCTCACCAGTTAAATCTTCAGTTGGTTCCTCTGTATCTATATCACGTTCGAATCCGCCGTGATATGAAACGACGACGATGTCAGCTTTTTCACGGACATTAGGTAATAGTTGGGTAAGTGTTTCAATCGCACTCTTGAAAGTTAAGCCTTCGATATGATGTGGTTGTTCCCAGTTGGGAATGTATTGCGTAGTTAAACCGATGACGCCTACTGTTAGTCCTTCCTTTTCAAAATAATGCACGCCTTCACCTGTAAAGGGTTGTTGTTTTGAGTCTAAAATATTAGCACAAAGCACTGGATGGTTAAGGTTTTGTAGTGTGTCTATAAGGTATGGTAAGCCATAGTTAAATTCATGATTACCAATCGTTCCCAAATCAAAATTTAAGCGGTTATATATCGTTGTTAACGGTTTGCTAGAGCGTAACTCAGATACTAAATAATTGCATAAAGGTGACCCTTGTAAGAAATCCCCGTTATCTATTTTGAAGTAAATATCGTCGTTTTTGCTTGATTGTTCGATAAGTTGATTAGCATATAATAAACCCATAGGTAACTGTTGATTCGTCTTTGAAAAATCAGTTGGGAATATGTAGCCGTGAACATCACTAACGATATAAAAGCTAAGTTGAGTCATAAGTACCATCCTTTCATTAATGACAGTGATTAATATTTATAATTATAAGGTATGCATGTTAATCAATCATTATTCGTTTTCAAAATAATTATATCTTTATATAGCAAAATTATAGTATAAAAGCTACACAGAATAGATTTAAAAAGAATTTTTAGGAATTATTTACAATATCTTAATGATATAAATAGATTTTATATAAATTTCACATTAATTAAATATTATTTGAATTAATATTGTGATAATCTTATATTGTCATATAAATTGACAAATTACACGATTTTATACATATCGAACGGGGGCAATACAGTTATGAAGCAAATGAAGTATCTTTTAGTGCTAGCTTTAACAGTTATTATTTTTGCGGCAGCATGTGGAAATAATAGCTCATTAGATAGCAACAACAAAAGTTCTGACAGCGGTTCTGATTCTGGTAAAGATGGTTACAAACCTAAAGAATTAACAGTGCAATTCGTGCCATCTCAAAACGCGGACACACTTGAAGCGAAAGCAAAGCCACTTGAAAAATTATTATCTAAAAAATTAGATATCCCAGTAAAAGTATCTGTATCAACTAACTACAATACAATCGTAGAAGCGATGAAGTCTAAAAAAGTAGATGTAGGTTTCTTACCTCCAACAGCTTACACTTTAGCACATGATCAAAAAGCAGCAGATTTATTGTTACAAGCTCAACGTTATGGCGTTAACAAAGATGGGTCTAACTCAGACAAATTAGTTAAAGATTATAAATCAGAAATTTTGGTCAAAAAAGATTCTGGAATTAAAGATTTAAAAGACTTAAAAGGTAAAAAAATCGCATTACAAGATGTAACGTCTACAGCAGGTTACACGTTCCCAATTGCGACACTTAAAGAAGCGACTGGCATTAACGCTACTAAAGATATGAAGATTGTAAATGTGAAAGGGCATGACCAAGCGGTTATTTCATTACTCAATGGTGATGTTGACGCGGCAGCAGTATTCCAAGATGCACGTAACATTGTTAAAAAAGATCAACCTAACGTATTTAAAGACACTAAGATTATTAAGTTAACAGAACCTATTCCAAATGACACAATCTCAGTTCGTCCAGATATGGATAAAGAATTCCAAGATAAACTTAAAAAAGCATTTAAAGATATCGCAAAAACAAAAGAAGGTCACAAAATCATCAGTGAAGTATATTCTCATGAAGGATACACAGATGCCAAAGATTCAGACTTTGATATTGTAAGAAAATATGAAAAACAAGTTCAAGATATGAAATAATATTAGAACATCATTAAACGAAATTGAAGTTTTAATATTATCACAATATATCTAAACTTAGACTAATGAACATTGTAGATTAATAAAAGCAAAGAGGAGCAAGGTCGAAAATAATATTTTTGAGGCTACTCAACAAATTCGCAGTAGCTGACTGAACTGAGATAGCTCTTAAATCTAGCTTTCTCAGTTCTTGTGTTCCTTGCGGGGGTAAGAAAACGAATTCGTTAACAATTCTGTCTCACGTCTTTCTTTGCAAAAATAAAGGGTGCTATTTAAATGAGTCAAATTGAATTTAAAGATGTCAATAAAGTTTATCCAAATGGGCATGTAGGACTAAAAGACATCAATTTGAATATTGAAAAGGGAGATTTCGCAGTTATCGTAGGCTTGTCAGGTGCAGGGAAATCAACGCTATTAAGATCAGTTAATCGACTTCATGATATAACATCTGGTGATATTCTTATTGAAGGTAAATCGATTACGAAAGCTAAAGGTAATGATCTACTAATGATGCGCCGTAATATTGGGATGATCTTCCAACATTTTAATCTTGTAAAACGATCATCTGTATTACGCAATGTGTTAAGTGGACGAGTAGGCTATCATCCAACTTGGAAGATGGTGTTAGGTCTTTTTCCAAAAGAAGATAAAGTAAAAGCCATGGATGCTTTAGAGCGAGTGAATATTCTGGATAAATACGACCAACGTTCTGATGAATTGTCTGGTGGTCAACAACAACGTATTTCAATTGCTCGTGCATTAGCACAAGAACCAGCAATTATTTTAGCTGATGAACCTGTAGCATCTTTGGATCCTCTAACAACAAAACAAGTGATGGATGATTTAAAGAAGATAAATGAAGAATTAGGTATTACGATTCTTATTAACTTGCATTTTGTAGATTTAGCACTTGAATACGGTACGCGTATTATAGGGCTTCGTGCTGGTGAACTTGTATTCGATGGCCCTGCAAGTGAAGCAACTGAAGAAGTGTTTAATGATATTTACGGTCGTAAACTTAAAGATGATGAGAAGCTAGGGGTTGAATAATATGACGACACCTACAACGAGTAAATATGATGAATATTTGAATAAAAAGTTTTCGCTTAAAACGAGTTTTACTATTTTTCTAGTATTAGCTTTAATAATATGGAGTTTCTTATATACTGGCTTTAGTTTTGCCGATTTAATGGTAGGTTTACCTCAAATTGGTTCATTCTTTGGACAAATGGTACCGCCAGACTGGGCATATATACATACAATATTGAAACCTATGTTAGATACCATTCGCATGGCTATTGTTGGGACATTTCTAGGCGCGATTGTATCTATCCCAATTGCTTTAATCTGTGCAAGTAATATTGTTAAAACGAAATGGATTTCAATTCCCGCTCGTTTTATTTTAAATATTGTGCGTACGATACCAGATTTATTACTAGCAGCTATATTTGTAGCTGTCTTTGGTATTGGTCAAATTCCAGGTGTATTAGCACTATTTATCTTAACTATTTGTGTTATTGCAAAGTTATTATATGAAGCACTTGAAACCATAGATCCAGGACCAATGGAAGCCATGACGGCAGTTGGGGCAAATAAAACGAAATGGATTGTCTTCGGCGTTGTGCCACAAATATTATCAACTTTCTTCTCATATGTGTTGTTCGCTTTTGAAATTAACATTCGTGCTTCAGCGGTACTTGGTCTTGTAGGCGCTGGCGGTATTGGATTGTTCTATGATTCTACTTTAGGCTTATTCCAATATCCTAAAACTGCGATGATTATTCTATTTACATTAGTTATTGTTGTCATAATTGACTATGTAAGCTCGAAAGTGAGGGAACAACTCGCATGACACAAAATAAAGATAATTTAGAACAAAAGTTTCCTATTAAATCAAAAAAGCATAAGCAAAAAATAATTAAAAATTGGATGATTGCAATTGTTGTTTTGGCTATTATTGCATGGGGTTTTGTAGGAATGCCCGCATTAGAATTAAAATCCAAATCCATTGAAATTTTAAAATCTATTTTTCACGGACTTTTTCATCCGGATTGGGGTTATGTATATATTCCTGCTGGTGAAGATTTATTACGTGGATTACTTGAAACGTTTGCGATTGCGGTGATTGGTACGTTTATTGCAGCTATTATCTGTATTCCATTTGCCTTTCTAGGTGCACAGAATTTAATCAAAATTCGTCCAGTAACCGGTATCACTAAATTTATATTAAGTGTGATACGTGTATTTCCAGAGATTGTTATGGCTCTAATTTTCATTAAAGCGGTTGGTCCGGGGTCATTTTCAGGTGTACTAGCTTTAGGTATACATTCAGTAGGGATGCTAGGAAAATTATTCGTTGAAGATATTGAAAGGTTAGATTTCACGTCAGTCGAAGCATTGAAAGCAAGTGGTGCTAACAAGACGAAAACTTTGATCTTTGCAGTTATACCACAGATATTACCATCATTTTTATCGCTTGTGTTATATCGCTTTGAATTGAATTTACGTTCTGCCTCGATTCTAGGACTTATCGGTGCTGGAGGTATCGGTACACCATTAATTTTTGCACTTCAAACACGTTCTTGGGACAGGGTAGGTATCATATTAATCGGATTAGTTATTATGGTAGCAATTGTTGACTTAATTTCAGGAGCAATACGTAAGCGAATTGTATAGATGAGAGAGTCGAGTAAATATTAAAGTATATTTAATCGGCTCGATACTCTAAATGTTTAAAATATACCATGGGGATAGGACAATGCATTTGATATGAGTGGCGTCCCATTACCATGGTTTATTTTTTATGTTTTAAAAACCCTATGTAAAGTGTTTTCAAAAATGATTTTGACTTCATTGTAGGAATGACGAACCTTTTTGACATCGCAGCATAAGCATCACGTTTGTCAGCATTATAACCTTGTCGATGAATTACAGCATTGTGTTCTAACTGCTTTGAAATGTTATTGCATTAAGATATAAATTTTAAGCATTCATTCACTAATTTATTTGCCATAGTTATGTCTCACATTTCTACAAAATTATAAACTATCCGAAACTTACAGAGTTGTAATTTTGGACGCTTTTCCTAAAAGTCTCCTATTTTATATGTTTATATATAAGTGAGGTGAGTAAATATGGAAAATGTAAATAGTAATAAATATAGAAACGATGAATTCTATGGTAGTAGAAATGAAAATATTGCATCATCTATAAGTTATTTAAGTGTGTTTTTTGCACCGATACTATTACCTATTGTAATGTGGATTATCGCTGACAAATCTGTATCAACTCATGCACGTAAAGCTTTATTTAACCATATACTTACTTGGGTTTGCTTTACATTAGCGCCATTAGCATTGATGCTATCTGCTAGTGTTATGGGCAATGCATCAACTAATACAGAAAGCTGGATTGTATTTGGCTCATGGACAATTGCAGTTGTATTGGTGGTAGTAGGCGTTTATTTGTTCATTAAAAATATTATTAGAGGCATTAAATTATTATTAGTTTAGAAGTTATAAAAAAGAGGCTATCGCTTATAGGTTAATACACCTTTAATGATAGCCTCTTCATTTTCATATGCATAAAAGAAATGCTCTAGTAATAAAAGTAACAGATAATTAGAAAAATATAGTTATTGCTTATTTCGAAAATTTACGTCTGAGGCTAATGACACCTACGCCTAATATGAAAGCTATAAAACTGTAAACAAACGTTGTCGTTGAGGCGCGTTCACCTGTCATAGGTAATTCGTGATGTAATGAAGTTTGACTCGTTTCTTGAGAACGAGTTGCTTGTTTACTAAGTGTCGAATTCATTTGTGATTTTGGTGATTGATCTTGTTGTTTAACTAAATGATGCTTTTCAGCATAGCCATTGAATCCCATGTCATTATCTTCAGCTTGGTGTTTAGTAGGATCTTGTTGAGAGTTAGACTTAGATGTTTGTTTAACTAGACCGTTTTGCTCGACATAACCATTGAATCCCATGTCATTATCTTCAGCTTGGTGTTTAGCAGGGTCTTGTTGAGAATTAGACTTAGATGTTTGTTTAACTAGACCATTTTGCTCAGCATAGCCATTGAATCCCATGTCGTTATCTTCAGCTTGGTGTTTAGTAGCGTCATTATTGTTAATTACATCATGATTGAACCCAGGATCAGTATCGTTATTGTCATCAACATCGTGGTTAAATCCAGGATCTACATTGTTGTTATTATCTTGGGATGTAATTGGTTGACCATTGTTATCATGGTTGAACGCTTGGTCAATGTTATTTGTTGCTGCAAAAGCATGGCCGTGTGACATAAGTAATAGTGATGATGTTACCAATGTTGTTCCAAAAGCATATTTAAAACGTCTTTTAATCAATTTATTCACTCCTTAGTAAAAAGCATTCTTCATACATAAAGATGATTATTTAATAATTAAAAATATCATAAATATGTATATTTATAACTTAACATAATAATTTAATTTAAACCTTAATATCTTCTATCAACTGAATGACAGTTTTGTCATACATTTATTTAAGACAAGCGTAAGCTATTATATAATCAACTTTTTGAAACTAAGAGAGGGTGTTTTAATGCAATTACGCAAAGTTACAGAAGAAGACTTGTTCTCACTTATTAAACTTGAAAATGAGAGCTTTACGCCAGATGAAGCGGCAACGCCAAAAACTTTGAAACAGAGAATCAATAAAATACCTGATACATTCATTATCGCTGAAAAGGAAGGACGCATAATCGGATATATTAATGGACCTGTAATTAATCAACGATATATAACCGACGACTTATTTGAAGAGATTCAATCCAACCCTAACAGTGGTGGTTATCTTAGTGTATTAGGTCTAGTCGTTAACAAAGATTATCAAGGACAAGGGATTGCGGGCAAACTGTTAGAGCAATTTGAGAAACTGGCGAAGCAACAATTAAGATGCGGTGTGACACTCACATGTCGAGAAGCTTTAGTGTCATTGTATGAACGTTATGGCTACAACAATGAGGGAGAGTCAACCTCACAACATGCTGGTATAAAGTGGTATAACATGGTTAAAGAAGTGTAAGGATAAGGTTGAGACGAATACGTTTCAACCTTAAATCTATATTATGTTTAATTTATTTCTTGAGTGTTCTAACATTTTTTATTCTCACATTTTAAATAGATATTTCCCTCTTTGGACATTCACTCCAGTAATTAAATAATACTTTCTTCTTAAAGCTTTTTGATTAATTTTTAAATTTCAATTTTAAAAGTATAAGAAAACTATATTTTAATAAGAGGAAACTAGTTCTATTTCAACTTAAATATTCTGTATTCAATAATAATTCTTCAATACATTCTTATTTTAAATACGATGAATAAAATTAGGATAGTTACAAAATTGTTATATAGTTTAATTCTATGTATTTACATGCAGTTTAATGAATTTTAACCCTAATCATTGAAGTGGTTATGTTTATTGGTTGAGGTTATTTTTGCCATTATATCTTATTAAATCAAGCTTCATATACGTATTGCAAGATTAACACTAAAATCAATTTTGAATAGATGATTGAATGTTATTGAGTTTTGTGCAATGAAACCTAGAAAAACTATATATATAGATGTTCTAATTCTGTTGCAATTTACATGTAAAGTGAATTATAATGATGTACATTCAAATTAATTGTGGTCAATTAGTCAATTGGGAAGTAAGTGTAATTTATTTGAAATATTTGATGAAGCATCACAAAAACTTCAACAATCACTTCAATTTGCAGGATTTAAACATGAGACCATTGTAATGGATGATGACGGTTTTTTACCCGATAACGTCATGACGCCGTATCAATTTTTTGCAAATTATAAACGAAACGATGACGATAAACCAGCTTTTTTAATGAGGTTCAAGTGCCACCATTATGGGAAATTAAAGGTAATTATAATCATGCAGAAATTATAGATAATGGTAATGTAAGAGGGCGAATATTTTATCGCGAGCATTTTAAAAATCGAATTGTGAGTTTTGTGGAGTGGTTTGATACAAAGGACCGTTTGCGTTCGGTCGATTTTTATAACAAAGATGGATTTAAATTTGCGGAAACGGTATATGATTTAAATAAAAAGCCCATCTTGAAGACTTACGTCGATCGTCAAGGGAAAGAAGTATTATATGAAAACTTTGTCACAAAAGATATTATATTAGATTGGCAAGGTCAATCGCATTTCTTTGCGTCAAAACAAGACTTCATTAGCTTCTATTTAGACCAAATAGATGTTGATACTTCAACTGTCTTCATCAATTCATTGGCAACACCATTTTTCGTGTTATATCAATCGAATCATATGTCGAATGCAGTGTTATTCTGGCAAGAACAAAGTCATAGTAATGTCCCGGGAAATATGAAGTTATTGTTAGATAAAGAGACGCTGAATTCAAAAGTAATTATCCCAGATAGTGCAGAATTTGAGGCTATTACATCAAATGTTGAGGCGCAGTATCGTCCTTTCATCAGTCAATTGGGCTACTTGTATGATTATCAGAAGTCTAATAATTATAACAAGCAAGTACTTAATTTAACGAATTCTGATGATCTTCCCAATTTAGAAGAAATTATACGACAGTGTGAAGATTATGAATTTCATATTGGTGCTATTACCGAAATGTCAGCTAAATTAATGGGCTTGGGTAAATATGATAACGTTAAACTTTATCCAACAATCACCCAAGCGAAGATTGATCAATTATTCCAAACATGTGATGTTTATTTAGATATCAATAAAGGTGGAGAAATCGTTAATGCTATTGAACGTGCAATGCTCCATAATCAATTAATTTTGGCTTATGATGAAACTGCGCATAGTCGTTCATTTATTGCTAAAAAGAATATTGCAAAGCAAGACGAACCTCAACAATTAATTGATATATTAAATGAAATTGTTAAGGAACCAAGTGTATTTAAAGAGCGAGTCAATGCACAACAAGAACAGAATAATCGTATTGAAGAAACTACGTTTAAAAATGTCATTACGAATGCGTTAAATCATTAAATGAGGATAATAAAGCTTTTGAGATAAATGAAGACTTACAAAAAGTCTACTTTTACTCAAAAGCTTTTTTGTTTTGTAAAGGTATTCTTAGATAGATGATTACTCAAATAAGTTGATACGCGTTCCTGGTGTGTCATAGCACTTAGGTTCATCATTCCACTTTAGTTGGGATGCTCCCCTAGGAGTCTTCGCAACTATGTTTCGTAATCTATCTTAGAACTACACACGAAAGAATGTGAACGCTTATGTTTCTTATGTAGTTTTAATTTAAAACAATTTTTAAGAAAGTATATCTAGTTTTAACAAATAAATGATTTATATAAATAATTACTCTCTGTTGTTTTCAATAGTGATTATAGTACCGTTAGAATCAGATTTAATATTTAATTTTAAAGAGAATCTTTCGCAAATATCTTTAATAATAGTTAAACCTTTAGATTTAGTAGACATATCATTAAAGCCAATACCATTATCCTGAATAGTAATATAATCCTCGTTTAGAAAAATGGTAATACGCGATGAATCAGAATGTTTATAAATATTAGAAATAATGTTATCAAATAAGCGCTCATACCATAATTGGTCACCAAGCCAATAAATAGGGTTACCTTCAACATTTAGAATGGTTAGAATGTTCTTTGAATCTAATAGATAGTGCCATTTATCAATTGTTGTGTTTATACATGCTTGTATATCAACTTGGTGGTTAAACGTATAAAATCTAGAAATATCATCTTTGTTAGGTAATGCTTTAATTAAATTAGAAATATAGTTTATCTTTTCATAAGATAACTCTATATCATTATCATTAATTTGGTATTGAAATCCGAGTTGGTATAACTCTAAATTTAATGCAGTTAGAGGCGTATTAATATCATGGGCAAGTTGATTAATGTAATTTTGTTCTTGCTTTTTGTTTTCGATGATTTCTAACTCTCTATATCTTAGTCTGTCTATTAAGATATTTATAGATTGGCCAACTTCATCAATTTCGTCATTTATATGAGTAGGTATGTCTAATTTATTAGGTAATTTGTCACTATTAGCAATGTCTAATAATTTATCATTAAGTAAACGTAAACGATCCACAATTTTATATACATAGCGTGAAGCAATAATAACTAAAGTAATTAGAATTAAGAAGAAAAAGATATAAAAAATTATTGTAAGACCACTGGATTTAAAATTTAAACCGATTGGATAACCCAAGACTTTTTCAATAAATAGAATACATAGTAGTATCATACTATTGATAGCTAAAAAAACTAGAGGTATCGATAATAAACCCAATCCCATGAACATATAGTATTTTTTTAATAGTCTCATAAATTAGCCCCCATTTAATCTATAACCAATACCATAAATTGTCTCAATAATTGTTCCAGAATCTAATAACTTAGTTCTTAATTTTTTTACATAAGCGTTCAAAGTATTTTCAGAAGCGGATTCAAATTGCCAAACGTAATCAATAATTTGATCCTTAGTTAAAATCAAATCTCTGTTTTCATACATATAGAAAAATAATCGACGTTCCGTTTTAGTTAAAGATAATTGCTTTCCATCATTAGATTTGATTATCTTGTCTTTAGCATTAACTTTAAACTCATAAAATTGAGCCTCTTTATCAGCATAATGGATAGTTAAAAGATTATTAATCCTAGAAATAAGTTCTCTCGGATTGAAAGGTTTGGTAAGGTAATCATCGCCATTATTCAAACCTTTAACTTTAGAATCGATATCAACTCTTGCTGATAAATAAATAATAGGTATAGTAGAAATGCTTCTTATCCCATCAGTGATAGACAAACCATCATTATTGGGTAACATAATATCCATAATAATGATATGAACGTCATTCAATACGTTAAAAACGCTATCTCCAGTTCTATCTAATGTCACCTGTGCACCTTTTTGTTGTAATATTTGTTTTAAATTTTTAGCGATGGTTTCATCGTCTTCTACTAATAAAATATGAAACCCCTCCATATATTTCACCTCCATGTTTTATTAATTAATTAATATAAATGTTGGTATATAGAATAGCACGTATAAACCAAAGAATAATACGGGAATTTTAAATGTAGGAGAATAATCTTTATCTCTTAACCATGAAAGTATTTCGTATATTCCTGTTAAAAAAGCTACTGCTAAACTCCCCATTGAAATGAGTAATAATACTGATGATATGATACCAGTCATTCATATGCACTCCTTTATCTGAATTTGTAATTCCAGTTTAAAAACTAATTCTGAAAAAGTTATGAATAATTCGTATTATCTTCTTAAATTCATATAAAAGAGTATGAAAGGTTGGGATAACAATTAATTATTTATGTCACTAAAAAATTTAAATCAAGTATAAAAAATATATGTAAATAGTATCTTTTCAATTTACAAAAAGATGAGGAGGCTAATATGAAAAGATTATTTTTTATAAGTATTATATTTTTAGTATTTTTAGGAAGATGTTCCTTCAGTGACAACAAAGATAAAGCAGAAGGTGAAAAAGCCAATAACAAGGCTAAAGCTACAGACAAAATGAAAAAATTTAAAATAGGTCAAGTCGTGGATGATGACGGTGTAGATATTAAAGTAGTTAAAGTAGAATTCGTAGATAACCATGATGAGTATAGTGCGCCTGTAAATGGCAAAGCCTTGAGAGTATACATAAAGTTTAGAAATAATAACGATGATCAAGTTTTAATGGATAATACTGATTTCAGTATGAAAGTAAATAACGAGAATTATGAAGAATGGTATGGTAGTGAAGATATGCATGAAGGATTTAGCCACCAATTAAATCAGCATAACACTGCATCAGGCTACATTACTTATGATGTACCGGATAGTGATCATTATACTTTAGAATTAGATACCGTACCTAATTTCAACAAAGTTAGGGCACAATGGATTATTAATAAATCAGAAATTAAGAATTTAAATGTCACTAAAGATACTTCGGCTAGCTCAACTACAGATGTTGAGGACGAATCAGATACAACATCTTCTAGTAAAAAAGAAAATGATGATTCTGATCAAGCGGGCTTGGGCGTGACATATCCTGCTTATATGTATAATGCTTTAGTAGATGAATATAATTCACTCACTGATGGTGAAAAGATGAACCATGTATCTAAAGATGTGTTAGAAATTGAGTATAATCAATTAGAAGATCGTGTAGAAGCATTGTATGAGAAAGAAAATGCTAAAGCGAAAAAGAATACGAAAAAGCAATGCAAGATTATGAAGACCAATTGGCTCAAGAAGAATATGAACAACAACAAGCAGAATAAGCTGAAAATGAAGCATCTGAATCTGATGACATTTCAAATGGTCCTGGTTCTGATGATTCATCATTAGACAGTGGAACAGAAGATACAGAAGATACTTCTTCTGAAGATGACGCAGCATAGAAAAGGAGACAACAATGGAACATAATTATATGAATGAACCTAAGCCAACTAACAGAATTATTGAAATGATTCTTGGAATAACAGGAAATATATTTGGAATTATTGGTGGATTGATTGCACTAATTCTAACAAACTATGATAAAAGTTATGGTTCAGAACTAGTTGGATTAATGACTATTGTGGCAACCAGCTCTATTATTTTATCAGCAATAACTTTAACATTAAGCTGTTTAATTAATAAAAGACGTGTTTTAATTAGTATTATACTTATTGTTGCTGCAATAATTCATATATATTAGGATTTTTTGGTTATTTATCAGGTATTCTAATCCTCGTTGCTGGAATTATCGCATTAGTTAGGAAATAATTTGATAGAATAGAAGGAACTATGACAAAGTTCCTTTTATTTTTTTAATTATGATTCGAAATGAGGTGTTAAAGATGGAAATTGTGTACATTGCAGGTGGATGTTTATGGGGAGTTCAAGCGTTTATAAAAACATTGCCAGGTGTCTTATCGACTGAAGCGGGACGTGCAAATGGGATATCTGAAACACTTAGTGACAAATATGACGGCTATGCAGAATGTGCCAAAACGACATTCGACCCTATGCAGACATCAATTACTGACTTAATGAATTATCTTTTTGAGATTATAGATCCATATAGTATTAACAAACAAGGTGTTGATGAAGGCCCCAAATATCGTACAGGTATTTATAGTGATGAACAGAAGCATCTTGAAGAAGCACGCGACTTCATCTCAAAACGACCTGATAAAGAGCGAATTGCCGTAGAAGTGTTACCTTTAAATAATTACGTTGCAAGTGCTGAGGAACATCAAGACAGACTCGATAAACATCCAGAGGATATCTCATACTGTCATGTTACGCCTGACATGTTGAAAAAATATCTTTGAAAAATATGAGCTGTTACAATAATCACTATTTTGTGTAGGTTAGTTCGAAACAATGTCATTAAGAATACGTATATCCAGACAAATTTGGGCAATACAGTACTATAGAAAGTAATTAAATTATAAAAGAAAGAAGCGATAGTAATGACAATTTTACTTACAGGCGCAACCGGGCATCTTGGGTCACATATCACTGAACATGCAGTTAAAGAACAGGTGTCTGATTTTAATATTGGGATACGTAATCCAGATAAAATGCCATCACACTGGAAAGATAAAGTAGGCGTTAGAGAATTAGATTATTTTAATGAGGAAAGTATGGTTCGTGCATTCAAAGGTATTGATACGGTTATATTTATTCCGAGTATTATTCATCCGTCATTTAAGCGACTCCCAGAAGTGGAGAATTTAGTTAGTGCAGCTCATAAAGCACATGTCTCACATATTATGTTTATTGGATACTATGCAGATCAACATAATAATCCTTTCCATATGAGTCCATACTTTGGCTACGCTGAACGTTTACTTGCATCTAGTGGTCTTAAATATACTTATGTCAGAATGGCGATGTATATGGATCCATTGAAACCTTATTTACCAGAACTTGCAGATATGCGGAAACTCATTTATCCAGCGGGTGATGGCCGTATTAATTATATTTCTAGAGATGATATTGCTAGAGGTATCGTAGCATTATTACAACAACCAGATAAATTTGGACACAGATATTTACTTTCTGGCTATAGTTATTCTATGACAGAATTAGCAGCAATTTTGTCTGAAGCAGCAGGTTCTAAGATTGAATATAGTCCTGTTTCTTTGGAAAAGTTCTCAGAAATGTATGATGAACCTAAAGGGTTTGGTGCATTGCTTGCATCAATGTACGAAGCAGGTGCAAGAGGGTTACTTGATCAACATTCAAATGATTTTGAACAACTAGTGCATGATAAACCAAAAACTTTCCCAGAATTTTTAAAAAAGTGAACATTAAAAATAGGACGTGTGATGATAGTCATCGCACGTCCTACTTTTACATTATAAAGTTTAACGATACTATTTGTTATCGCAATCGAAAGTATCAGCAAAGCTTAATGCAGCTAAACCTAATAAGTCTAAAGCGTGTTGAGCACCTTCTTTACCATGTCCAGCTTCAAAGTGTTTGTAAGCAGCAACGCCTAATACACCGAAAGTAGCAATTGAACCTAAACGTGATAAGTTTTTGTTTAAGAAACTAGCAGCATAAAAAGCAGCGGCAGCAGCTTCTACAGTACCAGCTAATTTAACTGAGCTTTCTGGTAAGCCGAATACATTTTGGAATGTATCTTTCATTTCTTGGTCACCTTTTAATTTAGGTTTTGAAGCAGTGTATAATTCTTTAGCAAGTTTTAAGTTTGCAGCATAACGTAAAATCATAATTTAAAAAACTCCTTTTTATTTGTTTTCAAAGTATTTATCAACAATAGGTTTAACGCGTTCGCCAAATAGACGGATTGATTTCATTACATACTCATGAGGCATTGAACCTACAGGTGTATGAATCATAAAACGGTTAAGACCTAACGTTTCAACAGTTTCAATAATTTTTTGAGCAACCGTCTCAGGACTACCCAGATAGATTGCGCCTTGACTTCCTACTTCTCTTTCAAACATATTCTCGTCAAAGCTAGGCCATCCACGTTCACGACCTAAAATATCATGGTGTGCTTTTAAAGAAGGGAAGAATTCTTTCTTAGCGTTCTCGTCTGTTTCAGCGATGTACCCCCATGAGTGTACCGATACGGATAATTCGTCTGGATTATGACCGTAAGATTCTGGGACAGATTTATAAATCTCAATATTGCGTGTAAATCGTCTAGGATTACCACCAATAATCGCATACGTTATTGTTAACCCAAAGGCACCAGCTCTTAATGATGATTCAGGTGTACCACCAGTTGCAATGGAAATAGGTAACTTACCATGTTCGACACGTGGATATATACCTGTTGGGTCGAAACTTGGACGTAATTTACCATCCCAACTTACAACTTCATGTTCGTTGATTTTTAGTAATAATTGCAACTTTTCATTAAATAGGTCTTCGTAGTCATTTAAATTATAACCGAATAATGGGAAAGATTCGATGAATGACCCTCGTCCAATCATAATTTCAGCACGTCCATTAGATACGGCGTCTAATGTCGCATATCGTTGATACACACGTACTGGGTCATCTGATGATAACACAGTTACTGCAGATGACAATTTAATATGCTTAGTACTTGATGCTGCAGCAGCAAGTACGGTCACTGGATCTGATACAGCATAATCAGGACGATGATGTTCACCCAATCCATATATATCTAATCCTAATTGATCAGCTAGTTCAATTTCTTCTACAATATCGCGAATTCTCTGAGCATTTGAAACAGCAGCTTGTGTACCATCAGGCATAACCATATCCCCATTATCTGCAAATGAAGTCAATCCTAATTCTATTTTCAACACGTCACCTCCATTGGTATAAATTTTATACTAGAATTGTAGTCCTTATTTTAAGATTAGTCAATAGAAATGTTTCGAATTAGAGATTTTTTATTTTAAAAAGCGAATATGTGATTTTTAAATGAAAGAACTTTAAAAGTATTTTGTCAATTTCAAATAGTCTTTTGAAAAATAAGTGAAAGTGTCATAATAGGAATGTTGTAGAAAATAGAAAGAAGGGAGAAGCAAATGTCTATCCAAAAAACAATGAATTACAACAAAATAACAACCATATTCTTTATTGCGGGAATTATAGTAATGAGCAGTTTATATACGGCTATTCCATTAACTGCAGAGTTTGCTAAAGACTTTAAAATTCCACAATCAGTTGCAACTTTAAATGGTGTTGCATTTTCCGTTACATATTCAGTAAGTTGTTTGTTTTATGGGACTATTTCAGAAAAATATGGGAGAATTCGCACCATATTATTTGGAATTTGTGGGCTTGTAATGATTTGTATGGTCATAGGTTTTGTACATTCTTTCGCAATACTGGTCGTTTTAAGAGCGATACAAGGTATATTTGCTGCTGCCTTTTCACCAGTATCTATCACATACGTGACAGAAACTTATTCATCGGTCAAACGTATGACTGCGATTAGTTTCATTAGTACGAGTTTCATGTTATCAGGGATTATTGGTCAAAATTTAAGTGAGATCATAGTAGGTTTTTCAAATTGGCATATGGTTTATTTCACTTTAACGGTGCTATATATCATCTTAGCTTTTGTTATTCATAGACAAATTCCTGAAAGTCCTGTGAAGAACCCCAACATCCAATTACTTAAATTCTTTAATAATTTTAGTGATTTTAAAACGAATAAATCCGTGCTCTTATGCTATGGGGTGTCGTTAACATTGTTGACGATGTTTATTAGTATGTATACAGTGTTTAATCATTACGTCACTTCCGATACAATTGGTGGGGATGAAACAACTGCGATTAATGCTAAACTGTTTGGTATTATTGGTATGTTGTTGTCCCTAATTGCAGGACGAATCAGTGATCGCATAGGTGTTAAAAATCTTATTTTAAGTTCATTAGTTGTGAGTACAGTAGCACTTATCTTAATGTCTGTAACAACAAACATCGTGTTACTAATTATTTGGAGTGTGCTGTTTGTAAGTGGTATCGCCTTCGCAATTCCATCAACAATTTCTAAAGTAGGCTTAACTGTTCGAGGTAACCAAGGGTTCTTCTTATCAGTAAACACATTTATTTTATTCTTAGGTACTGCGATTGCACCTATTCTAAGCATTGTCTTAAATACGATTTCAAGTTTCACAGTACAATTTAATATTATAGCTATGATTGGTATTATCGCTATTATGATTGCACTATGCATGCCACGTAGGAAATATTAATTGAGGTAACCAATTTCTAATTAAATTTAGTGAATTAGGTTATAACGTAATAAGAGGTGGTTTCAGTGGATAAATCATTAATGATTTCAAACGCATTAAATCTTATTTTGATGATAGTACTCATTATATTTAATATGATTAATATAGGTATTTGGCCAATGGTCATTCTAGCATTATTAATCATAGCTAATAGTATTTTTATGGTTTACAAGACAGTAGACGTTAAAAAACGCAAATGACAAAAAAGCAATCTCACTCTTAATTTATGTGAGATTGCTTTTATTTATCATAACAATATAATGATGTTTCAAGCACTTTATTTAATGTTTCAAACACTTCTTCAACTGTATAGTTATAGTCATTTTCTACCCAACGTCGTAGTACTTCTATTACGCCACTACTGTAAAAATCAGCTACAATTTCAGGATGTTTACTTTCTCTAATCTTTTGCGCTAAGGGGTTACGCTTACGAGTTGAGTTATTTAACATCATTTCGCGACTCACATTCGTTAAACTTCTAAATACATCTGCCTGTCGAGACGAAACTAATAGATGTTTGAAAATCTTTTTATTATTACCAATGTAATAGATAAAGTCTTCAAATGATTCAGGGGTTGTAATGTCTGCTGATGTGTCACCTTTAGCTATAATTTGTTGTGTAATAAAGTCAGTTAAAGTGTAGAGTAATTCATATTTATCTTGGAAGTATCTGTAGAACGTACTGCGGTTGATTTCTGCAATATCACATATTTTTTGTACGGTGATTTCATCAAAATGATAATCATGTAAAAGTATAAATACAGTTTCATGAATATGTTTAATCATACGCTTTTGATTTGCTGACGGCATTATCTGATTCTCCTATTTATTTAATCTAGTCAGATAGCTTGACGTAATAAGAGTAATTTATCACAATAAAGTTGATTTTTCCAAACATAACAACTGATACTACGTTTAAATTTGTTTATAAAAAAAGAGTAAATAAGTTATTTGAAACGTTTAATACTATAAGAGCGATATAAAAAAGTGGGAGCGAAACTGAGTTTAGTTTCACTCCCTCGCAATAATAGCTACGATTGAGAAGAGTTTGTCTTAAGTGCCTTCTCAACTCGGTTTGCTACTGTAAATTTGCATTATGAGTTTTAAATATGCTACACCAAACGAGCATATTCTTTATTTATCTTTCTTAACTTTGTAATTAGTTAGTCTCAATACCTTCTAACCATTCATCTACTTTATTATCATTATCATCCACATAGTCTTTAGCTACTTGTTCTGGATTTTTGTTATCAACAAAGATTTTTTTAGCTAATTTGTCTTCTTCAGATTTACTCCAATCATCTGCCATACGTGTTGCAATTGTGTATGCAGCTGGATGTGCTTCTTTAAAGTCTTTGTTAAATACTAAGTCAATATGTTGATTATTATTACCATAAATGTTGTCTGGATCTTTCAACATTTTAACGTCTAATTCTTTAGAGAACCAGCTAGGTTCCATTGATGTGAAGACGATAGGTTCTTGTTGTTTAAAAGCAGATTGAATTTTCTTGAATTGGTCTTGGTCAGAACTTTCTTTCAAGCTATATTTATCCAAGTTGTCACTATCAAGTTCATCTTTAGTTTCTTGCATAACGCCATTACGTGCGTCTGTGCCTTGAATTGTCCAATCTACAGATTTTCCGAAGTCACTGTTTTTTAAGTCACTAATTGAGTCGACATCTTGCACGTACTTAGGTACGGCTAAACCTACTTTTGCGTTATCAATTAAATGTTTATCATCATAAATTGTTAATTTACTTTTGAACTTATCGTAGTAACTTTTATCAGTAGTAGGGAAGATACCTGATGCATGGAATGAATCAGAGTTCTCTGATACAGTAGCATATAACGGGCCACTTGCTGTTACTGGTGTAGTTGTTACATCATAACCTGCTTTTTTCAAAACCTCTGCTATAACTAGTGAACGTGGTGTTGAATTATCACTCGCGATATAAGGTATTTCGATTTCTTTATTACCAAGTGATGTTTGACTATCGTCTGATGAACCACTACCGCTACCACTATTACCACAAGCACTTAACACTATGGCTAAGGCTAGTGTGGCTAGCAGTCCTAAGAATTTCGAACTACGTCGTTTTAACATAACGTGTTTCCTCCTTTTTAATATTAGTCTCTAAGTTCGTCATCATGACGATGTTGAGATGATCGGTTATATCTATCGTAAACACCTTTGTTGTTTTCACGAGCGTATAACATTAATGCTTTGAATAATACATCTTGATCAATATTGCTATCAGTTAATTCTTTGTATAAGTTTGTTGTTTTATCGAAATTTGAATCATGATAATCATGGTTATCATTTTGTTGATCATGATTGTTATGACGATAATCATCGTTTCTATCGTAAATGTCTTGATAGTGTCGATCATTATAATTACGTTCATCATGATGAGTATGGTCGCCATCTTGAGTATAAAGTGATTCATAGTCGATATCATCAGGTTGATTATCATAATGATGTTGGCGATGATGCTGGTCATGATGATTATCTAAATGCACAGAACGGTTATAATCTTCGTCATTATAATTGCGATTGTGGTTACGTTTGTCATTTTGATAAACATAGTTATCTTTGTCTTGTCTAGCGTATTCATTATTTTTATCGTTGACATGACCTTTTTCAGAATATGTGTCGTGATGATTATCTTCTTCTAAAGCTTTACCTTCAACGTCAACGTTTGGCAATACTGCACCTAACCATTTAGGAAGGTACCATGAAGCTTTACCAAAGAGTTTCGTCAATGCTGGAATTAATGTCATACGTACGACGAATGCGTCGAATAACACACCGAAACCTAATGCGATACCCATTGACTTAATTGCACTGTCATCTTGGAAGACGAATGCGATGAATACACTGAACATAATAAGTGCAGCAGCTACGATAACAGGTCCACTTTCTTTGATACCTACACGGATTGAATGATCATTGTCGCCAGTCTTACTGTATTCTTCATGTACACGTGTCATTAAGAAGAGCTCGTAGTCGATGGCAAGTCCGAATAACAATCCAATTGTGATTACTGGAAGGAATGCAAGTAATGGTCCTGTGTTTTCAATACCAAATAAACTACCCATAAAGCCATGTTGAATGACTAATGTTGTGAAACCTAATGTAGCCATTAATGAAAGGATAAAGCCTAGTACTGCTTTTAATGGAACTAAGATTGAACGGAACACAATCATTAATAAGAAGAATGCTAATACAACGATAACGCCTGCAAATACTGGAATAGCGTTGTTTAGTTTTTCTGACATATCGATGTTAATAACACTTTGTCCTGAAATTTCAGTGTCATAGTCATATTTTTCTTGCGCTTGGCTATGATAATCACGTAAATCATATACTAGATTTTCTGTTGACTGTGAGTTCGGTCCTTTTTCAGGAATGATTGTGAATAATGCGTAATTGTTGTTGTCAGTTAGTTGTGCTTTTGAAACTGTATCAACATTATCAATGTCTTCTAAATCACTACGCATATTATTTAAGTCACGTTCGATAGTGCTTTTACTTCCACCATCTTTTGTATTTACTAACATGACAATTTGTCCGTTATAACCTTCGCCAAAATTATCTGAGATTAATTTATAGGCTTTGTATTCTGATGAGTCAGTTGGTTTTAAACTATCATCTGGAATACCTAAACGCATGTCACTGACTGGTATAGCAGCTAAAATTAAAATAATTAAACTTACAATAACAGCGATAACTGGCTTACCAACAATAAATTTTGCCCAAGGATGATCTTTAGGGTCTTTACTTTTAGATGGTTTATCTTTAATTTTAATACTTTTATGGAAGATACTGATTAGGGCAGGTAATAGTGTTAATGCTACTAATACTGCAAATAACACACTAATCGCTGAAGCGAATCCCATAACCGCTAAGAAGTCGATTCCTACAAGTGATAAACCACAAACAGCAATCATAACTGTAAGACCAGCGAATATTACAGCACTACCTGCTGTACCCACTGCTGTTGCGATAGCTTCTACAGTATCGACACCTTTTTTCTTAAGTTCTTTAAATCTAAATAGAATAAAGAGTGAGTAGTCAATACCAACAGCTAAACCTATCATTACAGCTAGTGTAAGAGTGAAGTTTGGAATATCAAAGATATATGTTAATAATGCGATGATACCAACACTTGAACCTAAACCGATGATTGCACTAATAATTGGCATACCAGCTGCGATAAGTGAACCAAAGGTAATAAGTAAGATTACGAATGCTACGACAATACCGACAATTTCTGATGTACCACCAGGTTCAGCATTCATAGCGCCACCTTGAGTTTTTTCAATTTGCACATTGTGGTTGTCAGTTACATCTTTTAATTCTTTGTCGATGATATGTTTAGAAGAATCTTTTAATCCAGTTTGTGGAACTACATAACTTACGTTAGCGATAGCGGTATCGCCTTCATCGTTAACTTGTCCACTGTCATATGGATTAGAGATATTTTGGATATAATCATCATTTTGTCTGATATTGTCTAAAGCATCTTCAATATCTTTCTTCGTATCTTTATTATTGAGTCCATCATTCTTATTAGAATGGAAGACTATTTTCATCGAGGCTTTCTCACTGTCCTGATGAAATTCTTTACTAATTTTATCGTTTGTGTCTAATGACTTAAGGCCGTTCATAGTGATGTCACTGTCAAACTTCGGTGAGTTTATCATTAATGGCATGATAATGACACCTAGTATAACAAGCCATCCTATAACACTTAGCCATTTGTTCTTAGCTATAAATTTTCCTAGTTTGTATAATAGCTTTGCCAAGACATTTCCCCCTATTTCATTAATTTATATCGCTTAAAGTATGGGTAATGTGTTGATGATTTGTGAGCAATTACATTAAATCGATACCTCAAATTAAGCATATTTAAAATGTTACATTTGATAATGTAACAAGTTATACCCACGTTCGGTACCATTAAAAGTTTTACGTCGTTGGAAAATGCAACACTTTGGAAAAATTGTTGGTGAAAATAGCGTGTATTAAGGGGATATATATAAGAAAACAGGTAACCTCGTGATGATGGTATACCTGAAAATAATTTGGTATGTAGACTTGCGATGTAGTTAGTTCATTAAATAAAACAGGAGAAGTAATGCACCTATTAAGACAAAAATTACGCCAGGAATATAAATTTTTTCTCTGAGGTCAATGTCATGTTGGTATGCAACAAATCTACTAATACCGATTAAAATTAGACCTAAAAGTAATAAAATGATGGAAAGAACGAGCATTAACCGTACCTCCTAATCAAAAAAGTACAAATAGCAAATTGATTAATATGTATATCTTTCTTTCAAATCTATTATATTATGTAAGCGTATTTTTTTATAGCGATTTATTAATATATTGTAAAATTGTTATAACTTTTTGGAAAGTTTATTAACAAAATTTATACATTCTTAATATTTTATAAAGGTAATAATAAACTGACTTTTCAAACTATACGTATTTGAATTATTTTGAGAAAAGAAACAGAAAGCAACTGTAGAAGGACGGATAGTATTAAAGAGCAATCATGTTAATAAATATTTAATCAACGTGATTGCTCAAATTTGCAGGAACTATTTAGTGTTATATATTAATGTGATGAAATCTTGGATAATAGAAGTGAGATGTCTATCATTACGGTATATGAGTGAGATGTAACTTGTGGTTGGGGCATTAGGCAAAGTCTTACTAATAATGCTTGGATGATGACTTATAGCATTTTCACTGACTAAACTTAAGTAATTTGAATCTTTTATTGTTGTAAGGATACTGCTAATACTATTGGTTTCCATGTGAACGTCTAAGTTGATAAAGTTCTTGTTACGCCATTCGTCTATACTGTCTCGAGTTGCTCCGCTATTATGAATGATAAAACGGTAACTACTAATATCTTCTAAAGTAAGATGATCTTTTTGAGCAAGTGGGTGACGTTTGTCCATAGCAAGCACTAATGGATTTTCATGAAGACGTTTGACTTGTAGTTCACCCTCGTTAAAACCTTTTTCAGCTATGACAGCAATATCAATCTTACGGTCTTTAACTTTCTCGATAATAATTGGCGCAGTATCTACTGTTAAGTTAATATCTATATTTGGATGTTCATGCATATAGTTTTTAAATGTTGACGGTAAAATGCTATAGATTGGAGCGTGACTCGCACCAATTCTTAAAGTTCCTCGTTTAGATTGTTTGAAATCTTCCATCATATCTGTTGTTTCTTCTATTAAATTAAGCATTTTATTCGCATTCCGATAGAGTAATTCACCAGCTTCAGTGAGGTTGAAATGTTTACCTTTTTTGAAATATAGAGGTAACCCACATTCTTTGCTTAAGTTTTTCAAATGAAAAGTTACCGTTGGTTGTGTGATACCAAGTTTTTCAGCGACGGCGTTTTCGTTTTGTGCCTCAACGAAATGTTTAAAGATGAGTAATTGCTTTGTATTCATAAATTGATTTCCCCAAAATATATATTTTGTTTATACTATTTTCTATAATAAATAAAGAATTTTGAGGACACGTTAATAATTTGTTTAAAGTTAGTTAAACAGTGATTTTATATTAATATGCAATAAGTCGTAGGTTAGGAGAGAAGGAAGTATGAAAGAAAGGATACTTGTGGTTTCTGATATACACGGTCATCGGAAGGCACTCGTCACTCTTTTAAAGGCAGTTAATTTTAATGTGAGAAAAGATCAACTCGTTTTAATGGGAGATTATGTTAATAATGGACCCGATTCATTTGGGACTTTGAAGTTAGTGAAACGCTTAAAACGTCGAGGTGCACTTGCCTTGGCTGGCAATCATGAGATGCGTTGGTTAGAAAGTAAAGATAAAAAAATCAAACGCTGGCACAAATTTTTAAGAGAATTGTCGACAATCGAGGTCATAGATAATTACATATTTGCGCATGCTGGTATAGATACGTCTAAACCTTTAAATAAACAGATTAAGGAATATACTACTGGTCATTATAACCATAATTTAAATAGAAACATCCCTAAAAATAAATATTTGATACATGGACATATTCCTAATTATCGCTATGGGTTAAAAAACGATGAATTATATAAAAAGAAAAATATACTAGATATTGATACAGGTGCTGGTCATAATAAATTCTTATCTCTTATTGATTTAACTAATGCGTACCAATACTCTGTTAAGGTTACAGATACTAAAAAAATCAACACTAAACGTATAAAATTATAAAAATCTATGACTGGTCAATGTTTGGAACCTTTAATTAATTTTCAAAAAACAGAAGTATAAGTTTTAAATTAAATGTTATATAATGAAGTGGAATATTAATAAAAAGGGTGATATGCGTGAAGAAGCTTAGACAACATTCTAAATTTAATTCGTATTTAAAAGTGTCATGTTCAGTGTTGTTAATGAGTGGAACATTAGTGGGTTATGGATTTACCAAAGATGGAGTTGCACAATCAAATGACCGCATCGACAACGTTTCAAGTGAAATGACATCTGTTCAAAATAAACTTGATAAAGCGATAGATAAAGCGAAAACAAAAATTGACCGTTTGAAGTACCTACAAGCCACTGATATTAAAAGTTATAAAGAAGATATTGAAGATGCACGTAATCAGTCTGAAATTGATCAAATTTTAAGGGATGCACAGGAAGAAGACCGTATATCAAATGAGGAAAGTACTAGAGAAACTGGTGAAAAAGCAAGCACTTCTAATGAATCTTCACTCTCAACTGCTGAGCAATCATCAACGAATGAAGGAGATAAGCTAGATGAATTAGATAAAATAATAGCCGATTTAGATTCTCTATCTGAAAAGGTTGATACCCATCAACAAAGTGAAGATATGAAGTCGGAACAAGGTTCCACAAATAATAGTGAAAATAGCCAAATAAGTAGTGGACAATCAGCATCTTCTCAAGACATTACGAATCACATGAATGAAGAAAATGATGATACCTCAATATTGGATGAAATGGATAATGTTAAAAATGACATAGAATCAACTAAAGAAAGTGCACATTCATCTGTAGAAGATATTCGAGATCAAACTGACTCATCCATTCAAGATGACAATTCAACAGAATCGCATTCAAAAGATAATACTAATACTGCATCAGATAAAAGTATTCTAAGTGGTATCAAACAGATAGATAAAGATGATATCAGCCATAAGTCAAACAAGATTGATTCAAAAGAGGGTCATATTGATGCATTAACTGACGAATTATCTGCTAATCAAAAAATTGATCAAGCCATTACAAAAGTTGAAAATAAACAAAATAACACATCGAAACGTTACAGTGACCATAAACTTGAGCAATTGAGACAGTTAGAACAACAAGTAAAGCAAAACAACAATTTGACTAATGAGCAAAAGCAAAATGTTGAAAAAGATATTAGAAATGTTCGACAAAATGTTAAAGCGAACCGAGATCAAATAAGTGGCCGCTTAGAACAGTCTTCAAATAAGCAAGCAACAGTCGAACAAATCTTAAGAAGTGTCTTTAGTAAAAACGAAGCTCAAAAGATAGCCAAGCAGATTAAAACTAACGGTCAGTCAGATAAGCAAATAGCAGATCAAATGATGAAACATATCGACAACCTCAAAACGACAACAAGTGATGATATTTTGGCATCCATGTTTGATCAAACACCTGATAAAGAGGCTTTAATCAAAACATTGCTTTCAACACGTTTAGGAAATAATGAAGCATCACAAATAGCTAAACAGCTTGCTAAAGAGAATTTATCTAGTTCAGAATTAGTAAATCAAGTGAAGCAAAAAATTAATGCAAATCAGTCAGTAACAGCTGATGATATTCTTAAAGACGTACTAGATAAATCGTCAGCCCCTAAACAAACCATTGAAACGTTATTAGCTACAAAGTTAAATCAAACACAAGCGAAGGCGTTGGCAGATCTTATCGCTAGAGTTCAAACGGATAAAGCTGATGCGTTAGATTTAGTGAAAAATGCATTAAACGGTACAGGTGGAGATTTATTACAGTTGCAAAATAAACTCGACACTGCAAAAAATAATTTGAATTATATCTTAGATCCTATTACCAATAGACCTTCACTATTTGATCGCATTAATGGTAGTACATCAAGTTCTAATCTTCTTAATCAAGGGTCTCATTTACTAGATGGACTAACTGGTGGTGGTCTATTAGATGGTCTTAATTCAGGAGGAAGTCTGTTAGACAATATTGAAGATATTCCTAATCCTGTACAAGGATTATCATTGGGACAATTAGGCGATGATGATGGATTTTTAAGTGGCTTATTTGATGATGAAGGGAATCTATCTTTACCAAATACTGGAGAAGTAGTTAAAAAGTCTTGGCTACCAGTAACAGTGTTATTAGTGATTGCTGGGGGTACTTTAATAGGGTTAGGTCGTCGTAAACAACAAAACACTAAACATTAAATACAAACTTAAAGCGTGGATAACTGAGTAATCATTACTTACTTATGTTATCTACGCCTATTTTTTGAAAAAGAGGCTCAACATCGGTTAGGAAAGCGCTTGCACAATTCCTAGAAAATAGCAAGTGAATTTTGAGAAATTATTGGTAAAGTTATGTGAAATAATTATGGAATAATCTAAAATATTTACATTTTATTTAATATTCATATTGATTGTAAAGTGCATTAGACATACACTAATAGTGGAAAAAGAAATTGAGAAATTTTTCACAAAGTTGCTTAATTAACAAATTTTCACAAAGTATACGTTTTAAATGTGTATAGCATTTTCATAGATAAAAAATACTTAAAGGGGTTGAAAAGCATGACACACACTAACGAAGTTACTAATAGTACTAGCAAAGGACGGAAAAAACGATTCTCGCTTAAGATGCCTGGCGCATTTACAATTTTATTTATTTTAACTGTAATCGCTGTTATGGCAACGTGGATGATACCAGCTGGTGCATACTCTAAGTTATCCTATGATGGCGGTGCTCATGAATTTAAAATTGTCGATGCTCATAATAAATCAAAAACAGTCCCTGGAACACAAGAACAATTAGATAAATTAGGTGTAAAAATTGATGTAGACCAATTTAAATCAGGTGCCATCAATAAACCTATCTCAATTCCTGGAACATACGAACGATTAGAACAAAAACCTGCTGGACCAGATCAAATTACATCAAGCATGGTTAACGGTACAATTGAAGCAGTCGATGTAATGGTATTTATTTTAGTATTAGGTGGACTCATTGGTGTTGTACAAAAGAGTGGTTCATTTGAATCAGGACTTTTAGCACTTACTAAAAAAACTAAAGGTCATGAATTTTTACTTGTATTCATGGTGTCAGTATTAATGGTACTAGGTGGTACGCTTTGTGGTATTGAAGAAGAAGCGGTAGCATTTTATCCAATACTCGTACCCATCTTTATTGCCATGGGATATGACTCAATTATCTGTGTTGGGGCAATCTTCCTAGCAAGTTCTGTAGGTAGTACATTCTCAACAGTTAACCCATTCTCAGTTGTTATCGCATCAAATGCAGCAGGTACAACATTCGTAGATGGTTTATATTGGAGAATTGTTGGCTTAATTGTGGCAACAATATTTACAGTAGGTTATTTATACTGGTACGCTAAAAAAATTAAAAAAGATCCTAAAGCATCTTACACATATGAAGATAAAACTAAATTTGAAAATCAATGGTCAGTTATTAACGATGATGGCGGAGAAAAACCATTTACACTACGCAAAAAAATCATTTTAATTTTATTCATCTTACCATTCCCAATCATGGTATGGGGCGTTATGACACAAGGTTGGTGGTTCCCAATCATGGCCTCAATGTTCTTAGCATTTACAATTGTAATCATGTTAATGGTAGCATTAGGTAAAGATGGACTTGGCGAGAAAGTGGTCGTCGATGCATTTGTAGAAGGTGCATCAAGTTTGGTAGGGGTATCACTAATCATTGGTTTGGCACGTGGTATCAATATGATTATGAATGATGGATTAATCTCAGATACAATCTTGAACTTCAGTTCATCACTTGTACAAGGTGTAAGTGGACCAATCTTCATTGTAATATTGTTGATTATCTTCTTCTTCCTAGGTTTCATTATTCCATCATCTTCTGGTTTAGCAGTGCTTGCAATGCCAATCTTTGCACCACTTGCTGATACAGTAGGTATTCCTAGATTTGTTATCGTAACAGCATATCAATTTGGTCAATATGCAATGTTATTCTTAGCACCAACAGGATTGATAATGGCAACATTACAAATGTTAGACATGAAGTACTCTCACTGGTTGAAATTCGTATGGCCAGTCGTTGCCTTCGTATTCATCTTCGGTGGTGGCATGCTTATCACTCAAGTATTAATTTATTCATAATAGATGAATTAAAAAGGTGGTTCACCCAAATCGGGTGCACCACCTTTTTTATATGTTATCTTATTTAACTCACATCAGCATTATTTAGGCTGAATATAGTGTAAGGCTTCAGCTGTGCTAGCATCAATTGTGCGATATGACACGATGCCTAAACCTTTGACATTAGATTCTGAGATGACGATAGAGCCATCTTTATTTACCTTTTCAACAAAGGCAACATGACCATATACATCATGCGCACCAGCTTGTCCTGCTTCAAAGACGACTGCGCTATGTGTAGAAGGTGTTTGACTGACATCATAGTTGTCACGTTCTGCACGATTATCCCAGTTATGGGCATCTCCCCAGTCGCTACCTACTTTCTTACCAAATTGTTGAACACGTTCGTATACATACCATGTACATTGACCTTGAGGATAAGGTGATGACGAATCTGTGATTTCAAATGATTTAAACTCACTACCTGAAGTATCTTCTCCACTAGATGTTTGTTTAGTATATTGATCTAAATCTGGCATTTTTTTCTTATCAAAATCAGTTAAGTGATAGTGTTTGATTAAGCTATTTAATTTAGTAGCATAGTTAGGGTCTGTAGCATACGTACGGCTTAAATGTCGTGTCGCATCACGATAATCTATAGCTTCATGCTTCCAAGTAGGTTTATAAATTGTTGGATTACCGTCGATACCATTTTTAATTAAATCAGCATAATCTTCCAATGATGCTTTAGTACTTGGATATTTACGGAACCCAGCATTAATACTAAACATACTGTTGTCATTACCAGCTTCTAGCGTATTAAAGTTTACAGATTGTCCTTTATAACTACCTTTAATACCAAATAAATTATAATTAGGTGCTTGTGCTAAGGTACTGTTTCCTGAACTAGATTCAAGAATAGCTTGAGCAATCATAACTGAGGCATAAAGATCTTTATCTTGACCAATCTTATGTGCATCTTTAGCGATAGACTTAATAAAGTCACGCGTACCTTTATTTTCAACAACTGTTATATCGCCATCCGTTATATCACTACCATTAAGTTGAGGTAATGTTTGGAACAGACTAGTTGAACGCGTATTACTTTGCTTAAAGTCATCTTCAAATGACTGTGAAGGTGTAGTTTTATGTTCAAGCTCCTTCTTAGTTGGCAACTGAGGGTTACTTGCTTTAGTCGTGTTGTTTTTTGTTTTTTCACCCTTAGATGTGTTTGTTTCGTTATCCTTTTTAGATGATTCGAAATCTTGATGCGTCTTTTTAGCATCTTCACTATACTTATCGAGCACAGTGTCTAAGGCAGATTCAGATAGACTATTACTATCAGAAGATGATGTTTTACTAGAATCATTTTTTGAGTCAGTGCTTGTATCGTCATTATCTGATTGATGATTAGTGGTATCTGTATTATTACTTCCTTGATTATCTTTATCATCATCTGTTTCATCTGAGACGAAATCATCAATGGCATCTAACGCTTTACTAACACTTGCATCGTCCTTATCTTGATTGGCAGTTGATTGTTGATTTGTATCTATATCATCTTGTCGTGAAGTCTTATCTGATTGGTTAGCTTGCTCACTACTTTGCTGTATGTCATCATGTTCGCGATCCGTTGTGTCAGAAGATGAAGCGCTATGTTCTGTTTGATCTTGGTCTTGTGAATCAGTATCTTGCTCATTTGTAGAATGCGTGTCATCATCTGCTTCATTAGTGCTTGCGGGTTGCTCATAATCTGAAATATCACTATCGAAATTAAATAATGATGCAATTAAATGAGTTAGGCTAAATCCATTTTGATATAAATCAGGATTTAAAAAGTTAGAAGCAGGTAAACCACTAGAATGAGTTGCGTCAAAGATTGGAGAAAGGGGTGTACGGTAAGTGTTATTTGTATTTTTATCACGCTTTTGATGACTGCGAGATACGCTTGTGTTGTCATCATCTTTCTCCTCTGATGACGTATTTGATGACTTAGACTTTTCTCGTTTTATCTTGTTCTTCGAATCTTCTTTAGTAGGTGCTTCAGAAGATGTGTTATCGGACTGAGTATCGTCTGGTTGAGATGCTTCATTAATATTATTGTCATTTACATCTTCATTATGATCAGTCTGTTCCTCTTGTGTGCTAGATGATTTCATCTTAGCATCTTCGTTTGTGTCTTCAGCATGTGCAATGCTAGTCGTAAATGTTGGTAATACTAGCGTTGTTGTTAAAAAGTAAATCATGAATTTATGCTTCGACATTACGCTCTTTTCCTCCTATCAAATTAATTATGGTGGTATGCGAATATATCAGAATTTGATATAATATTTATTATGATTTTTAGTTGATAAGTATCAACTAATTATTACTTTGCTTAATAAAAGTATTATACTAACTCTATAAAGAAAAAAACAATACTTAACATCATTTTGAGATAAAATCTTAATATTTCATTTTTAGGAGTGTGAAAATGAAAAACGCACTAAAATTATTTATAACGGACTTGAAGCGAATTGCTAAGACGCCAGCAGTTTGGGTTATACTAGCAGGACTTGCGATATTACCGTCTTTCTATGCTTGGTTCAACTTATGGGCTATGTGGGATCCTTATAGTCATACAGGTCATATCAAGGTTGCCGTTGTGAACGAGGACAAGGGTGACAAAGTTCGTGGCAAGAAAATTAATGTTGGTAATACATTAGAAGACAATCTTAAGAAAAACGATAAATTTGATTGGCAATTCGTTAGCCGGGAAAAGGCAGACCATGAAATTAAAATGGGTAAATATTATGCTGGCATATACATACCTAAAGAATTCTCGCATCAAATTACTGGCACATTAAGAAATAAACCACAAAAAGCCGATATCGAATATAAAGTTAATCAAAAAATCAATGCCGTCGCACCGAAAATGACCGATACAGGTTCAACGGTCATCGTTGACGAAGCAAATAAACAGTTCAATGAAACCGTCACGAAAGCGTTACTACAAGAAGCGAATAAAGTGGGTATTCAACTTGAAGATGAAGTACCTACAATTAATAAAATAAAAAATGCAGTTTATGCGGCACATGACTCATTACCACAAATCAATAAAATTGCGGATCGTATTGAATATTTGAATGATCATCAGGATGATCTTGATAAATATGCAAATCAATTCCGTGAATTAGGTAATTACAAAGGCGATATTTTAGACGCCCAACAAAAGCTTAATGATGTGAATGCAGCCATTCCGTCACTTAACGAAAAGGCAAAACTCATCTTAGCACTTAATGAATATATGCCGAACATTGAGAAACTATTAGATGTAGCTTCTAATGATATACCGTCACAATTTCCTAAGATTAATAGAGGCGTGGATATTGCTAGTGAGGGGCTTGATTTAGCGAATACGCGTTTAAATGATGCACAAGGTTATCTTACATCTGCTCAGCAACGTGTAGGTGATTATCAAGAAGCGGCAGGGCGTGCTCAAGAAGTAAATAACCAAGCCAATAGTGCATTGCGTCAACAAAGTACGTCGGGACTTCCTCAATATCAAATTCAGAAGTTGAGCACAGATAGTAGCCAGGACACTGTGAATGATAATCAAATTGTCTCAAACAATGACGTGAAGTCTATGAATAGTGCGCTTGCAGAAGCATTATTAACACTTTCAAGTAATTCTGATAATCAAGCGAAAGCAACACAGTCAGACATTAAAGCCTTGAAAGATATATCTTATGGTGTTATTGGTTCTAATCGACCGACTGAATTTAATGATATGTTACGTAACTTAAAAACACGTCTTGAAAATAGCTCGAAAAGTAATCAACAATTGATAGACGTGTTAAAAGAATTAGAAAAAAGAGAACATGTCGATTTATCGTCTCAAATTAAACAAGTTGAGAGTGCCAATAATCGTATCAGCGATTCATTACGTTCAACGAATCAACTCATTGATGCACTAAAAAATGGTAGTTCAGGTAAAGCAGAAGCAGTTAACGTATTGCGTTCGTTACCAGATTTAAATAAAGCGTTAGGTAACTATCGTGATTTCATTAAAAACGACTTAAACAATCGTTTGTTAGTTGTATCTAATCAAATTACACAAGAATTAAGCAGAGGTCAGAATACGTTATCAGACGTTCAATCTAAATTAAATACGATTAATCGTGTTATCATTGCTGGTCAGGATATAGTTACAGATGGACAGAATCGTATAGCTAACATTCAAAGCGAATTACCTGCTTTAGAACAAACCTATATTAATGCTATGCAAACTGCTCAGAAATATTTCCCTACAGTGAAAAAAGACGTAGCGAATGCAGCTGACTTTGTTCGTAATGATTTGCCAGATTTAGAGCAACAACTTGCGAATGCTACAGCAACAGTAAATACGAACTTACCGACATTGTTCAATAAGTATGACAATGCCGTTGATTTATTAAATCAAAATCAACCACGTGCGAAAGAAGCGTTAGCAAACTTAGCTAATTTCTCTGAAAACCGTTTGCCAGATATTGAAAAAGATTTAAACAAAGCGAATAAAATATTTAAAAAATTAGATGAAGATGATGCGGTAGATAAAGTGATTGATGCGTTGAAGAATGACTTGAAGAAACAAGCCGATGTGGTTGCGAATCCTATTCATAAGAAACAAGTAGATGTCTTCCCAGTTAAAGATTATGGTTCAGGTATGACACCATTCTATACGTCATTATCTATATGGGTAGGGGCATTATTACTAGTAAGTTTATTGTCTGTAGATAATAAACATGAAGCCTTGGAAGATGAGTTAACGAAACGTCAAATTTATTTAGGTAAAGGTGCTTTCTTTATAATGATGGGTATCATTCAAGCATTGATTGTAACGATTGGTGACTTGGTTATTTTGAAAGCGCAGGTTGAATCGCCGACATTGTTTATCTTAGTCGCACTGTGTGGTGCTATTGTCTTTAATACGATTGTGTATACATGCGTGTCATTACTTGGAAACCCAGGTAAAGCTATTGCAATCATTTTACTAGTATTACAAATTGCTGGTGGTGGAGGAACATTCCCAGTTGTAACTGCACCTAAGTTCTTCCAAACGATTTCACCATATTTACCATTCACGTATGTGATAGATTCTTTACGTGAAACGGTAGGTGGCATTGTACCAGAAATTTTAATTACGAAAATGATTATCTTAATACTATTTGGACTAGGATTCTTTATTTTAGGTATCTTAGTCAAACCAGTCTTAGATCCAATTATGCGTAAAATTTCTAAGCGCGTGGCTGAAAGTAAAGTAACTGAGTAGTTACGGAAACGATATTTGTACTATAAAAAGCATTCTAACCTTATAAATGGGCTAGAATGCTTTTTATGTGCTATATATTTATTGTTACTATGTTTAATTTTTATCTTTAGAATCACTTGAACTACCAGAACTACTTGAACTTTGTGTTGAACTATTATTAGTTGTCGTTTTATTCTGTGTGCTAGGTTGTGATGTTGATGGCTGTTGCGTAGAAGGTTGTTGTGTACTTGGTTGTTGTGTTGTTTGAGTTTCTTTAGTATTTTTTTCTGAAGTAGCACTTTCTGAACTCTTTTGTCTTGAACTGCTTTCTTTTGTTTTAGATTCTTGTGTTCGAGTTGTCGTCGAGTTATTTTGTTGTGTAGAATAACTTTGTTGCGTGTTTACAGTGTTGTTTGACGTTGGGTCTGATTGTGCATTTTCTCCATTATCAGATGTAGTAGATTGCTCATCAGTTTGTTCTTCTTTCGCTTTATCTTTCTTCTCTTTTTTATCATGCTTCTCAGTTTTATGATCATCACTTGAATTTGATTGTTTAGTACCAGTTGCTGCAAAGAATATTGAAAAACCTAAAGCAACAACAAGTAATAAAATGACGCTACCTGCCAATACTTTTTTCAAGGTGTATCCTCCGTCCTTAATTCATTTCTTTATCTTATTATAATAAAACTTCATAAAATAGATAGTATTTACACAATTTTATAATATTAAATTTTGTTTACTAAAATTTTTGATAAATAGGTCTTAAGTACAGTGAATGTTTGTATGTATTGTGCGATAATATAAATGAAGTGTAATTCTAATATAGAAAGAAGGACTAACATGAATAAAGTAGTTAAAACTATTGCCTCAACAACATTAGCATTTGGAACACTTTTAGGAGTGAGTAGCGCTGTATTACCAGTACAAGATACTGCCCATGCAGCAACGCAAACTAAAGGGTATTACTACTCTTATAATGGTTACGTTGATAAAGACGCTAAATTCTTAACAGACAAGAACTTTATTAACGCAATCAAACACGACAACATTAAATTTAATGGTATCAAACTTGCTAAAACAAATAGCACAACTGTAAAAGAAAAGTATAATCAGAAATTTACTGGCGTAACAAGCAATGGCAAAAAAGCGAATAAATTACAATTTATAGTTAAAGGCGATTTAACGTACAGTCAACTTAAAAAAGCTTATGGTAAAGATTTGAAAAAAGTAAAAGGCAACAATAATGTTAAAGGTAGCGGTATTTACGTTTATAAACCAAATAAAGATGGTTTAGCAACATCATTTGTTCTTAATAACAATAAAGTTGTAGAAGTAGATATTAGTTACGTAGGCTTTACAACAAGTAAATAATATTTAGAAGAGCGCATAAATGGGACTTCCTCATCTATGCGCTTTAATTTATCTCTAGTTAAAATAAAACTCATGTTTCAATGATATGAGTCACTAATTACGCAGCACACTTACTCTACATTACAAATAACCTCAAAATCGAGTTTCATCGTTTGTGAACCGTTCTCGTTACTAATTGTGATACAGCGATTTAGCGAGTCGATACGACGTATATACGCTGCAATTGATTGGATATAGCCATTTCTCCAATAACTAATCATTGCCAGTTGGTGCTGTGTGAATTTACAAGTGAGCTGTCGATTGATATCTTCGAATTGATCATCTGACAATGAAGGCATGGCAATTTTATTCTGTTCCTCAATAAAATCATTCAATCGTTGATATTGTTCTGGCATTGTCGCAAAGGGAGCCCACTTCACCATGCCACGTCCTTGAGGAATGTTAGCGTCTAGATATTGTCTTGGTATTTTACGATAATCTGTTTCATATTTATACTCATCTGGCGCATTAGGATTTGGAATCATGTTAACCACCTCAAATTCATTATAGAACATATGTTCGCGTTTTGGAAGTGGTTTTCTACAATATAAAGTAATTTTATATTTATTTTGGAAAAGTAAAAAAGACTATATAAAAGAGCCATAAGTTTAACAAAGGGGAAGTAAACTTATGGCTATAGTTATTACATAATATAACTTTTTGTGAAGGAGTTAATGGGGATGTTACTCCTATATTTAGTATAACATAATTTATATAAAAAAATATTTAACTATTTGTGAAATTTAATTTTGTGTAATTATAAACAACATTACATCAAATATTAAACACTTCTAATTAGTTAACCAAAATTGTATAACAATCAAGAATGGCGTATGATATGTTTAGTTATAAAGAAAGAAGGCTTCTAATTTGAGAAAAACTACAAAAACATTAGTCGCAACGACATTAGCACTAAGCACATTATTTGGTGTAGGTGTTACGAGTGCATTGACGGAAACATCTATTGCACATGCTGAATCTAAAGCTACAACAAACACAACTCATTCTAAAGCGAATGCGACATCTGCATATTACAATTATAAAGGATATGCAGGTCAAGACGTATCTTTTGTATTAGATAAACATTTTAAAAATGCGGTAAAAGCTGAAAATGTCACATTCAACGGTATTAAATTGAAAGCAACAACATCATCTAAAAATGTGAAAAAATATGATCAATATTTTAGAAACGTTTCGAAAGATGGTAAAACAGCATCATTACTTGATTTAAACGTAACGGGTAAAATGACATTGGATCAATTAAATAAAACTTACGGTAAAGATTTACAAAAGGTAAATAACCAAAAGCATAATACAACAGGTATCTATTTCTACCAACCAAATTCAAAAGGAATGACGGTATGGTTTGATGTAGATAACGGTAAAGTTGATCGCGTGGTAATGGGCTATAGCACTGTAAAACAAGCTATGAAAGAATCAAAATAGCATAACTTGAAAGACACCTCAATAGTTGGATGATAAATCTTACTTTTGGGGCGTTTTTATGTAAATAATTAAATTTATAACAGATTTTATGAAATACCCCACACAAAGAAAGACAAAAAAATGATACGTTAAAAGTAAAACATAAATATAGCAGTAGGCTGTATAGGGATAGAGGGAGTTTATAATATGAAAAAGAATAAACGTCTAGATCTCATCGCAACGGTAGTTAAGAATAACCGATTTAACAAAAAGGAAGAGATTGCAGATTACATTGATACGCATTTCGGGGTGCGCTATAGCGTAACTACGATTTCAAGAGATTTGAAAGAATTAAAGATTTTTAAAGTTCCAGCTGTAAGTAATCAATCCTATTATAAGAAGTTAGATAATACGCAACAAATGGATGCTAAAACGAAACTGCTACATTATTATGACAGTGAAATTAAAAGTATCATAATAAAAGATAGCTACATACTTATCAAAACATCTCCAGGATTTGCGCAATGCATTAATTATTTCATTGATCGAATGAATATTAATGAAATATTAGGGACAGTAGGTGGCAATGACACATTGATGGTACTAACTAATTCTGAAGAAATGGCTAAATATGTGCATTATAAATTATTTAATCATAAATATTCAAATTAATGTATAAAATATAATGTGGATTTACTTTTTTATATTATCTATAATAGAGTGTAACACACCTAATTTATAATGTTCATAACCTAAGTAGTTATATAATTGTAGATACAAATCACGGGTGTTTATAAATACAGAATAATGCATAAAAAACTTTTCTTAAAAATATTATCATACGAAAATAAATGGAATATACATAAAAAGCACCAAATGCCCAATGATTTTGTATATTCAATCACAAATATGCATTGAATAACCAGAAAGCATGAACTAGCACACGTTCATATTGTGAAAACAATCACATAAACTTTTTTGAAAGCGCTTTATACTCTAATTGTAGATAAATAAAGGAGGAAATGAATATGACACAAGGACCTATTCAAGTAAACAGTGAAATCGGTAGATTAAAAACAGTATTACTCAAACGACCTGGTAAAGAATTAGAAAATTTAGTACCAGATCACTTAAGTGGCTTGCTATTCGATGATATTCCTTATTTAAAAGTGGCGCAAGAAGAGCACGACAAATTTGCACAAACACTTCGTGATGAAGGTGTGGAAGTTGTTTATTTAGAAAAACTAGCAGCTGAAGCAATTGCAGATAAAGATGTGCGAGAACAGTTCATTGACGATATTCTTGCAGAATCTCAAAAAACAGTATTAGGACATGAAGCTGAAATTAAAATGTTTTTTGCGAAGTTATCAGATCAAGAATTAATCGATAAAATTATGGCTGGTGTGAGAAAAGAAGAAATTGAACTAAAAACAACACATCTCGTTGAATACATGGATGATAGATATCCATTCTATTTAGACCCAATGCCTAACCTTTACTTTACACGTGATCCTCAAGCATCAGTAGGTAGAGGTATGACAATTAACAGAATGTATTGGAGAGCACGTCGCAGAGAATCACTATTTATGACATACATTTTAAAATATCATCCAAGATTTAAAGATGCAGATGTACCAGTATGGTTAGACCGAAACTCACCATTTAATATCGAAGGTGGAGATGAATTAATTCTATCTAAAGAAGCTTTAGCCATTGGTATATCTGAACGTACATCAGCACAAGCAATTGAACGCTTAGCACGTAATATATTTAAAGATGAATCTACGACATTCAAGAAAGTAATTGCGATTGAAATTCCAAATAGTCGTACGTTCATGCATTTAGATACAGTATTCACAATGATTGACTACGATAAATTCACAGTGCATTCAGCTATTTTCAAAGAAGAAAATAACATGAATTTATTTACGATTGAATACGATGAAGCAAAAGATGATATCAAAATTACACATTCTAATAAACTACGTGAAACGCTAGCAGACGTACTTGGCGTTGAAAAAATCGAGTTTATCCCAACTGGTAATGGTGACGTGATAGACGGCGCACGTGAACAATGGAATGACGGTTCAAACACGCTATGTATACGCCCAGGTGTGGTCGTTACTTATGACCGAAACTACGTATCAAACCAATTACTTCGTGATAAAGGCATTAAAGTGCTTGAAATTACTGGTAGTGAACTTGTTCGTGGACGTGGGGGCCCAAGATGTATGAGCCAACCATTATTTAGAGAAGATATTTAAAGTATTTCGAGCAAACGTAAGGACTTTTTTGAAAAATACATCGCAGGGAAAGTGATGTAGAAATATAACACAAGGAGAAGGGTTTGAAGCAGGGTTACCAGACAATTGAATAATGATGCTTCAAGCCCTTAATTTAAAAGTAATCCTCCTTAGAAGGGGAAATGAATTATGAATGAATCAGACACAAACAAACTTGGTAAAACGTCACTTATTGGCTTAGTCATTGGTTCTATGATTGGTGGCGGTGCATTTAATATCATTTCTGATATGGGTGGTCAAGCCGGTGGTTTAGCAATTATGATTGGATGGATTATCACCGCAATCGGAATGATTTCACTCGCATTTGTCTTCCAAAATCTCACTAATGTAAGACCGGACTTAGAAGGTGGAATTTACAGTTATGCACAGGCTGGATTTGGCGACTTTATTGGTTTCTCAAGTGCTTGGGGCTACTGGTTTGCTGCGTTTCTAGGTAACGTAGCCTATGCAACATTATTGATGTCAGCAGTAGGTAACTTCTTCCCAATCTTCAAAGGTGGTAATACGCTACCAAGTATTATCGTCGCTTCTTTCTTATTATGGGGTGTGCACTTCTTAATACTTAGAGGTGTTGAAACCGCAGCTTTTATCAATAGTATTGTAACTGTTGCAAAGTTAATTCCTATATTCTTAGTCATCATTTGTATGATTGTAGTATTTAATTTCGATACATTTAAAGCAGGGTTCTACGGAATGACAAGCGGTGGTACAGGTATATTTAGTTGGGGCGATACAATGTCTCAAGTTAAGAGTACAATGCTTGTAACCGTATGGGTATTCACTGGTATTGAAGGTGCAGTGGTATTCTCAGGTCGTGCTAAATCGAAAAAAGACGTAGGCACTGCTACAGTAATTGGACTTGTTTCAGTACTTGTTATTTACTTCTTAATGACTGTATTGGCACAAGGCGTCATTCAACAAAATCAAATTGCTGATCTTGCAAGCCCATCAATGGCACAAGTGTTAGAACATATCGTTGGTCATTGGGGTTCAGTACTCGTTAACATTGGATTAATTATTTCTGTTTTAGGTGCATGGCTTGGTTGGACATTACTAGCTGGTGAGCTACCATTTATAGTGGCTAAAGATGGCTTGTTCCCGAAATGGTTTGCTAAAGAAAATAAAAATAAAGCACCAATCAATGCATTATTAATTACAAACATTCTAGTACAAATATTCTTAATTAGCATGTTATTTACAGACAGTGCATATCAATTTGCGTTTTCACTTGCATCAAGCGCGATTTTAATTCCGTATATGTTTAGTGCCTTTTATCAATTGAAATACACAATTGAGCATAAAGGACACGCTACAGTGAAACAATGGGCAATCGGTATTATTGCATCAATCTATGCGATATGGCTTGTGTACGCTGCAGGTATTGATTACTTGTTATTAACCATGTTGCTCTACATCCCTGGTCTATTTGTTTATCGTTTCGTACAACGTAATAACCATAAACCATTAACGAAAGGTGACTATATCTTGTTTGCAGTCATTATCATACTTGCAATAATAGGTATCATTCGCTTAGCGATGGGAAGCGTTTCAGTATTCTAATAAAAAGTTTTAAAAGATTTAGGAGTGTATCTCAATGGCCGGAAAGACATATATCAACAACAGAGACAATGATTTAAGTGAAGGGCTCAAACAATTAGCGTCTTACTTAAATATTCCAACGGGTGTCATTCAAGCATTCAAGAGTGAATGTTTCGTGCGACGTTACAATAAAGGACAAATCATATATTATTCATCTGATCAGCCCACCTATGTGTATTTATTACTAGACGGTATTGTTTTGCGTGAAACAATTAATGAAGATGGGGACGCTTATCGTAAGCTTAATAAAGAGCAACTATTATTTCCGTTAAATCATCTCTTTCGTAAAATTGAATTAAACGAGATGTGCACAGCTATAACACCATGTAATGTAATAGGAATACCTAAAGATATGTTGGAATATCTTTGTAAAAATCATGACGACATATTTGTTACACTGTTCGAAAAGTTAAATAACGAACTTGAACTGCTAAGGGAATACAATATGGCATTAACCACAAAGTTGGCGAGAGAACGTATTGAGAAAGTACTATATTATTTATGTCATGCAATAGGATACGATCATGATGAATTCTACGAAATTAAACATATCATGACCATTCAATTACTGAGTGATTTAGCAGGTATTTCACGTGAAACAACTGGCCATATTGTACATGAATTAAAAGAAGAGAAAAAATTAATAAAAAATGGCAAAAACTGGATGGTTATAAAGTAATAAATAAGACACAAAGCCCCCTTTATATACAAAAAGCGTTTATATTAAACTACCAAACCGATATAAACACAATAATTGCTACTTAAGACGTTGGTGACATTACTAACGTCTTTTTGTATGTTTGGGTAACACCTTTTTCAGAAAAAGTGTAAAATAGATATAATCATTTATTATTAGAAGGGGCGACAATCAACATGGCACTCATGACAATCAATTACTTATCACCATCTTTAGGTATGCAACAATCATTTGTAGCAATTATTCCAGAAGACGCCAGTTTCTTCGACGAAACACAATCACCTAAATCTTATAAATCACTTATGCTATTGCATGGATTATCAAGTGATGCAACGTCGTATACACGCTTTACCAGTGTTGAGCGATATGCAAATGAACATCAATTAGCCATTATTATGCCGAATGCAGATCATAGTGGCTATGCAAATATGACGTACGGTCATAGTTATTATGACCATATATTGGAAGTGTATCACTACGCACATAAGCTACTTCCATTATCACCAAAACGTGAAGATAATTTTATTGCAGGTCATTCGATGGGTGGTTACGGCACGATGAAATTTGCATTAACACAAGGAAGACTCTTCTCTAAAGCATCGCCATTGTCTTCTGTCTTTCAAGCGCAAGGGTTAATGGAACTTGATTATCCTGATTTCGCACCAAAAGCAATTACTGGGGAAGATACAACTATCAAGGGTACTGAACTCGATACATATCATTTAGTTGATGAAGCAATCGAAAAAGGATTGACCATACCTAAGTTGTTGATTCAATGTGGTACAGAAGATTTCTTATATGAAGATAATCAACAATTTATGACATATTTGGATGATAAAGGAATTGACTATCAATATGAAGAAGGTCCAGGTGAACATGATTATGCGTTCTGGGATAAAGCCATCAAACGCACAATTGAATGGTTAGTAGAAGAATAGGAATGAAAAAGAATTTGGAATCCAAATGATGAATAATAGCAGGAGTCTGGGACAAAATAAAATGTCTCAGCCTACTTTATCATTTTGTCAGTAGCTGACTGATTTGAAAATGCGCTTGAATCAAGCTTTTTTCAAACCTAGTCATCCTTGCCTGGTAGGCGGGGCCCCAACAAAGAGAATTTCTTAAAGAAATTCTACAAGCTAAGCAAGTTGGGGTTCGGGGCCCCAGCAAAGAGAATTTCCTAAAGAAATTCTACAAGCTAAGCAAGCTGGGGATACGACAAAATAAATTTTGAGAAATTATTATTTCTGTCCCACTCCCGTGCTTTTAATATTTTTTAAACTGATAAATATCTAACTTGAGTGATTGACAAAAACTAGGGAACAACCTATCATCAATAATGAAAACGTTTTCATTAAAGGTGGTACTATGGCAACAATAAAAGATGTAGCTCAGAGAGCAGGGTTATCTATATCGACGGTTTCAAGATATTTAAATCATCATCCTTATATTTCTGAGGATAAGAAAATTAAAATCCAACAAGCGATGGATGAACTTGATTATGTGCCAAATTCAGTCGCTATGCAATTGCGTTCTAACAAGTCGTATACGATTGGTATCATTGTACCTAGAATTACGAATCCATATTTCGCGTATTTGATTGATGCAATTGATAAAAAAATTAAAGGCACACCATACCATATGTTAATTATGCAAACATATAATGATAAAGAAGAGGAATTAAGATTATTAAATATGTTTAAGCAAAGACAAATTGCTGGTGTGATAATGGGCGCACTTGAAAATGACATAGAGGTTTTAGAGACGTATACGAAATATGGACCTATTATTTTATCGGCAGATCAGTCAATGCAGTCTGATAAAGTGAAGATTATACATACCACCCAACGTCAAACGACGTATGATGCCATTCAATACTTAATTAATAAAGGATATCGAAACATAGCTTATTGCACGGACAATAATTACTATGATCATTGCTTCAATAAACCTAGAAATGTCGGATTTAGAGTAGCGATGAAAGATAATGGTCTAGATATTAGAAATGAATGGATTTTTAATAATGTTCATACAATTGAAGATGGTGAGCAGATAGGGAAAATATTGTTGCGACAAGAACAGTTACCAGATGCTATATTTACAGGTAGCGATGAAGTGGCATTAGGGTTAATGCACTTTATGACTGCCCATCAAATAGATATTCCTAACCAAATCGCCATTTTGGGATATGATAATCAACCCATTTCTAGTTTATTGAAGATTCCATTATCGACAGTCAATCAACCAGTCAATGACATTGGTATGCAATTGATTAACTATTTATTGGCATTACTTGAAGAGACAGAATTTGAAATCAACAATAATGTATTAAAATTAAATAACGTAGAACGACAAAGCACATAAATAGAGCTTTCCATTTCGAATTTCAAACGAAGTGGAAGGCTTGTTTTGATTTATAAATCAAACAAGGATACTTAAATATTGTAAGTAATTATTTTTATGTGTAAAATGTAAATAACATCTATGTATAATACATGCAAAAGTTAATAAGGGGATGAGTAGCATGGTAAATGTAAAAAAACAAAGAATGAAAATTTACGTACTAGACAATGGACGCATGAAGATGGATAAAAACTTGATGATTGCTAATTCAAACCAAGCGACGATGGATAATCCAAATCAGCCTAATGAAATGCATGAATTTCCTATTTATACTGTATTCATTGATCATCCTGAAGCAAAGATTTTATTCGATACAGCATGTAATCCAAATGCTATGGGAGATAATGGGCGTTGGATTACAGTAACACAAAAAGCGTTTCCATACTTTGCTGACGAAGCATGTCATTTACCTAATCGACTTGAACAAATTGGCATAGACCCTAAAGATGTTGATATTGTTGTGGCCTCTCACTTGCACTTAGATCATGCAGGATGTCTTGAATACTTTACAAATGCGACTGTCATAGTGCATAACGATGAACTCAACGGAACAATGCAATCTTATGCACGTAACCAAAAAGAAGGTGCGTATATATGGGCGGATATAGACGCATGGATTAAAAACGATTTAACTTGGAAGACTATGAAACGAGATGAAGATTATTTAAAACTCGTAGATGGCGTTAAGGTCTTGAATTTTGGCAGTGGTCATGCATGGGGCATGATTGGCTTAGAAATTGAAACTGAAGAACTTGGAACAATTATTCTCGCCTCAGATGCTATTTATACGAAAGAAAGTATGGAACCAACACTTAAACCTCCAGGTATCTTGTATGATTCGGTTGGTTGGACAAATTCTGTAGAAAAGATAAAAAAATTAGCAGCAGAGAAAAACGCACAAATTTGGTTTGGCCACGATGGAGAACAATTTGCAAAATTTCGAAAATCAACAGACGGATATTATGAATAGGGACTTTCAAGGGAGTGTTTAATTATGAAAACAAGAGCAGCAGTATTATATGAAATGGAAGCATCTCAACCTTATAAAGAATCGAAACCTTTAAAAATTGAGAGCTTAGAGTTAGAAGATCCTCATGAGCATGAAGTATTGCTAAAAATACATGCAGCAGGGCTATGCCATTCAGACTTATCAGTAATTAACGGCAGTAGACCTCGATCTTTACCAATGGTACTTGGTCATGAGGCAACTGGCGAAGTATTAAAAGTTGGAAGTAGTGTCACAAGGGTGAAAGAAGGTGACCATGTAGTTTGTACCTTCATTCCAAGCTGTGGTAAATGTATATCATGTAAAGAAGGACGTCCAGCTTTGTGTGAAAATGGAGCTAAAGCAAATGAAAAAGGCGAAATGTTAGAAGGAGGTATTCGATTATCTAATGAAGATGGACAAGTATATCATCATTTAGGTGTCTCTGGATTTGCAGAACACGCAGTTGTCTCTGAAAATTCTATTGTAAAAATCAGTGATGAAATACCATTTGAACGTGCAGCAGTATTTGGTTGTGCTGTCATTACAGGTATTGGTGCTGTGATGAATACAGCTCAAATTCGTCCAGGTAGTAATGTTGCTGTAGTTGGACTAGGTGGTATAGGATTAAATGCCATTATTGGTGCTAAGTTAGCAGGTGCAAATGAAATTATTGCATTAGATATTAATGAAGACAAATTTGATTTAGCTAAGCAGTTTGGAGCTACCGCGACATTTAACTCTAGTGATGATGATATAGATGAACAAATTAAAGAATATGTGCCTGGCGGAGTAGAATATGCATTTGAAACAGCAGGGGTTGTTCCAGCAATGCAAGTCGCCTATAAAATTACTAAACGAGGGGGTACTACAGTAACAACGGGCTTACCTCATCCTAAAGATGAATTTTCATTTCCACAAGTAACATTAGCTGCAGAAGAACGGACAGTTAAAGGTTCTTATGTAGGAAGCTGTGTTCCTGATAGAGATATTCCTCGTTTTATAAGTTTATATAAACAAGGAAGATTAAACATTGATCCACTCATTAGTGAAGTGATTACTCTAGATGATATCAATGAAGGATTTGATAAATTAGCTGGTGGTGATGTCGGTAGAATTATTGTTAAAATGCATTGATTGAAATTAAAAATTTGAGACTGAATAACGAAAAGTCCTCTATTTCAAATGAATGAAGTAGAGGACCTTGTTGTATAAAGTCAAAATTAAAGTGCTTTCTCCACTTTCCAATACACAATAAACATATACCACAGCATTACTACCAATTCTATGCCTAAACCAGTCATGATGATAATGTCAGTACTTCTCATCATACCTACAATTTCAATCACTACTCCGATAATTCCAAACAATAATAACACCCATAAGTATTTTAAAGAATAGATGCCAAATTGTTTTTGTGCTTTAATCCAATTACGATCATTGACCATTGATTTCGTTGTTCGATAACCGTACCAACGATTGCGCTCGGTAGGTGGATGGAATTTAAAGATATAACCAAAGCAACCCATAACAAAGCTTAATGGCAATAATATCATATTATAAACTCCCTTAATAATTTATCGACTATACAACTAAATGATATATTAAAATTTTTTCTTATCCAAATTGCATTAAAATTAGTAATTGTCTAAAATGAAAATTAAAGAGTTCGTTAATAAATGTTATGCAACTCAACTAAAATATGTTTTGAATATAAAAGACGTTGAAATTCTTCAATGAAAGAAGGCGTACTTTGTGATTAAGTATTATGTTAGTTGTTTAGTACTATTTTTCACTTTTGCAATTCTCTGTGGCATGGCACTGGCTGAAGATGTTACTGATGAAGCATCAGTGGTTGCAGTAGGAGATAATTTAATACACCCCGTTGTCTATAATGATGCACTGCAACAAGATGGGTCATTCAATTTTAAGCCTATGTATTTACATATTAAGAACGACATACAATCACCTGACCTTGCATTTATTAATCAAGAATCTCCATTAGGTGGGGATGATCGCCCATTTTCAGGATTTAAGAACTTCAATACTCCGAGTCAGATTGCTCAAGATGTTGTCGAAACCGGATTTGATATGGTAAATGGTGCCAATAATCATTCATTAGATCAAGGTGATGAAGGTGTCCTAAATCACCTCAAGACATGGAATAAGTTTGATAAACAAGTTTTATTTACAGGTATTTTTAATTCGGAAAAGGACGCTCAAACGATACCAGTTATGACTGTGAATGGTATTAAGGTGAGTTTACTTAGTTATACATATGGTACAAATGAAATGACATCACAATATCCTTACACAATTAAAACGTTTGACGAAGCTACTATTAAACAGGATATACAAAAAGCAAAACAACAAAGCGACGTAGTGATAGTGTCTGCCCATTGGGGAAATGAAAATCACCATACACCAAATAAGACACAGAAGAAATACGCTCAATTATTTGCGGATGAGGGTGTAGATGTTGTCATTGGTACACACCCACATGTCATTCAACCGGTTAAATGGGTGAAGAGTAAGCGTGATAATCATCAAACACTTGTCGCATATTCATTAGGTAACTTTCTGAATGGGCAAAATACTGGAGATGAACATAATCAATTATTAGGAAGACTAAATTTTGATATAGTTAAAGCGCCTAAAGGTGCACATATTGAAAATGTGAAGTGGACGAGTATGGTCAATCATTATCAACAGTGGGATCCTACCAATAAAGACACGAGACATGATTTTGAAGTGTATAATTTAGATGATTATAATGAGAAATTAGCCCAACAACATGGATTAATAAACGATAAGAAAAGTCAATGGGATATAAAACATCTTCAAGATATCACGAAAGATGTCATTGATTCTGAATACTTGGATGAAAAGAGTATATGATGCAAAAAAGCCTGTGACATGGTAGAACATGCGACAGGCTTATTTTAATAATTGTAGATGACCTATTTATTCTGTGCTGCAAAGGCTTTTGAAATGTCGCGAAGTTTAGCTGGTGCGTCATCCCACTTCATTGTGACTTCAGTGAAGTGTAATTGCTCTGGAGCAGCGTTAATGGCGTCAAAGACGTTCTGTAAGTCATTCGATGTTTTCACGTCATGCACAATAACATTATCGCCACCGAACACTTTAGGTAAGGCTTTATAATCCCACATACGGATATCATTGTACGTTTCTTCCATGCCGTGGATTAAACGTTCTACTGTATAACCATCGTTATTAATCACAAAGATAATCGGTTTGATATCTTGGCGGATCATCGTAGATAACTCTTGAACTGTAAGTTGTAATGAGCCATCCCCGATTAGTAAGATGTTACGGCGATTTGGATCAGCCATTTGCGTACCTAAAGTAGCTGGTAGAGTATAACCGATAGAACCCCATAATGGTTGTCCTATAAACGTCATGTCTTTCGGTAAAGCTAAATCATACGCACCGAAGAATGATGTACCTTGCTCAGCTAATAAGACATCATCCTCTTTAATGAATTGTTGCATCATGTCAAAGTAAGTTGATTGCGTTAAGATATCATCTGATAATGCGACTTCTTTTGATGTCCCTTTTTCAAAAGTAGGGAACGAGCCCTCATATCGATAATCAATGGTATTAAGTCCATCAATTAAGCTAGGTAGCGTCACATCTTCAGCAACCGTTTCATTCAATTTAAAGTTATGATGATTAAGCATAACCACATCATCAATATCAAATTCATAAGAGAAACCGGCTGTAGCTGAGTCAGTTAATTTAGCGCCAATATTTAAAATGGCATCACTGTTATCGACATAATCTTTAATTTGGTCTTCTGCAATTTTGCCATCGTAAATGCCAATATAATAGGGGTTCTCTTCGTTAAATGCCCCTTTACCTAATGATAATTGAGCGACTGGAATGTGTGTTTGATTAACAAATTGCTCGAGTGCTTTGTGTAAGTGAAAACTGTTGATTTCATGACCTGTGATAATGACTGGTTGTGAAGCGGAGCGTAGTTTGTCAGCGACCATATTAATATATCGATCAACATTTACGTCTGGAATTGGTGCGACATCATACTCTGAATCTACCTCGATTTCAGTCATTGCAACATCAATAGGAAGATGAATGTGCACTGGGCGACGTTCATGAATAGCAGCATTAATGACTCTAGGGATTTCAGTTGTTGCGTTCTCAGCAGTAATGTATGCTTGCGCTGTCGTAATGTGTTCGAACATCTTTTGATAGCTATCGAAACGACCTTCACCCAATGAATGGTGCACATACTTACCGGCTTGTTCTACTGCTTGCGTTGGCGCGCCTGTAATTGCAATCACTGGGACACGTTCAGCATACGAACCTGCGATACCGTTAACAGCACTTAATTCACCAACACCAAATGTAGTAACGAGCACGCCTAGTCCATTGATACGTGCATAGCCATCTGCAGCATAACTACCATTAAGTTCATTAGTCGTTCCTACCCATTCAACGCCTTCATGACGTACGATGTCATCTAGAAAAGCTAGGTTGAAGTCTCCTGGCACGCCAAAGATTTTGTCGACGCCTGCATGATGTACTGCATCCATTAAGTATTGTCCTACACGTTGTTTCATATTCATTCCACCTTTATTTATAAATTAGAATACACTTACAATATAATTATATTGGCTAATAAAGTCAATTTAGTTGACCTTTTTTCGACTGTTTTTTGAAAATTGATTATAATGTGTATAATCATTCATAAATGGAAAAGGAAAGAAATCTATGGATAGTAATAAAAATGATTATGAACATATGTTATTTTACTTCGCATATAAGACATTTATAAAAACGGCAGATGAAATTATTGAAAAATACGACATGAGTCGTCAGCACCATCGCTTTTTGTTCTTCATTAATAAATTGCCTGGTATTACCATTAAGCAATTATTAAAGACATTAGAAATCTCTAAACAAGGATCACATGCGACGTTGCGTAAATTGAAGGAAGAAAGGTTAATTGTTGAACAAACATCTGAAGAAGATCGACGTGTGAAACAATTATTTCCAACGCCTAAAGGCAGTAAGTTAGTTGATAAATTAAATAAAGCACAAGATGAATTAATGCAGAGTACCTTTCAGAAGGTAGGACATGATTGGTATGACATCATGGAAGAACTATCGAATTACAGAGAAGGATTTCAAGATATTCAGCATTTGAAAGATGAGAAGTAAATAGGATTGAATAGTAAAAAGGCATTGCGTAAATGACTACGCAATGCCTTTTAATATGCTTATTAGAAATTTTTACCCATTTCTTGTGCTTCAGTAATTGAAGCGGCTTTAATTTCTTCTGTTCTCTCTGGTTCCGCATTATGACCTTCAATAATTACATTTTCGTATGAAGGTACACCTAAGAATGTCATGATTGTTCTTAAGTAACGGTCGCCACTTTCAACATCTGCAGCTGGACCTTCTGAATAGAAACCACCACGTGATTGAATGTGTAATACTTTTTTATCTGTTAAAAGACCTTGAGGACCTTCTGCAGTGTATTTGAATGTTTTACCTGCAATTGAAATTGCGTCAATGTACGCTTTCAATACAGGTGGGAATGATAAGTTCCACATTGGTGAAACGAAAACATATTTATCAGCTGAAAGGAATTCTTCTAAAATTTCACTGAAACGATCAACTTTTTGTTGTTCATCTTGATTAAGTTCATCGCCATTTCTTAATTTACCGCAACCAGTTAATACATCTTTATCAATAACAGGGATATCTTCTTTGAATAAATCAATGTGCTTCACTTCATCACTTGAATGATTATCTTTGTATGAATCAATAAATGCTTTACCAGCAGCCATAGAATTAGAAGCTAATTCATCTAATGGGTGTGCTGTAATGTATAATAATTTTGCCACAGTCGTGCACCTCATATATATTTATTTCGAAATCGATATAATTAATATACTCGATTTTCAAAATAATACAATACTTTTCATGAAAAATCAGACCAATGGTGTATAAGATAATTAAACGTGACTTTAAAAATGAACAATTTTAAGTGTATAATATAGGTAAATTTAGATTTTAATATTTAAGAAATCTAATAAATGTAGAACCTTAAAGGAGTGACAGACATGAAGGGATTATTAATTACAGTAGTTTTAGGCGTAGCTGCATATGTTGGTTTCAAAAAATACCAAAACAAAGTAAACGAAATGCCAAATATTGAATATTAATGTTTTAAGCCAAGATATCTCTGTGTAGAAATATCTTGGCTTTTTTATATTTATGTAAATTACATAATTATTGTTTGTTGGAGAGACCTTAATTGAGGAAGAGGATAAATGTAAGTATAACTTTTTAAGACAAATAATGAATTTATTGCATAAGGACATATATTGACCGTTCAAAATTGTATAATGTACGGATAAAGAAATCTGAAAGTTTTACTCGGAATTACATAGCTATAAAATGAATTTTTATAAATAAGCTACTAATTCATTACGCAAGTAGTTTATTTATTGCATATTTACATGATAGTTACATTAGTTTTAACGTAAATTCTAACTAATATTATAAGATAAAATGTAATGGTTTTGATGAATGTAAAGAATATATTTTGTAATGTTGAAGAAAAACAAAATTAATTCGCAATTACAAAAAAATAATATTGAAGCACGTCCAGTATGGAAACCAATGCACTTACAACCATACTTTGAATCTTATGATTATATAATGGTTGATGGTATAGATAACAGTGCCTATTTATTTGACCATGGAGTATGTTTACCATCAGGTTCTGATATGACAGATGAGCAGCAAACACGAGTGATTGAAATTATTAAAAGTCTATAAAAAATGAGTGATTAATATTATGAAAAAAAAGAAATCAACTACTTTTAAAGTAATTATTACAATACTGATTATATTATTAGTACTTATTGTTGCTGCAGCTATTTTTGTCTTTACGAAATTACATTCATTAAATAATTCAATTAATGAATCCTTAGATAGAGATCATTCCCAATTAAGACAAAAGGCAGCAAAAGAGGGAGACCCTATGACGGTTGTGCTTTACGGTATAGATGACGATGCTGAAAGACAGCAAGAAAATCTCGGGCAACGTAGTGACTCTATCGTCTTGATGTCAATTAACCCAGAGGATAAAAAAACTGTAATGGTAAGTGTACCTCGTGATACACGTGCTAAAATTGTTGGACATGGAACTACCGAAAAAATTAACCATGCTTATGCATATGGTGGTCCCAAAATGGCAGTCAACTCATTGGAAAAATTAATGGATGTACCTGTTGACCATTATATTTCTATTGATATGGATGGCGTTAAAACAGTAGTAGATGAACTTGGTGGAGTTACAATTACGAGTAATGGCTCTTTTATAACTAAAGATAGTACCAATACCTATCAATTCACTAAAGGTGAGCAATACAAAATGGATGGTAAAAAAGCTTTAGCTTACATGCGTAGTCGTAAGGAAGATGGTGCTGGTGGCGATGAAGGTCGTCAATTGCGTCAACAACAAGTAATTACAGCAGTTGCTAGAGAAGCATTCTCTGTTAACTCAGTAACTAAATTAAACGGTATATTCAAAGCTGCTCAAGATAACTTGAAAACAGATTTAAGCTTCGTACAGTTAAATCGCTTCAAATCTGACTATGATAAAGCACAAGACAATGTTAAACGTTTAACAATTAACGGTCAAAATGCACTTGGTGATGACAATCTATACTACTTCTATCCTGATAAAAATAGTCTAAAAGAAGTTAATGAGAAATTAAAAGAAAACTTAAATCTTAACTAAATGAAAGCACCTTGTCGATGATATAAATCATTGACAAAGTGCTTTTAAATTGCAATTAACCTTTATTATACTTAAATTTTTAGTCTTAATTATTGTTGGTTTTGATTAGATGTTACATCGTTATTAAAGAAATCAAAGATATTTTTTGCGCTATCTGTATTATCATTATTACCAGCAAATTTATTTTCACCTGGTCCATGTGCATATGTGTTTACGTCTTCACCTGTATGACCATAAGTAGTCCAACCAGTGTGAGATTCATCGTTGATTGGTTTTTGAATCGCATCTTGAAGTTTAGTAGTTGCTGCAGCTACTTTTTCATCGTCTTCACTTTTAGCTTTATCTTGAGCTTCTTTCAATTCTTTAGCAGCGTCTTTAACTTTATCCATTTGTTTAGAAGGGAATTCGATACCATAACCTTCGTTGATTACTTTTTCAGGATCTTTGCCATCTGCAATTTGTTTAGTCATGTAGCTACCAGAGTGTTTCATTTTATGAATTGCTTCTGGATTCCATACGTAATCTTTCCCTTTAGCAATTGATAAACCACCAGTTGAATGATCGGCAGTTGCTACAACTAAAGTGTCTTTGTGTTTGTTTGAGTAGTCTATTGCATTTTGGAAAGCTTTTTCAAATCCGCCCATTTCTGACATAACACCAGTAATGTCGTTAGGGTGTCCTGATTTATCGATAGACGCACCTTCGACCATTAAGAAGAACCCTTTATCATTCTTTTCTAGTTTAGATAAGGCACTGTTTTCCATATCTACTAATAATGGATTACTTTGTGGTGCATCGATTTGTAAAGGCATATCTTTTTCAGAGAATAAACCTAATACTTGATCACTTTGTGAATTAGCAAGTTCATCTTTGTTTGTTACATAATCATAACCGTCTTTTTGGAACTTATTCGTTAAATTACCATTTTCTTTACCGAAGTATTTAGAACCGCCACCTAAAATAACATCAGCTTTATGTTGACCATTAATTTTGTCATTGTAAAACTGTTGCGCGATTTCGTCTTTCTTATCACGGTCATCAACGTGTGCAGCATATACGGCTGGTGTTGCATCTGTTACTTCAGCAGTTGTCACAATACCAGTTGATTTGCCAAGTTCTTTCGCTTTTTCTAGAACGGATTTTAATGGCTTTTTATTATTATCTACTGAAATTGCACCATTATATGTTTTGTGACCAGTTGCAAAGGCTGTACCACCTGCAGCTGAATCTGTTACATTCTCTTTAGGGTCATTAGGGTTAGTACGGTTAGTACCCTTTAAATATTTGTCAAATGCAGTTTGATCTAATTCTTTAGTATTTGGATTGTCGGCATAGTAACGATAAGCTGAATTGTATGCAGGTCCCATACCATCGCCGACCATGAAAATAACGTTTTTAGGATTCTTTGTGTTACCGATGGCCATGTAATCTTCATTTTGTCCTTGTTGGCCTTGGTTACCTTCGCCAGAACCTGACGCGAATGACACGTGTGTTGTCCCTAATACAGATGCAGCTAAGATTGAACTTGCTACTGTTGTTTTACCAAATTTATTGATGAAACTCATTTAAAAAAAGCCTCCTAATATGTATATTGTATAGTTGTTACACTATTCATATTAAGAAATTTAATTTGATTTTCAGTTAGTATAAAGTTATTTTTAAGTAAAGTAATTGTAAACAATTATTAATGAATAGAATTTATTTTATATTTAGTTTTATCATATGTTGTAAACGTTTTACTTTTATAATTGTTAAAAGTGAGTTATAATACCAATAAATAAAATAGTTCGTCTTATTAAGAGTGAGTGGAGGGAATTGGCCCTATGAAGCTCCAGCAACTGCGTTTGACGTGAGGTGCTAAATCCAACAGGAGTTCCTGAAAGATAAGAAGATGTCCGTGAGCGCTTCTTATTTAAGGAGGGCTATTTTATTTACCCAAATTTAGAAAAGGTGGTAAATCTTATGGAAACATTGAAAGAACTATTTGAACAATTAGACTATTGGGAGCAATATTCACCAAAGAGCTATGGTGGAAGTATGTTGAGAGTAGCCAAAATAGGAGAAGCCAAAACACAAATATACGACAGTATTTCAATAGAAGATATTAGAACTTACATCTTAAATAAAAAGTAATATCTAATCTGTACTTATGAGTCGCAATTAAATTTATAATCTTTATTATGATTGAAGCGGTACGTTGAAATAGTCATTATTTCGGTATCGCTTCAGTTTTTTGATGTTCATTTTATAAGTAAAGTTGTAAAATGAAGACTAAGACGATGTATCAATCAAATATAAAATATAGAGGTGTTCAATCGATGATATTTGTAATGTTATCACCACTACTCATCATTGGATTTATCGCATTATCAATAATGGAAGAACGTAAACGTAAAAAGAAAACTGAACAAAAAGAAGCAGAATTTGAAAAGGAAAAGAATAAAGTTTCAAATCCTGATTATGACGACGACCACAAAGCTTAATAAATCATTAGTAATGAAAGGTGAGCAATATGAAAGTATTCATCGTGGAAGATGATTTTATCATTGCAGAAAGTTTAGAGCAAGAGTTATCGAAATGGAATTATGAGGTCATCGTGGCTAAACAATTTGATAATATTATCGACGTATTTCATGCAAATCAACCGCAACTCGTATTGCTCGATATCAATCTACCGACATTCAATGGCTATCACTGGTGTCAGGAGATACGTAAGACTTCTAATGTACCGATTATGTTTATTAGTTCAAGAACCGACAATATGGATCAAATTATGGCAATTCAAATGGGCGGCGATGACTTTATCGAGAAACCATTTAATTTATCGTTAACTATAACTAAGATTCAAGCATTATTACGTAGAACGTATGATTTAGCAGTGTCTAATAATGAAATTACTGTTAAAAATTGCAAACTTGTTGTAGATGAAGCAACACTTTACCATGAAGACGAATCGGTTCAATCGGTTCAATTGTCCTTTACTGAATTACAAATCTTAAATATGTTGTTCCGCAATGTAGGTAAGTATGTCAGCCGTACCGCATTGATTGAAAAGTGTTGGGAGTCGGAGAATTTTATAGATGACAATACTTTAGCAGTCAATATGACACGATTGCGTAAGAAATTACAATCGATAGGTGTTATAGATTTAATTGAAACTAAGAAGAATGTTGGATATAAGGTGTCTTAATTATGCTGAAAGCTTTTATTAAATCAATATTAAATGAAATTATTATAGTTATCACATTTATATTATTATTCTTACTTATCTTCTTTCTATTTAATTTGCCACTGAGTGCGTATCTATTAGGTGCCGGAATAATGCTATTCATCATGATAATTTATTGGTTAGTACAATTAAGTGGGTTTAGAGAACAAGTTCAGATGAGAGACACTATTCATGAACTAGAGCATGAATTGCAACAGGTGAAAAGTGATCAAACTGAATATCAAGCTAATGTGGAGAATTACTTCTTAACGTGGGTTCATCAAATGAAGACGCCTATTACAGCATCTAAATTGTTGTTAGAGCGTAATGAAGATAATGTCGTCAATCGAGTGCGACAAGAAATTATTCAAATTGATAATTATACAAGTTTAGCGTTAAGTTATTTAAAATTGATGAACCAAGAAACGGATATGTCCTTTTCAAAAGTAAAGATTAATGACCTTGTCCGTCCATTAATTATGAAATATTCTATTCAATTTATTGATCAGAAGACAAAGATTCATTATGAACGGTGTGAGGATGAAGTTCTGACCGATGCACAATGGTGTTCGATTATGATTGAACAGATTCTAAATAATGCATTGAAGTATGCGCGAGGTAAGGACATTTGGATTACGTTTGACCAACAACAGCATGTATTGACTATTCGTGATAATGGTGTCGGTATTAGTCAAGCTGACTTACCGAAGATCTTTGATAAAGGCTATTCAGGATATAATGGTCGATTGAATGCTAATTCATCAGGCATTGGATTGTTTATTGTTAAACATATCTCTCAACATTTACATCATCATGTAGATGTACAGTCTGAGTTGAACAAAGGTACGGCATTTAGTATTTATTTCCCGAAAAATAATTAAACTTTCAATATTGTAAGCTAGCCAACAACATTTGTAAGAAATTATCAATGTTGTTGGCATTTTTTTGTTTTATGATAGAGATAACAAAAGGAACATGAGGTCTTAAATTATTGGATTACATCTTCATTGTGATCATTTTTGTAAAAAATTATTAAAGAGAGCGAGGTTGAAGCGATGTTATTAGACGTCAAAAATGTAAAGAAAACGTTTGGCAGAGGGTTAAATGCGACTACTGCGCTGAATGGCATTTCATTTACAATTGATAAGGGAGAATTTGTAGCCATTATGGGTGAGTCGGGTTCAGGTAAATCCACATTATTAAACTTAATTGCAACGTTTGATAAAGTGTCTGAAGGCAACATCACTATTAACACTCAAGATATTCGCAAGTTACGTAATAAGCAAATTGCGCATTTTCGTCGTGATAATCTTGGCTTTGTCTTTCAAGATTTCAACGTCTTACCAACTATGACGAATCAAGATAACATCTTAATGCCACTTGTGCTTGCTAACCGCTCTCATAAAGTAATGGAACAGCGTATGAATGCGCTAAGTTCTAAATTAGGTATTGAGAAATTACTTTCTAAATACCCGTATCAAGTTTCTGGTGGTGAACAACAACGAATTGCGATTGGTCGTGCATTAATCAATGAACCCGATTTACTGCTCGCCGATGAGCCGACCGGTGCGCTCGATTCAAAGACTTCGAAACAAATCATGACGCTATTTCGAGAAATTAATGATAATACGCAAACGATATTAATGGTAACTCATTCAACTATCGATGCGTCTTATGCTAAACGAGTATTATTTATTAAAGATGGACGTTTGTATCATGAAATTTACCGAGGGGAAGAATCGCAACAAGATTTTCAAAAGCGTATCGCTGATAGTTTGGCTATTCTGAATGAAAGTGGGTACTAACATGACCATACATATGCTCTGGAAGATGATTGCTCAAAACTTCAAGATGCAGCGACATGTGATCATGCCCTTTATATTAGCACTGAGCATCATGTTCGCAACGGAATTTATTCTATTATCTTTAAATATGAATGACTACGTCCAAAAACGAAGTCAGCTATTACCTATATTTATTGGTGTGGGAAATTTCTTTATGAGTGTCTTGGGTTTTATATTTATTTTATATGCCAATCGCTTCATGATGAAACGTCGTCAACAGGAACTTGCGATGAACATGATACTTGGAATGGAGAAGAAACATTTCCGAATGATTAGGCTCATCGAGATGGTATATCAATATGTTTTAATCGCGGTTATCAGTATAACTGGTGGCTATCTCTTTGGCGTATTAATTTTTATGCTTATGAATAAATTAATGCATCAAACGGGCATGTCGCTATTGGATTATCCTTTTGATGTGAAAGCGATGTGCATTACTTTAATTATTTTAGCAGCGGTAATGTTATTTCTCTTCTTGATTAACAATTTAAAAATATTATTCCAAAGTCCTATTAAATTAATACATCAACGTCAAAGAGCTGAAAGAAAGTTACCCAAATTTGTATTATACGTTTTACTAGTTATTGGAGTTGTTACGTTATTTAGCAGTTATCACATTGCGCTCTCTAATCAAATGGTATTACGCTCGTTATATGATTTGTTCGGTGCAATTGGCTTGGTTATGATTGGGACATATTGCTTATATTTATCGTTAGGCGTTTTACTATTAGATTGGTTAAAACGAATCCCTAAATGGTATTATAATCCCAAATACTTTTTTACCATTTCAGGATTGCAGTCTAGGATGAATTCAAATGCGATTGGACTTGCAAGCATCACGATGTTATGTACATTTCTAATTGTTACTGTGGGTATGACGATTTCAACTTATAGAGGGATATCGAATCAGGTCGATTCTATTATGTCGGATCAATATAGAGTTTCAATGGATGGAAATCTTCACAATAATAAGAAGACTCAGGAGAAAGTACGTCATTTGGAACGTGATATTAAAGATAATGCTAAAGTTGATTTCTTTAAGAAGAATGCAGTTTCACTGATTGCGGTGGATTACAAACAACCAGGATTATTTAAACATCGTAATAATAAAGATTATAATATGACGATTAATAGTACCTATCTCGTGATTATGACACAGCACGATTATAATGAGCTAAATACGAAGAAGGTTAAGTTGAAACATGGGGAATTAGGATTTGAAAGTTTAAATCAACCTTTTAAAAAATTAAGAACTGCAACAATGATGGGGGACCAATTCAATATTAAACAGTTAAATGGTCATAATTATTCGTATCCAGTTCCAGGAGCGTTAACTATTATTACTCCAGATGATAAGACATTCCAACAATTAAACAATTATTATGTCAATGCTGATAAGAACGACCATCATGGCACGCAGAAAGTTCAAAATACATTTATGCATTTTAATATCATGACAAAGCATACATCTGATTTTGATAAGTTGAAAAATACATTAATGCAACGCTATAAAGTGAGTATTGATGATAAAAAAGAAGTGGCGGGCACATTATATGAAATTAATGGAGGACTTATCTTTATTGGAACGGTAGTGTCTATCATTTTATTCATTGGCACATTTCTAATGATGTATTATAAAAATGTTGCAGAAGGATATGAGGACCGTAAGAATTATCAAATTATGCAGCAAGTTGGTATAGATAATGACAGAATTAAAGATACCATTAATAAACAAATTATATGGATATTTGCATTGCCAATTATTGTCGCAACGATTCATGTTATCTTTGCTTCAAAAATAATATATAACGTGTTAAGTATTCTGAATGTTAATCATGTTGGTGTGTTTGTGACAAGTTATGTCGGTGTTATTATTTCGGTTGTTGTTATGTATGCGTTGATGTATTGGATTACATCGCGTATTTATTACATGATTGTTAATCGATATCACTAGATCGAGTATTAAAAATTTGCCATACTTTTTAAAAATTAAGTGTAACCTAATCATCGGTAGGGTATACAACAAAAAAAGGAGGCGTAAAAATGGCTAATCAAACAAACGATAATACATTACATCACACGCAAAATAACAAGATTAAACGCACGGTTGAACATATCCTTACTTGGCTAGGGGTTGTATTGCAAGCAATAGCTGCAATCATGTTCTTAGTTCTTAAACCTTTAATGGGAAATAATAACTTTAAAGATCAAATGATTAGTGAATCTCAAAAGCAAGGTAATTCAGTATCTACTTCAGAATTGAATCAAGGTATTGATGCTTTAGGTAGTTTCATTAGCTTCTTAACTTGGGGTGCTGTAATTTCACTAATTTTAGCGATTATTGGCGGTATTTTAATTAGTAAAAAACCTAAAATTGCAGGTATCTTATTAATTATTGCAGGTCTAATTGCATTATTGTCTAACTGGATTAGTTTTATTCTTTGGATCGTAGCTGGTATTATGCTACTTGTAAGAAAAGGTAAGAAAAAAGATAATTACGCTAATGGCTATTATGACAATAACAACCGTCGTGAAAATCATCATGATGATAAAGATGTTAACGCTAAAAACAATGCATTCATCTTAGATGAAGAAGATAAAGCGAAAGAAAAAAGAGATATTAAAGAACATTATTCTAATGATGATGTTCATAATGGTAGTCATAACCATTCAAATCACAATGATAACAATCGTTATGACAATAATAATCATGACCGTTCTAATTTAGAGCGTAATGATTATCAAGAGTCTAATCGTCGGGATGACTTACATCGTTCAGATGAAGACTTTAACCGTCGTAATGATGTAGATTGGTCTTCAGATGACCGTAAAGACAATAACTTTAATCAAAATAAAGAGCACAATCATAATCATCACAATGAAGAACGTAGTCAATTTGGTTCTCATAGTGATAGATATCAAGATGAAACACATAAAGATTTAAATGATTTTGATAAAGATCGAAATGAGCATAAAGATAACGATTTTGTACGTGATGAAGCAGACAAATTGAAAGATAAAAAAGATAATGACCCATATAAATATTAATAGTTGAGTCGTTTAAAGAGTGAGACGAATGTCTCGCTCTTTTTAATTGTAATAAAGAAGTCGGTGACGTCCCTAAGTTAGCATCACCGACTTTACGTTAATTTCTATTATATGGATAAATAAAATGAATTTTCTACAATACTACTAGTCTAAGCTTCTCTCAGACAATGCTTATTTCAACATGACATTTTTGCTACTATGATAAAATTGCCTGGCGGTCACCTCTGTCTCTTTTTTAAAGTAAAAAATACGCAACCTTCACTATAGAAAAGTTACGTAAATGATAGATGTGAGTTTATATGAAATAAGGCATGACATATCTAGACCTTAATCAAGTTATCTACGATTTCGTCCACACTTTCCTACGCTAGTACCATCTAGTTCAGGTTCAAAGGGTTTGGAGTATGACTCCATCTCAGTTTGAAAACACCCCTAGTGCATATTTTTATACTATGTATTTAATTTAGTATTTTTAATTTTAGAAGTCAAGACTGTAATTTGACTAGTTAGAGTTAATGTGAATAGCCGATTATAAAACAATTTCATAAGTCTACAATACAAATTCGCATTAGCTGACTGAACTGATAATAAGTTTAAAATTAACCTCTTCTTAGTACTAGTTATCCTTGCGAGAGTTGAAAAGCGAATTCAAAACGAATTCTGTTCAACTCCCTTAATTGCAAAAAGTATTGTTATTATCATAAAATGAGCATTGCATAATTTTGACCCTGTTAATTAATACTTTTTCAAACAAATAATCAATAGTAAACTTAGCAAATATTAGAAGAGGAAGGAGGTTAATCATGACCTTTACGATTGGATTAGTGCCATCGCCAGGCGTTGCACATAAGCTCGTCGATAATGCGATACCAAAGGTTCAACAACATTTACATGACCGAATTAAGGATGTGGATGAATGGCATTTCGAGAGTAAAGTAGATTTATTAATAGGATCTGCTGAGGATGTACATGAGAGTATAGATAAAGCAGCAGAATTGAAGAAAGAATATGAATGGGATTTCGTTATCTGTATTACAGATTTACCAAGTATCTCAGGTAATAAAGTTGTTATTAGTGACTTTAATAGTGAAAAGCAAGTTTCTATGCTTTCATTACCTGCGTTAGGTTGGATTAATTTAGAGCGTAAGTTAGTGAAGAGTATGACAGCACTAGTTGAACAGTTATATCACAATAATACGAAAGAGCGCCCCAAAGTGCATCCACTGATTAAACCTAAAGCTGTTGATCCTCGAGAAGATGAAAGTTCGAAAAGACGTTATATTAATCGCTACTTTATATTAGGATGGTTGCAGCTTATTTTAGGTTTAACGCGAGCGAATGAGCCATGGAGGAATTTGTTTAATTTTAAGAAGATTATTTCCGTTGCATTTGCGACAGGGACATATGTTTCTATCTTCTCTATGCCATGGGAGTTAAGTGTTCAATATTCAACCTTAAGATTTATTGTCTTAATGATTATTTCTATATTAGGTATGGCGGGATGGTTATTATACGCGCATCAGTTATTTGAAGGAAAAACAGCAAAGTCTCAACGTGTTTATCGCTATGTATATAACGCGACGACATTACTTACTTTAGTCATCATTACATTGATGAATTACGTAGTTTTATATGTATTACTATCTATTAGTATTTCATTATTTGTACCTGTAGGTTTATTTAATAGTTGGACGAGTGCAAATCCTGATTTCACATTTATAAATTATTTGAAATTATTATGGTTTGTATCATCGCTTGGTTTATTAGCGGGTGCAATGGGCTCAACTGTAGAAAATGAAGAGAAGATACGACGTATTACGTATTCTTATCGCCAATATCATCGTTATAAAGAAGCGCAACAAGAGGAAAAAGAGAAAAAAGAACAACAATCACAAGATGTATCGCAACATGACGTGGAACAATCTTCATCAAACAAAGAAAGTAATGATGATGAACAGTATGAAGGTAAAAAACAAGATCATAGAGAGGAGGATGACGCATGAATGAAGCTAAAACAATCGGTTTAGTTGTTGCTCCTGGTGTTACAGAAAAATTAGCTGAGAGTTTAATGGATGATATTCCGAACATCTTATCTCACCAGAATAACAACCAACATGACTGGGAAGTGGATCTCGTGGTTGATCCTCTGACAGGCTACGCAGAATCCGTTGGCAAAATTTTTAAAAAGATACAAGATTATCATGATAAGCGAGAATGGGATTATGTCGTTGCAATTACAGATTTACCTATGTTTCATGATGAACGTGTGTTAGCTCTGGACATCAATAAGAAGAATGGTGCTGCTGTCTTTTCTTATCCTGCATTTGGTTGGCGCCCAGTTAAGAAACGTTTTAAGAACGTCATCGTTGCGATAATCAATGAAGTGCATCATTCTGAATCTGAAAAGAATGATTATGATGACAATAATCATGTAACATATGCAGTTAACAAACAATTTCCATTATCTAAAATTGATAAAACTGAAGTACATTTAGATGAAACAGATAATGATCATTTACGCTATTTATCCAATACTAGGTCAATGGGAATGGTTCGGCTTGTGAGTGGTATGACATTTGCAAATAATCCACTTAATATGATGGCAAGCCTTAGTAATATTGTGGCAATTGCTTTTACCACTGGTGCATTTGGCTTAATATTTACGACTATGTGGCAGATGAGTAAGGAATTCTCAATGTGGCGTCTATTTGGAATATCTATTATCGCAGTCTTAGGTATGTTACTTTGGATTATGATGTCTCATGATTTGTGGGAATCTGTCAAACAAAGTCGTAATAAACGAATTACATGGTTATATAACTTAACTACAGTGATGACGCTCTTTGTAGCTATTATCATTTATTACATTATTCTCTACACATTATTTTTAATTGCGGAACTTGTGTTACTACCATCTAATTTCTTAGGGCAACAGGTAGGGTTAAAAGGACCGGCTGGAATTGATTTATATCTAAGTATTCCTTGGTTTGCTGCTTCTATTTCAACTGTTGCAGGTGCGATTGGTGCTGGATTATTAAATGATCAACTAATCAAAGAAAGTACTTATGGTTACCGACAACAAATGCGATATGATGATAGAGATAAAGATGAAGGATAACGAGATTAAAGTCGAGAAGCGTGAAGCTTTCTTCGGCTTTGTTTTTTAGGTAAATTTATATAAAAAGATTATAGAAAATAATTGGTGCTTAATTTAAAATTAAATATAATGTAGGTGTCAAAACAAATAAGAGTCCTAAATTCACAACAACTACTTAGATTTAGCAACATGAAGTGAAGGAAGGTAATATCAAGAATTTTTGTCCTAGATGTGGTAATAAAATAACTAAAGAGCAACGATTTTGTAGTAAATGTGGCAATGATTTACGCGTATTTGAAGATGATTCGATTGAGTCACAATATGAGGTAGCTGAGCGTAAGCCAAGCATTTGGCTATTTATATTAGTTGTCTTAGTTGTTATTGGGATTATAGTCAGTTGCTGTTTTGCTTATTATCATTTCTTTTTAAAAGAAGGGAAACAAACGGAGCAGACTACAACTACAACAGCGCATTTGAAGAAAGATAAAGAAACAACGGATGACGATAAAGTGTCTAATGATCCTATTAAAGCAGAAAAGCAAAAAGCGAAACAAAGTGAAGATGAAAAAGACAAAGATGCGATTCATTCACAAGCACCTAAAATTGATGTCATGAGTGAGGATTTCCATAAGTCATTTATGCAAAAGGATACAAGGGATGCTTACATGGGAATTAAACCTGGCATGACTAGAGCAGAAGTGGAAAAAAGATATGGCAGATCCAATCGTGTTTTTCACAAAGTGGGCATGGATAATCTATATACCATTTATGGTGATTTAGCAGTGGTCTATGAATTGAAAGGTAATACTGAAGTAGTAAGAGGAATTGGCGTGTCACCCTCAAATGTTGATGAGCAAACATTTATTAGTAAATACAGTGATTATGAAAAAAATAATGATGCTGGAAGTTATATTTATAATACCGTGAAAAATAATGGCTTTGAAATTTTAGTAACTACAAAGAACGATAAAATTGCTTTGATTCAGTGTATTCCAGAAAATCATTACTAGGGAAAAGTTGAAACGTTTAGGGAGTGTGACGGATGCAAAATGGAATCAATGTCCTACTCCCTACTTCTTTATATAATTCTCCTCAGAACCTTGACTTTATAGCAAAATCTCGATAAAGTAGTAACATATTATTCTGACAATTCTGATAGGTATTAGATTAATAAATTTGTGAAATTTTAGGGGGGACCATAAGTTTATGTCAGTACCGACAATTACGTATGAGAATTTTGAAGGTGACCCTTTCATTGATTCTATTTCTACTGACGATGCAACTAAAGGCGCTTATGAAATATTAGAATGGGCGTATCGCACATATGGTGATTCCATTGTTTATTCATGTAGTTTTGGTGCGGAAAGTATGGTTTTAATTGATTTGATTTACCAGATTAAGCCAGATGCACAAATTGTCTTTCTAGATACGGATTTACATTTCCAAGAAACGTATGACTTGATTGATAGAGTGAAAGAACGCTTTCCAAAACTTCGTATTGAAATGAAGAAGCCTGATTTAACGATTGAGGAACAAGCGGACAAATATAATCCGGCATTGTGGAAGAATAATCCTAATCAATGCTGTTATATAAGAAAGATTAAACCTTTAGAAGAAGTGTTAGGTGGCGCTGTTGCTTGGGTTTCAGGTTTACGTCGAGACCAATCGCCAACACGTGCAAATACGAACTTTATTAATAAAGACGAACGTTTCAAATCAGTGAAAGTGTGTCCTTTAATTTATTGGACAGAAGATGAAGTTTGGGACTATATTAAGAAACATGATTTACCTTATAATGTATTGCATGATCAACATTATCCTAGTATTGGCTGTATCCCATGTACCGCTCCTGTATTTGACTCAGATGATTCTAGAGCAGGGCGTTGGTCGAATTTCGATAAAACAGAATGTGGCTTACATGTTGCTGATAAACCATAATGCGTTTGGATAAAAATTTTTAACCATAAAACATAGTACTCTGATATGTTTTAAACAAAATCTACAAATATGTCCGACAATAGTGTACAGACGGACATATTTCTTACATAATAAAAGTAGTATAAAGCTTTTATAAAATGATTGTTATTTTACGGAATAAGAGGTGGATACAATTGAATTTAAGTGTTACAAATAGTCCTTTTACAGAAGGACAAGCGGCACAAATTAATGAACTCTTACAAACACTTACACCTGAACAAAAGGTATGGTTAAGTGGATACTTAGTTGCTAATCAACAATTGACGTCAAATGGAACTGTACCATCACAAACAGGTTCAAGTTCAACAAATGCAAATGGTCTAACTGAAGGCACAGAAGCAATGCTTCAACAAAACGAGCCTGTCATCACGCCGGAGAAACGAGCAATTACACTCTTATATGGTTCTGAAACAGGTAATGCACAAGGGTTAGCTGAAATATTTGAAGAACGCTTATCAAATATAGGTCATAACGTGACATTGAAAGCAATGGACGAATTTAAACCTAAGAACCTAAAAAATGTTGAAGATTTATTCATTATCACTTCTACTCAAGGTGAAGGGGATCCACCTGATAATGCAGCTGAATTGCATGAGTTCATTCATGGTCGTAAGGCACCTAAACTTGAAGGTGTGAGATTCTCAGTTCTAGCATTAGGGGATCAAACGTATGAATACTTCTGTCAAACAGGTCGTGATTTTGATAGAAAACTAGATGAATTAGGTGCTGAACGTATATATGATCGTGTGGATTGCGACGTTGATTATGAAGAAGACGCTGAAAAGTGGATGGCAAATGTAATCGATGCGATAGATACTGCACCAGAAGGCACTCAAAATGAACAAATTGTAAGTGAATCAATTAAATCTGCGAAAGAAAAGAAATTCTCTAAAGCAAATCCATATCAAGCAGAAGTCTTAGAAAACATTAACCTTAATGGACAAGGTTCAAATAAGGAAACACGTCATATTGAATTTCTATTAGATAATTTCGGTGAAGATTATGAAGTTGGAGACTGTTTAGTCGTTCTACCTCAAAATGACCCAGCTTTAGTTGATTTATTAATTAGCACATTAGGTTGGGATCCGAATGATCAAGTTCAAATTTCAGATGAGGGTGACACATTAGGATTAGAAGAAGCCTTAACAACTCATTTTGAAATTACGAAGTTAACGAAACCGCTTCTTATCAATGCGGCGTCATTCTTTGAAAATGAAGAACTTAATGAAAAGGTTGAAGATAATGAATGGGTTCAAAGTTACATTGAAGGTCGTGACTTAATCGACTTATTAAATGACTTTGCGACAACAGAACTTCAACCAGAAAATTTATATCAATTATTAAGAAAATTACCACCTAGAGAATATTCAATATCTAGTAGTTATCAAGCGCTACCAGATGAAGTGCATATTACAGTTGGGGCAGTTAGATACAACTCACATGGACGTGACCGTTCAGGTGTATGTTCAGTTCAATTTGCTGAACGTATTCAACCAGGTGACACTGTTCCAATTTACTTGAAACGCAATCCAAACTTCAAATTCCCTAAAGAGGGTGACACACCAGTTATCATGATTGGACCTGGAACAGGTGTTGCACCATTTAGAGCATACATGCAGGAAAGAGAAGAGCATGGATTTAAAGGTAATACTTGGTTATTCTTTGGTGATCAACACTTTACAACAGACTTCCTATATCAAACAGAATGGCAAGAATGGTTGAAAGACGGCGTGCTAGGAAAAATGGATGTTGCATTCTCAAGAGACACTGGTGAAAAAGTATACGTCCAACATCGTATTGCTGAACGCAGTAAAGAATTTAATGAATGGCTTCAAAAAGGTGCTTCACTTTACATTTGTGGTGATGAAAAACATATGGCGAAAGATGTACATCAAGCTATCCGCAATGTTTTAATGAAAGAACAAAACTTATCTGAAGAAGATGCTGAAGCCTACCTTAAACAAATGAAGAAAGATAAACGTTACCAACGCGATGTGTACTAATAGAAAGGGTGGTACTTAATGGCTAAGACAAATAAGCAAATGTCAGAAGAACTTGATAAGAAGCTAGATGCTTTAGAGTATTTAAAAGACGAAAGTAATTATTTACGTGGGACAATTGAGCAAGGCTTAGCAGACCCACTTACTGGTGCTATTTCAGATGATGACACTAAATTATTGAAATTCCATGGTAGCTACCAACAAGATGATAGAGATTTACGTGACGAACGTCGCAAGCAGAAATTAGAACCAGCTTACAGCTTTATGATTCGCGTGCGTCTACCAGGAGGAACAGCTACACCTGAACAATGGATTGCCATGGATGACATTTCTAATAATTATGCCAACCAAACGTTGAAATTAACAACACGTCAGACTTTCCAATTTCACGGCATTTTAAAAAGAAATTTAAAAACATCTATGAAGAAAATTAATGAGTCTGTACTCGATACGATTGCGGCATGTGGGGACGTGAATCGTAATACAATGTGTAATCCTAATCCATATCAATCTCATATTCATAAAGAGATTAATGATTATGCAACTAAAATCAGTGACCATCTATTACCTAAGACAAATGCCTATCATGAAATTTGGTTAGATGGAGAGAAAGTATTAGATTCTTCAGAAGAAATTGAACCAATGTACGGTAAGAAATATTTACCACGTAAGTTTAAAATTGGTATCGCCTTACCACCATCTAATGATATTGATGTCTATTCACAAGACATCGGACTTATCGGAATCGTTGAAGATGAAACACTTGTCGGATTTAATGTCACAGTTGGTGGCGGTATGGGTATGACGCACGGAAATACAGATACGTACCCACAAGTTGGTCGTTTAGCTGGTTTCGTTCCTAAAGAACAAGTCGTTGATGTTTGTGAGAAAATCTTAACAATTCAACGTGATTATGGTAATCGTGAGAACCGCAAGAACGCACGATTCAAATATACAGTTGACCGCTTAGGTGTGGATAAAGTTGTAGAAGAACTAAATACACGTTTAGGATGGGAAATTGAAGAACCACGTGATTTTGAATTCGAACATAATGGCGATCGTCTAGGTTGGATTGAGGGCGACGAAGGTGTTTGGAATTATACTTTATTCATTCAAAATGGACGTGTTAAAGATACAGAAGATTATCAATTGAAAACGGCATTACGAAAAATTGCAGAAACACATACGGGTGACTTCAGATTATCTCCTAACCAAAATTTAATTATTGCAAATGTAACTCCAGAGAAAAAAGAAGAAATTCAAAGTCTTATCGATCAGTATGGTTTAACAGATGGTAAAAATTATACGGGATTAAGACGTAATTCAATGGCATGTGTCGCGTTCCCAACATGTGGATTAGCGATGGCTGAGTCAGAACGTTATTTACCATCATTAATCTCTAAGATTGAAGACTTATTAGATGAAGCGGGTGTGGATGATGAAGAAATCACAATCCGTATGACTGGATGCCCAAATGGTTGCGCTAGACCAGCACTTGCAGAAATTGCATTTATAGGTAAAGCACCTGGCAAATATAATATGTATTTAGGCGGTGGCTTCAAAGGTGAACGTTTAAATAAATTGTACAAAGAGAATATTGGAGAACAAGAAATTCTTGAAAGTCTACGTCCAATTCTTATGGATTATGGTAAAGAACGTCTTGAAGGTGAGCATTTTGGTGACTTTGTCATACGTTCGGGCGTTGTTGCTAAAGTTCATGGAGGACAAGACTTCCATAGTTAAAGTTTGAAATAAGTTATTTTAAACGGGGTGACAACATGGGGAAAGTGTATTTAGTAGGAGCAGGACCTGGTGATCCTGATTTATTAACTATCAAAGGTATGAAAGCCATTCAAATGTCAGATGTGATTTTATATGATCGCCTAGTCAATAAAGACATTTTAGATTTAGCTAAACCAGGGACAAAGTTCTTTTATTGTGGTAAAGACCCGAATAGACATTCATTACCGCAAGAAGAAACGAATCGGATGTTGGTTAATTTAGCAAAAAAAGGACATGTTATTACTCGTTTAAAAGGTGGTGACCCGTTTGTCTTTGGCCGAGGTGGTGAAGAGGCAGAAATATTGGCACAACATCAGATTGCATTTGAAATTGTGCCTGGTATCACTTCGGGCATTGCTGCACCAGCTTATGCAGGCATTCCTGTCACGCACAGAGATTATAGTTCGTCAGTTGCTTTTGTGACAGCAGTTAATAAACCTGGTATGTCTAAAGATGATTATTGGGCACATTTAGCGCATGGTCCAGAAACACTTTGTGTTTATATGGGTGTTAAACGATTACCAGAAATTTGTGACCTACTTATTGAACATGGTAAATCAATTGACACGCCTGTCGCACTTGTTCATTTAGGAACGACGACTTCTCAAAAAACAATTGATGGTACGTTAGGTAACATCGTTGAAAAAGCGTCAGAAATAAAAAATCCTGCTATGATTATTATTGGCGATGTTGTCCAAATGCGACAAAAAATTAGTTGGTTTAAAGAACAAACTACGGATTTAGAAATAACCTTACCTTAATTATTAATAATAAAAAAGAATAATCATAAAAGGAGGATACAATATGAGCAATATGCCACTTATGATTGATTTACAAAATAAAAAGATTGTCATAGTTGGTGGTGGGAAGGTAGCAACTCGACGAGCAATGTCATTAGTTGAATACTGTTCTCATGTTCATATTGTTAGTCCTTCAATCACCAAAGAATTACATACTTTATTTCAGCAACAGCGATTGACTTGGGCTGAAAAAATGTTTGAACCACAAGATATTAGTCGCGTATTTCTAGTTATTATTGCGACAAATCAACCAGAGGTAAATCAACATGTTAAAGATAGTTTGCCAGAAGGTACATTGTTAAATCACGCTGCAGATGCTTCTAAGGGGAATGTGACGTTTCCTAGTATGCTTAGACGTGGCAAATTGACTATTAGTGTATCTACAGATGGTGCAAGTCCTAAACTAGGTCGACAAATTATATCGACATTGCAAGACACTTACGATGAACGTTATGAAAGTTATATCGATTTTTTATATGAAAGTAGACAACTTATTAAAGCATCACCGATAGAGCCATCTAGAAAGCAAGCGTTATTACAACATGTATTATCTGAGGACTATTTGGATGAGGAGAAACAAAAAGAATTCAAGCGATGGCTTCAATCACAAGTTTAATGTCAGGGGGCATGTGATATATGAGAAAATTATTTATATTTGCATTAGCTGGTTTTTTAGCCCAACTTGTTGATGGTTCACTTGGCATGGGATTCGGTGCCTCATCATCATCAATATTATTAACTTATGGGATTGCACCGGCCATTGTATCGGCAACTGTACATTTTTCAGAAATAGCTACAACTGCTGCATCAGGAACATCACATTGGAAATTTGAGAATGTGCATAAGCCCACCATGTTAAAGTTAGCTATTCCAGGTGCTATAAGTGGATTTATTGGTGCAGGTCTACTTACACAAATACATGGGGATTATATTAAGCCATATATCGCATTGTTCTTACTTTCAATGGGTATATATATTTTGTATCAATTTTTATTTAAAAGAAATAGAGAAATTCATACACATGTTGGTAAGTTGAGTGGTTTCAAACTTGTGCCTCAAGGTGCTATCGCCGGATTCTTAGATGCGATTGGTGGAGGTGGCTGGGGACCAGTAAATACACCTTTGTTATTAGCTAGTCATAAGATTCAACCACGATATGCAATTGGTACTGTATCGGCGAGTGAGTTTTTTGTAACGTTATCAACGTCATTGAGTTTCATCATCTTCTTAGGTATTACTCAGATTAATTGGTGGTTTGTTATTGCGTTAAGTGTCGGCGGTATGATTGCAGCACCTATCTCTGCATATTTAACAAAAATATTACCAATTAATATTTTAGCCATTTGTGTTGGTGGCTTAATCATCTTCACAAATAGCAATGCATTAATGACTTATTTCGTACACGATGACACAATTTCAAATATTGTAAGATTCGCAATTATTTGTGCGATTGTGATACTTGTTATTATCACTGTGATTCGCAACAAAAAATTGTCTTTTTCTTGAAAATAAAACCGAGTAAACTAATCTAATTAATTGGAAAAGGAGTTATCAAAAATGACAACACATGAACAGATTATTAATTATACGATTAAACCACATGGTGGTACATTAATTAACCGCGTAGTAGAAGGTGAAGAAAGAGATCATCTTTTAGAAGCAGCACAATCATATAAAGTGATTACTTTAAATCCTTGGTCAATTTCTGACTTAGAATTAATCGGTATTGGTGGTTTTAGTCCGTTAACAGGATTTATGGGTGAGGCTGACTACACTAAAGTTGTTGAAGATACACATCTTGAAAATGGATTAGTGTGGAGCATTCCGATTACACTACCAGTTACTGAAGAAGAAGCGGATAAATTAGAAATCGGTGATGACATTGCATTATACGGTGAAGATGGCGAATTATATGGCACATTGAAATTAGAAGAAAAGTACACATATGATAAGAAAAAAGAAGCTCAAAATGTGTATGGTACGACTGACGAGGCACATCCAGGTGTTAAAAAGGTTTATGACAAAGGGAATGTTTACCTTGCTGGACCAATCCAATTAATTAATCGACCTAAACATGATGAGTTCTCTGATTTCCATTTAGACCCAGCAGAAACACGTCAATTATTCCATGATTTAGGATGGAAGACTGTCGTTGGATTCCAAACAAGAAATCCTGTACATCGTGCGCATGAATATATACAAAAATCTGCATTAGAAATTGTAGATGGTCTTGTACTTAATCCGTTAGTAGGAGAAACGAAATCAGATGATATTCCAGCGGACGTTCGTATGGAAAGTTATCAAGCTATCTTAAAGAACTACTTCCCTAAAGATAGAGCGCGCTTAGTCATTTATCCTGCGGCAATGCGTTATGCTGGTCCACGTGAAGCAATTCTACATGCTACAGTACGTAAAAACTATGGTTGTACACATTTCATTGTTGGACGTGACCATGCAGGAGTGGGCGATTATTATGGCACATATGAAGCACAAGAATTAATTTCTCAATTTGAAGATGAACTAGATATTCAAATATTGAAATTTGAACATGCATTTTATTGTGAAAAATGTGGCAACATGGCTACTGCTAAAACATGCCCACACGACGCATCAGAGCATGTACATTTAAGTGGTACTAAAGTAAGAGAAAAACTAAGAAATGGTGAATCATTACCTACAAAATTCTCTAGACCTGAAGTAGCTGAAGTCTTAATCAAAGGGTTAAAATAAAATTAATTCGGAGGGATTTAGCATGAGTCAATCAAGTAATATTACATGGCATGATTCTGAAGTTACTAAGTCAGATAGACAACAACAAAATGGTCATAAAAGTGTAGTGATATGGTTTACAGGATTATCAGGATCTGGAAAATCAACTGTATCAGTAGAACTTGAAAAAGCTTTGTTTCAATTAGAAAAACATTCTTATCGATTAGACGGCGATAATGTAAGACATGGTTTAAATAAGAATTTAGGCTTTAGTCCAGAAGATCGTAAGGAAAATATTCGACGCATTGGTGAAGTAAGTAAATTACTTGTAGATGCGGGAACAATTGCTATAACAGCATTTATTTCGCCTTACAGAGCAGATCGTGATGAAGTTCGTGAAATTTTAGAAGATGGAGAATTCATTGAAGTTTACACAGAGTGTAGCGTGGAAGCATGTGAACAACGTGATCCTAAAGGTCTTTATAAAAAAGCGCGCTCTGGTGAAATAAAAGAATTTACTGGTATAAGTGCGCCGTATGAAGCACCACATCAACCAGAAATTACGATTAATACAGAACATCAAAGTGTAGAAGAATCAGTAAGTACTATTATTGAATATTTGAAGAATAAAGAAATTATTTAAAATTATTATGCGTGTGAGGCTGGGACAAAATAAAATGTCTCAGCCTATTTTTATCATTTTGTTAGTAGCTGACTGATTTGAAAATGTACTTGAATCAAGCTTTTTTCAAACCTAGTCATCCTTGCCTGGTAGGCCGGGCCCCAGCAAAGAGAATTTCCTAAAGAAATTCTACAAGCTAAGCAAGCTGGGGTTCGGGGCCCCAGCAAAGAGAATTTCCTAAAGAAATTCTACAGGCTAAGCAAGCTGGGGATACAACGAAATAAATTTTGAGAAAATATTATTTCTGTCCCACCCCATACGCTTTTTTTGCATATCGTCTTAAATTAAAGTCAGATTTCTGATAAAATTATGAAAACGTTTTCTATATAAGTGGAAAGCGTATTTCGAAATAAGGGGGAATTCACATGCAAGGGGATAGTATGTGGTTAACAATAATGGGGATAATCATTATCGGCTCAATTGTTGGACTTTTAATTGCAAAAAAGATTAGTCCGGTCGTTGGTATGATTTTAATTCCTAGTATTGGTGCTTTGCTATTAGGATACGGCATTAAAGATTTAGTTAAATTCTTTAATAGTGGTTTAGAATCTGTGATGAGCGTAGTCATCATGTTTATCTTCGCAATTATATTCTTTGGCATTATGACTGACAGTGGACTGTTCAAACCTATTGTCAAACGACTTATATTAATGACTCGCGGTAATGTAGTCATTGTTTGTATTGTCACAGCATTGATTGGTATGTTTGCACAATTAGATGGTGCAGGTGCTGTCACTTTCTTATTATCAATTCCTGCATTATTGCCACTATATAAAGCTTTAAACATGAACAAATACTTATTAATTCTTTTACTAGCAATTAGTGCTGCGATTATGAATATGGTGCCTTGGGGCGGTCCAATGGCTCGTGTTGCTTCTGTATTGAAAGTGAAAAGTGTTAACGAATTATGGTATGGCATCATTCCAGTACAATTGATTGGCTTCGTGTTAGTACTTATCTTCGCAACTTATTTAGGATTTAGGGAAAAGAAACGAATTAAGAAGGCAATCGATAACGGTGAAGTAGAACCTACATTAAACATTGATATTCATCGACTTGTGAAAAACTACGAACGAGATCAAGACATTAAGTTTCCTGTAAGAGGACGCGCGCTCAAACATGGTTGGGTAATTTGGACCAATGTATTGTTGACGATTATCGTATTAGTTATGATGTTAACTAACATTGCACCGCCAGAATTTGCCTTTATGGTTGGTGTTGCAATTGCATTAGTGATTAACTTCCCAAATGTGGATGAACAAATGAACCGTCTAAAGGCACATGCACCAAATGCATTAATGATGGCCGCAGTTATTATAGCAGCAGGTATGTTCTTGGGTGTTTTAGAAGAGACAGGTATGTTAAAGTCAATTGCTTTAAATTTCATTAAGATCATTCCTGATGCCGTTGGACCATATTTACATATCATTGTTGGTTTCTTTGGTGTTCCACTTGATTTACTTACAAGTACAGATGCGTATTATTTCGCGTTACTTCCTATAGTAGAACAAACTGCAAGTCAATTTGGTATTAATCCAGTTTCAACAGCATATTCAATGGTAATCGGTAATATTGTAGGAACATTTGTAAGCCCATTCTCTCCTGCATTATGGTTAGCTATTGGTCTCGCTGAGGCAAATATGGGTACATATATTAAGTATGCATTCTTTTGGATTTGGGGATTTGCGATTGTGTTATTAGGCATAGCAGTATTAATTGGTACAGTTACAATCTAAATTACTAGATACAGTACGTTGTTAAAAGATTTTAATTGAATAATTAAACTCATATTCCTCCTTATAAGTATGTCGCTGATGTCTTATAAGGGGGGATTTGATTTTTTTATCATTACTATTATAAAAAATACTTCCAAAATATCCTCGCCAAACCTTGAAAACGATTCATATTTCCCACTTTTCATGAAATAAAACATCTTTAAAATTATCAGATATTTTACAAGTCGGGTATATACATTGTTGATTAATATAGTATAAGCACTGTCATAGAAGTGTTTTTATAATTGTAATATAAGTCTATGTTTATTACATGAAACGTAAAATTATTATGATTCATTTACAAACCCTTAACATTCCACACAAACCCTTGTGTGTCTGTTAGAGTATGTCTTGTCGTTATTTAACGAGGAAAAAATTTCTTAAAACTATTTTGAATCAAATGATTTAAAATTTCTGATATGTCAATTGCAGGTAGCCACGAGAAAAAATAAGCTTTAAACATTCTAGGAGGATATTTTATTATGAAAAAGATCGCTACAGCTACAATTGCAACAGCAGGTATTGCAACATTCGGATTAGCACATCAAGATGCAAACGCAGCGGAAAACAATAATGGATATAACCCTAATGACCCATATTCATATAGTTACACTTACACAATTGACCAACAAGGTAATTATCATTATGAATGGCAAGGTAACTGGAGCCCATCTCAAGTTCAACAAGGTGGTCAACAAAACACTGGCAACCAAGCAGTAAATAATACTCAATCAAACAATAACTACAACTATAATTACAATAACAATCAATCAAACCAATACACTCAATCATACACAGCAAACAATAATGCTGGCGGTGGTTTAGGTGCTAGTTATTCAACTTCAGATCGTAACGTTAAAGTCACAACTCAAAACGCACCAACTACACAATCAACTAGTTCAAGTTCTAGTAGCGAAGCATTAGCTGGTAAATCAAGTGGAGGTTCTAACCTTTACACTGCAGGTCAATGTACGTATTATGTATATGACAAAGTAGGCGGTAAAATTGGTAGCACTTGGGGTAACGCAAATAACTGGGCAACTGCAGCAGCTGCAGATGGCTACACAGTTAATAACACACCTAAAGCAGGTGCAGTAATGCAAACATCTCAAGGTGCATACGGTCACGTTGCATATGTTGAAAGTGTAAACGATGATGGTTCAGTTAAAGTTTCAGAAATGAACTATAATGGTGGACCTGGTGTCGTTTCATCACGTACAATCTCAGCTAGCCAAGCTGGTTCATACAACTACATTTCATAATTTGAAATCACTTTTAACCACGATTCCTTATCATACGGAGTCGTGGTTTTTTCTTTTGAGAAAAGACTGTGACAAGATAGGTATTCGTGTGATTGAAGCCCAACCATAAAGGGAAACATAATATAAAGAAGAATAATGCTTAAAGAATATTATGTTTAATTGTGAAGGAGGGTGAGTAGAGATGACGTTTGATGTGATTAAGTGGATTATATTAGCTCTAATTGCTATTGTAACTATTGCGATTATTTGTGGTCTCATTTGGGGTTCGTTATTAGAAGAACGAGCATATGATAAACGCTCTAAAAAAGAAAAACGAAAAGAAACTGAGAAAAATTTAGAAATGGCAAAAGGTCATACTGATAATAAAGGTGTAGATGGTGACTATGAAGAGGCACCAACTAAAGAAGGAACGCTCAAAGATGAGCATATTAATCATCGTGAGAAATAATGATTATAAAACCCTTGGAAGATGCTATATCAAGCATACTTTCAAGGGTTTTTAAATTGAATAGTAAGGTTGAATGTTCACATTTTATTTACATTTAATATCTCAATTTTTCTTCATTTCTATACTTTTAACATCTGCAAGTGATAAACTATGTATGTTAAAAAATCACAATAATTTTCAGAAAAGTTAGGAGCTTTCATCATGCTACTGTTTGTAGTAGAAATCATCATAATGATACTGGCTATTATATTAGGGCTTCGCACAGCTGGTGCATTAGGGTGTGGTATCTTCGCCATTGTGGCACAACTCATTATGATCTTTGGTTTTCAATTGCCTCCAGGTTCAGCGCCTGTCACTGCAGTTTTAATCATTTTATCTATTGGTATCGCAGGTGGTACTTTACAAGCTACAGGAGGAATAGACTATTTAGTCTTTCTTGCTTCTAAAATTATCGAGCGTTTCCCGAAATCCATTATTTTTATCGCACCAATGATTGTCTTTCTGTTTGTATTTGGTGTAGGTACCGCAAATATTGCGTTATCTTTAGAACCTATTATTGCTAAGACTGCTGTTAGAGCAAATATCCAACCTAAACGACCACTCACCGCATCTGTTTTGACTGCAAATTTAGCCTTATTATGTAGTCCTGCAGCATCAGCAACAGCTTACATCATATCAGTAATGGCTGGTTATCACATTTCAATGGGACAATATTTAAGTATTGTATTACCTACAGCGATTATTACGATGTTAATGTTAAGTGTCTTTTGTACATTTGTTGGTCGTAAGACAACGGTCACTGTAAGTGAAATTGCACATACACCTGAAGTGTCAGTCAAAAAATCATTTACAACGAAAACCAAATTAGGCGTAGTTGGATTTTTATTATGTGTTGCAGGTATATTAACTTTTGGTATTTTTCCAAATTTAATGCCTTCATTTAATGTTGATGGTGAACAAGTTAAAGTAACTATGACGGAAATCGTCCAATTCTTTATGTATTTGAGTGTCGCAATTAATTTATTAATGATAAAGATTAACACGAGTGATATATTGTCATCTAATATTGCGCAATCAGCTATTGGTGCACTCTTTGCAGTACTTGGCCCAGGTTGGTTAGGTGCTACTGTATTTAATGCACCGCAAAATTTAAAAATTATACAAGACGATATTGGACAAACAATTCAATCTATACCTTGGCTAGTCATTGTCTTAGTTGCCATAGTGGCAATGATCGTTATCTCGCAAACTGCAACAGCCTCCATTATGGTGCCGATTGTCATGAGTATGGGTATTCCACCAATGTATTTCATTGCAATGGTCCAAACGCTTAATGTCAATTTCGTCATTCCAGCACAGCCAACATTATTATTTGCAGTTAATCTAGATGAGACTGGACGCACACGTGCAACAAGTTTTATTATTCCAGGATTCTTTGCGATTGGTGTATCAATCGTGGTTGGATTTCTAATTAAATTTTTATTGGGATTATAGATTATAAGACCACTAATTTTGGGTAAATGCTCAAAGTTTAGTGGTCTTTTCTTTTGAAAATGAACAGGTATTTTAAAAGAATTTAAATAAATATAAATTCATAATAACAGTATTATTATGCAAAATTAATACAATATAAAATTTGTTAAATACGTTAAGTTTAAACTTAACACTGTTGTTATGGCAATTTTTAAAGCTTTAAAATATGTCTGAAATATATATTTATTCAATAAAAAGAAAAGTATAATTTGAATGGAATTTGCATTTTTATTTAATTTTAGATATCGTCAATATGTGAATAAACCGTGACAAGAAAGTGGTTTTTAATTTTTATCGAAACAACAATTTTGAGGAGGAACATAATTGAAACGAGAAAAAATTATGGATTGGCCGACTTTTATAGGGACGGTAATCGTATTACTTGTAGCTGTTACACCGATGATGGTATTTCCTAAGGCTAGTGAAAAAGTAATTACCGATATCAATAGCGCAATCTCCAATTCAATTGGATCCGTGTATTTATTTATGGGATTAATCATTCTATTCTTTGTACTATATATTGCATTCGGTCGTTATGGCAATGTAACACTTGGAAAGGCGACTGATAGACCAGAATTCAATAACTTTAGTTGGGCATCTATGCTCTTCTGTGCAGGTATTGGATCGGATATTTTATATTGGGGTGTCATTGAGTGGGCATTCTATTATCAAGTACCACCGAATGGTGCGAAAGCGATGTCTGATGAAGCACTTACATATGCAACGCAATATGGGATGTTCCATTGGGGACCAATCGCTTGGGCAATCTATGTGTTACCAGCGTTACCTATTGGTTATTTAGTATTTGTTAAGAAACAACCAATTTATAAAATCAGTCAAGCATGTCGTCCAGTTTTAAAAGGACAAACGGATAAATTCTTAGGTAAATTAGTGGATATATTATTTATTTTTGGTTTACTAGGAGGCGCAGCAACATCACTTGCTCTTGGAGTGCCAATGATTTCTGCTGGTATAGAGAAACTTACAGGAATCGATGGAGAGAATATGGTTGTGCGTTCAATCATTTTATTAACAATCACAGTAGTATTCGCAGTCAGTTCGTATTCTGGCTTGAAAAAGGGAATTCAAAAATTAAGTGATGTTAACGTATGGCTATCATTCTTATTATTAGGCTTTGTATTTATTGTTGGGCCTACTGTATTTATTATGGAAACAACGATTACAAGCTTTGGTAATATGTTGAGAGATTTCTTCCATATGGCCACTTGGATGGAACCTTTTGGTGGCATTAAGGGACGTAAAGAAACGAATTTCCCACAAGACTGGACAATATTCTATTGGTCATGGTGGTTAGTATATGCACCGTTTATCGGTCTATTCATCGCACGTATTTCAAAAGGACGTCGTCTTAAAGAAGTCATTCTAGGTACTATTATTTATGGTACATTAGGCTGTCTATTGTTCTTTGGTATATTTGGAAACTATGCTGTGTATTTACAAATTACAGGTGAATTTAATGTGATTAACTTTTTAAATACACACGGCACTGAAGCAACGATTATTCAAGTAATGCATCAATTACCATTCTCATCATTAATTGTTGTATTGTTCTTGATTTCTGCTTTCTTATTCTTGGCGACAACATTTGATTCAGGTTCATATATTTTAGCTGCTGCATCTCAGAAAAAAATTGTTGGAGAACCATTAAAGGCTAACCGTCTATTCTGGGCATTTGCGTTATGTCTTTTACCGTTCTCTCTTATGTTAGTTGGTGGTGAACGTGCGCTAGAAGTATTAAAAACAGCATCCTTACTGGCGAGTGTACCGTTAATTGTCATATTTATTTTTATGATGATATCGTTTATTATTACGCTTAATACAGATCGGATTAAACTGGAGACAAGAGCGGATAAACATAAAGAAATTGAGAGACGTTCATTACGTATTGTGCAAGTTAAAGAAAAATCAGATGATGATGACAACTTATAAATAAAAAAGAGCTAGCAGATTCTTCAAAGTTTTACACTTTAGAAAATCTGCTAGCTTTTTTAAATATCTTCTTTTTCTGGAATTGGGTAATGTTCGAATATCTGTCCACTTTCAATGGCATTACTTAAGTTTTCTAACCATTTACAATATTGCTTTGTGTGGTCTAATTGAGCTTGGATTTTATCGACTTCTGCTTTAGCATGTTCGTCTAAGTCAGCATTTTTTAATGTTTCGTCTAACAGTAATTGTGCCTTTTCGACCGCTTCTAAATTAGTATCAACTTCACGTTCCCACTTTTGTGTAAAGAAATTTCGGAAAAAATGGAAGAAGTTTTTTTCTGCAATGAAATGTTGTTTTCTGCTACCACGCGTAAATTGTTGTTTTACGATGTCGAATTCTTGTAATTTCTTGACACCAGCACTCATGCTAGGTTTGCTCATTTGTAAATGCTCACGCATCTCATCAAGCGTCATGCTTCCTTCGAAGACCATTGTGCCGTATAAATTGCCAACGCTACGATTCGTACCGTACAAATCCATCGTTTCACCGATTGAGTTAATCACAAGGTCTTTTGCTTCTTCAATTTTTTGATCATAATTCGTTGAACGTGCCATAGTGCACCTCCATTGTTACTTAGTAATTTTTCAAAAGAGAAATAAACGATGATGTTTATTTTTTCGATTCTAAATCATTATAAAGTGTTTGATGAAAAGTTTCAAAATCGCATATTCATTATTAGCACTTTTGATACTAAAATTTCAAGTTTATGTAAAAAATGTGCAGATATGTGTTGTTTGCAAGACTGTAAAAAGTGTGATAACCTAGTTTTGTAAAATTCGTTAAATAAAAATTTAACAAACTTAACGGAGGTCGTTTGATGGAACTTGTAGAGAAATTGTCTAATCGTCAATATATCGATGGTGAATGGGTAGAAAGTTCAAATAAAAATACAAGAGATATTATTAATCCTTATAACCAAGAAGTTATCTTTACGGTTGCAGAAGGTACTGCTGAAGATGCAGAAAGAGCAATACTTGCAGCACGTCGCGCATTTGAAGATGCCGAGTGGTCACTAGAAACAAGTGAAGTCAGAGGTAAAAAAGTAAAAGCAATTGCGGATAAAATAACAGAAAACCGTGATGAATTAGCCAAATTAGAAACTTTAGATACTGGTAAAACGTTAGAAGAATCATATGCGGATATGGATGATATAGCTAATGTATTTACTTACTTTGCAGGTTTAGCAGATAAAGATGGTGGTGAAATGATAAATTCACCAATTCCTAACACTGAGAGTAAAGTAGTTAAAGAACCTGTAGGTGTAGTTACTCAAATCACACCTTGGAACTATCCGTTACTTCAAGCTTCATGGAAGATCGCACCAGCTTTAGCAACAGGATGTTCACTCGTTATGAAACCAAGTGAAATTACGCCATTAACTACCATTCGTGTATTCGAATTAATGGAGAAAGTTGGCTTCCCTAAAGGCGTTATCAACTTAGTATTAAGTAGCGGTGAGGAAATTGGAGATACGTTATCAGGTCATGAAGAAGTAGACTTAGTTTCATTCACAGGCGGAATTGAAACAGGTAAACATATCATGAAGAATGCGGCCAATCATGTAACTAACATCGCTTTAGAACTTGGTGGAAAGAACCCTAATATCATTTTTGATGATGCTGACTTTGAAGTTGCAGTAGATCAAGCGTTAAATGGTGGTTACTTCCACGCAGGTCAAGTATGTTCGGCAGGTTCACGTATATTAGTACACAACGATATTAAAGCTGACTTTGAAAAGGCATTAATCGATCGTGTCGGCAAAATTAAACTTGGTAATGGTTTCGATGATGATACAGAAATGGGACCAGTGATTTCTACAGAACATCGCAATAAGATTGAAGGTTACATGGAAATTGCAAAAGAAGAAGGCGCTACAATCGCTATTGGTGGTAAACGTCCAGAACGAGAAGATTTACAAGCTGGTTTGTTCTTTGAACCAACAGTGATTACAGATTGTGATACTTCAATGCGTATCGTTCAAGAAGAAGTCTTTGGACCAGTTGTGACAATTGAAGGATTTGATAGTGAAGAAGAAGCAATTAAATTAGCTAATGATTCTATTTATGGTTTAGCCGGTGCAGTATTCACTAAAGATATCGGTAAAGCACAACGTGTAGCTAATAAATTAAAACTTGGTACAGTTTGGATTAATGATTTCCATCCATACTTTGCACAGGCACCTTGGGGTGGCTATAAACAATCAGGTATTGGACGTGAACTAGGTAAAGAAGGCTTGGAAGAGTACTTAACTAGTAAACACATCTTAACTAACACAAACCCAGAACCAGTCAACTTCTTTAGTAAATAACAAGTCCATGCTAGAACTTTAGAGTCGTTATATTGGACTCTATTTATTTGAGTTATAAAGTTGTACGTATCGAACTTAAAACATGAAATAAAAAGACATAATAATCAATTTAAGGGAGGACGAATTTATAATGAGTAAAAAGAATTCATATGATTACGTCATTATTGGTGGCGGTAGTGCAGGATCAGTATTAGGTAATCGTTTAACAGAAGATAAAGATAAAGAGGTATTAGTGTTAGAGGCAGGACGTAGTGACTATCCTTGGGATTTATTCATTCAAATGCCAGCAGCATTAATGTTCCCATCAGGTAATCGTTTTTACGATTGGATTTATCAAACGGAAGAAGAACCGCATATGGGACGTAAAGTAGACCATGCACGTGGTAAAGTGCTTGGTGGCTCTAGTTCAATTAATGGTATGATTTACCAAAGAGGGAATCCAATGGACTATGAAGGATGGGCTGAACCAGAAGGTATGGAATCATGGGACTACGCACATTGTTTACCATACTTTAAACGTCTAGAGAAAACATACGGTGCTACACCATTTGATCAATTCAGAGGACATCACGGTCCAATTAAATTAAAACGTGGACCTGCAACAAATCCTTTATTCAAATCATTCTTTGATGCCGGTGTAGAAGCAGGTTACCATAAAACAAAAGATGTGAACGGATATAGACAAGAAGGGTTTGGACCGTTTGATAGCCAAGTGCATAATGGTCGTCGTGTTTCAGCATCAAGAGCTTACTTACACCCAGCAATGAAACGTAAAAACTTAACTGTTAAGACTCGTGCATTTGTCACTAAAATTCATTTTGATGGTAACAAAGCAACAGGGGTAACATTTAAACGTAATGGTAGATATCATACTGTTGAGGCTGGTGAAGTTATCTTATCTGGTGGAGCGTTCAACACGCCTCAATTATTACAATTATCAGGCATTGGTGACGCAGAATTCTTGAAATCTAAAGGTATAGAACCACGTATGCATTTACCAGGTGTTGGTGAAAACTTCGAAGACCACTTAGAAGTATATATTCAACACGAATGTAAAGAGCCTGTGTCACTTCAACCTAGCTTAGATGTTAAACGTATGCCATGGATTGGTTTACAATGGATATTCGCGCGTAAAGGTGCAGCAGCATCAAATCACTTTGAAGGTGGTGCTTTCGTAAGATCAAATAATCAAGTTGCATACCCTAACTTAATGTTCCACTTCTTACCAATTGCTGTAAGATATGATGGACAAAAAGCACCAGTAGCACATGGTTACCAAGTTCACGTAGGTCCTATGTATTCCAATTCACGTGGTAGCTTGAAAATTAAATCAAAAGACCCGTTTGAAAAACCAAGTATTGTCTTTAATTACCTTTCAACTAAAGAAGACGAACAAGAGTGGGTAGAAGCTATTCGAGTAGCCAGAAATATATTAGCACAAAAAGCAATGGATCCATTTAATGGTGGTGAAATTTCACCAGGACCATCAGTACAAACAGACGAAGAAATCTTGGATTGGGTACGTAGAGATGGTGAAACAGCATTGCATCCATCTTGTAGTGCTAAAATGGGACCTGCCTCAGATCCAATGTCTGTTGTTGACCCATTAACAATGAAAGTTCACGGTATGGAAAATTTACGTGTTGTTGACGCTTCGGCTATGCCTCGTACAACAAACGGTAATATTCATGCACCAGTTTTAATGCTTGCTGAAAAAGCAGCAGATATCATCCGTGGTAAGAAACCATTGGAACCGCAATATGTAGATTATTATAAACATGGCGTAAGCGATGAAAACACTGGCGCAATGGAATTTGATCCATATTACCAACACTAATTATAAAATACTATATTAATAATCTAGAACCAGTATAATTAATAAATCAATGTTACTTTACAAATTTGCAGTAGCTGACTGAATTGAGAAGGCGTTTAAATTAAGCTTTTATTAGTTCTAGTTATCCCTGAAGGGGGAGTGGGACAATGAATTCAAAATGAATTCTGACTCACTCCCCCTTTTCTATTTAACTTTTGATTTTAAACATTCAGAACAATATCACGTTATTAAAACCTTCTTAGTCATCAAAGTTTGATATTATAGATAGAAAGAAGTGATTGAGAAGGGCGGATGAATACCTCTTGAATACTAATTATGAAATCACGTTTGACACTAAGAAGGATGATATAGCCTCTGATTATTTATCACTTAATTTAATTTTAAAAGGTAACGTCACATGTCAATGTGAAAATCAAAATAAGCACTATCATGTTGGAGATTTAATATTAATCAATAGCTATCAAAACTTTTTGATTTTAGAAGATTCAGATGTAATTTATATGTCGCTCCGACTGTCTAATAATTATTTTTCTCATTACATTGAAGATAAGAATATTTATTTTCATTTTGAATCGGTTCCTAAACAACAATCTAAATAATTAACGATAATCATTTTACAGAGGCGTATACAAGCATTTATCAAAGCTTGCATATGCTTCTTTTTTTCGGGAAAAGCAGACTATAAAATGGATGTAACATTGAATCATGTTTGGAACATATGAAACCGTGACACAACATTGTTAAAAGAGAAAAGCATATAATGAGGAAAAAGGAGTGGATATAATGATGAAAGAACTAGTAAAACGTCTACAAGAGAAAGAAGAAAAGATGATTGAAATTCGTAGACACTTACATGAACATCCAGAATTATCATTCCAAGAATCAGAAACACCTAAATATATTGCTGATTTCTATAAAGACAAAGATTGTGAAGTTAAAACAAATGTCGGTGAAAATGGTGTGAAAGTGACTATCGATAGCGGTAATCCTGGAAAAACAATTGCGATTAGAGCAGACTTTGATGCTTTACCAATCCAAGAAGATACTGGATTGTCATTTGCGTCTAAAAATGATGGTGTGATGCATGCATGTGGTCATGATGCGCATACCGCGTATATGTTAATATTAGCTGAAACGTTAATTGAAATGAAAGATCAATTTAATGGTAAAGTGATTGTTATTCACCAACCAGCTGAAGAAATGCCTCCAGGCGGTGCCAAAGGCATGATTGAAGATGGTGTGCTAGATGGAGTCGATCATGTTCTAGGTACACATGTAATGACAAATATGGAACCGGGTAAAGTGTTTTATCGTCCTGAAAATGTTCAAACAGGACGCTCATACTTTAAGTTAACGATACAAGGTGAAGGTGGTCATGGTTCATCACCTCATACAGCAAACGATGCGATTGTCGCTGGTGCTAACTTTGTTACTACTGCACAAACAATCGTTTCACGTCGCCTTAACCCGTTTGAAACAGGTGTTGTAACAATTGGCTCATTTGATGGTAAAGGTCAATTTAATGTCATTAAAGATAAAATCGAGCTTGAAGGTGATGTGCGTGCATTAACCGATGCTACACGTGATAAAATTGCTGACGAATTACAACAAATGGTCAAAGGTCTTGAAGCAACATTTGGTGTTAAATGTGACTTTGAGTTTAGTAAAGACTATCCGGCATTATATAATGACCCTGATTTTACAAATTATGTTGCAGAAACTATTAAAAAAGCTGATTTAGATGATGTAAAAGGGGTAGAAGAATGTGAAGCACAACCGCCATCAGAAGATTTCGCATTTTACGCTAAAACATTGCCAAGCACATTTATTTATTCAGGTGCTGCGCCTCAAGATGGAAAAGCGTATCCTCATCATCATCCTAAATTTAAAATTGATGAGAAAAGTATGTTAGTCGCAGCAGAAGCTGTGGGTGCAGTTGTGTTAGATTACTTAAATTCTAAATAAAAAATGCTTATCTCAACTTAGTCAACAAAACTTCAGAAATTGTTGGCTTTCCAGTACTAGTGTAAAGCTATGTATCATGATAGTATTAGCGTATATCTAAACACTGGGGTGAGATAATGAGTTTTTACGAATTTATGCAGGGATTTATTGGTGACCAAACCCCTTTAGGAGAACTTGCACATTGGATTAACCAAGATCAGTATTTTCCTAAGTATGAACGAATTTCTGATAACATACTTAGTTATTTTACGAAAATTACAACATTGGACCACGAATTTTTAGAAATCGTAAAGCGTTCTATCTCGCTTTATGAACTAAGCCAATTATAATAACAGAACGCATATAGATATACGAATTTAATAGTAGCTCAGTGCTAGTTTAGAAATGAAGGATAAGAATCATGATTTTAAATGATAGTTACAAAACTTATGTAGTAGAAGAAAAAAACGATAACACGATTTCAATAAAGAAAAATAATGATGAACATCAATATGATGTGTTAGAAGTGATTGATGATTTATCAAATGATTCTTTTTGTGTGTTAAATCATTTATTTATTAATGAAGGTATGGAAGATGAATTCGAGAAGAAATTCTTAGAACGTCCTAAATACTTACAAAATGTTCCAGGATTTAAAGCTTTAAGATTTTTACGTCCACAAGTAGCAAGACGACACTATATTATTTTAACTTTATGGGAAGAACGTCAGGCATTTTATGATTGGCAGAATTCTAATGAATATAGTCAAACCCATAAACATAGAGGCACTGAACGTGGTGTTGATCGCAACATTGTTAATCGTGATTTATCTTATAATGTGCGTATTGAGCTATCTGGTTTAGAGTCAAAATTAGATTTAAGTCATATTTTCTAGTACAGATATAAAGATTAAGCCAATGTCATTGTTATCGACATATGTGCTTAATCTTTTTCAATTTCAAACCAAATTGTAAAAACGTTTACATAAATTATTTTGATTTCATCAGACTAAAGCGTTTGATAAGATAATAAATAAGGTCGAACTGAAAGGGAGTATAGTAATGGATAATTCAAGTTTATTAGCACCAGAGACTTACAATATTGTTTCAGAAATAGAGAAACATGCTTCTAATACATCGAAGAAAGCCCTAATTTATGAAAATGGGGTAGACGAACCAATTACAGTGACATATTCAGAATTAATTAAAAATGCCAATAAAGTGGGACATGTCTTATTAAATCACGGACTTAAAAAAGGTGATAAAGTATTAATCATGATGCCGAGAGCAATTATGACATATGAACTATATCTTGCTGCATTAAAACTGGGTATTGCGATTATTCCTAGTTCAGAAATGCTAAGAACTAAAGATTTACAATATCGAATTACACATGGTGAGATTAAAGCAGTAATTGCTAAATCTGATTTTATTGAAGAGTTCAAAGGCGTTAAAGAGTATGACGCATTAACGAAATTTATTATTGACGGACACGAAACGGACTGGATTAATATTGAAGATGAAAAAACATCACAAAGTGATACGTTAGATATTGAAAAAACTTCAAGAGACGATTTAGCCATCTTATCATATACATCTGGAACGACAGGAAATCCTAAGGCTGTTACACATTCTCATGGTTGGGGCTTTGCACACATGAAAATGGCGCCGGAACATTGGTTATGTATTAAAGAAGACGACTTAGTGTGGGCGACAGCTGCACCAGGTTGGCAAAAATGGGTATGGAGTCCGTTCTTATCAATTATGGGTTCAGGCGCAACAGCATTTGTTTATAATGGTAAATTCAACCCTTCTCGTTATCTTGAATTACTACAAGGCTTTGAAATCAATGTCTTATGTTGTACACCAACAGAATATCGTATGATGGCGAAATTAGACAATTTACAAGAATATAACTTAGAACACCTTCACAGTGCTGTATCAGCAGGAGAGCCATTAAACCGTGAAGTTGTAGAACAATTCCGTAGTAACTTTAATTTAACGGTGCGTGATGGTTATGGACAAACAGAGAGTACTTTATTAATCGGGTTCCTAAAAGACACTAAATCACGACCAGGTTCAATGGGTAAAGAAATCCCAGGTAGCCGTGTTACTATTGTTGATGATGAAGGACAACCGGTTGAAACAAATGTTAAAGGAAATATTGCTTTGCCACTTGATTTCCCTGGTTTGTTTAAAGGTTATTATAAAGATGAAGAACGTACGAAAGCAGCTCAAGCAGGTGACTATTACATTACTGGAGACTTAGCGCATATAGATGAAGATGGCTATTTCTGGTTTGAAGGTCGACGAGATGATATTATCATCAGTTCAGGCTATACAATTGGACCGTTTGAAGTTGAAGATGCCTTAACAAATCACCCGGTCGTTAAAGAATGTGCTGTTGTAGCAAGTCCTCATGAAATTCGAGGCAACATTGTTAAAGCATTCGTTATTTTACAAGATAATTATCAAGGTAATGATGACCTTGTTAAAGAATTACAAACTTTTGCGAAGAATGAAGTAGCACCATATAAATACCCACGTGCAATTGAATTTGTAGACTCATTACCTAAAACAAATTCAGGTAAAATCCGTCGTGTTGAATTACGCGATGCTGAACGTGAGAAATATAATAAAGAAAATGGATTTAAATAATATCGATTTCAATGTATAAAAGACACCTCGTTAAATGCTTTGGTCATCTAACGAGGTGTTATTTTTGTGTATCAGTTTGTATTTGATTGAGTAATCGATACCAATTGATGAAGCATATTATCTTGCAGTATATCCACCGTCTACAGTTAATGTCGCACCTGTAATAAATCGAGTTTCATCACTTGCTAAGAATAATACTGCATTGGCAACGTCTACAGGTTCACCTAAATAGCCAATAGGATGGTGTTCAGACATTTTAGCAGTATAAGCCTCTAAACCACCTTCTGTTCTACATCGAGTTTTTTCACTAAAGGTGTTAATAATGTACCTGGATGTACATAGTTAACACGAATGTGATTTTTACCAAAGCTGATGGCATCTTGTCGTGTCATATTTGTAACATCACCTTTAGCAGCTGCGTATGGTGTGAGTTCATCTGTACCGACTAAACCTAAGATAGATGAGAAGTTGACGATTGAACCGCCACCGTTTTCACGTAAGAGTGTTACAGCATGTTTAGTACAGAAGAATACGCCTTTTACATCGACTGCAAATACTTGATCCCATTCTTCTTCAGTGAGTTGGTCTGTCGTTTTACCTGCACCAGTTATACCCGCACAATTAATGAGTATGTCTAATTTACCAATATCACGCTTAATATGTGTAAATGTTTCATCAACACTAGCTTCTTTAGAAACGTCTAAAACATAACCATATACCTTTTGATTAGTTTCTTTAGAAAGTGTGTCAACCCGCTTGATTGACTACATCTTCTTTAAGGTCTGAAATGGTAACTGTTGCACCCTCTTCAACAAAACGCTTAGCAGTTTCGAAGCCCATGCCATCACCTGAATCAGTAATTAAAGCTACTTTGTTTTCTAGTCTCATAATAATCCTCTTTTCAAAAATAGTCTCATCACAATTTGATGGTATCATCGGAAATATATAATGTATAATGCATAATAATTATATTTTTATAACTTAAAGTTATGGTTTGAGGTGTAGCGTTTGGAGATTATAAAGCTCAAATATTTTAAAGTGGTAGCTAATATGAATAATATTACAGAGGCAGCAAAGCGACTGAATATTTCTCAACCAGCACTTAGTAAGGCGATTACATCAATTGAAGATGAGTTTGGTGTGGCATTATTTGACCGGAAAGATAGACATATCTACTTAAACCGATAGGGTGAATTAATGCTGAATTATATCGATAGTGCATTTAGGGAGTTAAATGAAGGTGAACGTATAATCAAAGAATTAACAGGTGTCGAAAGTGGTCAAGTTACTTTTGCAGTAACATTTCCATATGTCATGCCATTACTCATTCAAAATTACGTGTCACGACATCCCAATATTAAAATTAAGCAATATCAAGCAATATCTGAACGGGCACCTCATTTGATTTTAAATAACGAAGTAGATTTTGCTATATCATCTTTTAAAATTGAACATCGCGATATTAGTTGGGAACCTATCATACAAGATGATATTTATTTAACTGTTAGTAAAGAACATCCTCTCTCTCAATGTACTTCTCTTGAATTAACACAAATTAAAGATGAACGATTGATAGGTCAAATTGAAGGTTATGGTTTTCGAGATACGATAGATCACATTTTAAAACAAGAAGGGATTGTTCCTAATTATCAAGTAGAGGTTGAGGATTCGAGCGCTATCTTAAAACTAGTACCTATGAATATAGGCATCTCATTCACACCTAAACAAGCCTTAAGAAATTTGGATAAGCAAATTGTAGCAATACCTATTAACAATGAACATTGTTATAGGGAGATTGGTTTAGCTTATAAAAAATCTCATTACTTTACAGAAGTAGCGTGGTCATTTAAGACATTTGCGACTAATTATTTTCAAAATCATATCACTTAAACTGAATAATATATAAATAGTATGACACAATTAAAGCGTGCAAAACAGACTTTTAGTTATTCTTATAAGGCCGTTTTATGCTTTAATTGTGTCTTTTTTATAAATATTGAAACTAAATGTGATGTTTTTAATTGTATTTATTTCGATTTTATGACATACTCAATGATAATTAGTATGACATAATAATTAATTGAGGTGACATTATAATGACGAAATATATTTATGCTTTTGATGAAGGACAAAAATCGATGAAAGATTTACTTGGAGGTAAAGGTGCTAACCTATCTGAAATGAAACGTTTAGGTTTACCTGTGCCAGACGGTTTTACAATAACAACTGCCGCTTGTATTGAATACTTAAGACAAGGCAAATCATTATCAACTGATGTAAAAACACAATTAATTGATCATCTTGTTGACTTTTCAGAGAGAACTGGGAAAGCATTCTCATCAGATGCTAACTTATTACTTGTATCTGTACGAAGCGGTGCAAAAATATCGATGCCTGGTATGATGGATACAATTCTTAACTTGGGATTAAATGACGATAACGTAAAGAAACTTGCAGATAAAACAGGTGATGCTCGCTTTGCATATGACTGTTACCGTCGCTTACTACAAATGTTCGGTGAAGTGGTATACAACGTTCCGATGCAAGCATTTGATACATATTTTGAAGATTATAAACAACGTCACAACTTTGAAAATGACGCTGCAATTACAGCTGAAGGTTTACAAGAAATTTGTGAACGTTTCAAAGACATTTATATGGAAGAAGTTTATAAACCGTTCCCTCAAGAACCTTTGAAACAATTAGAAGAAGCAATCGAAGCGGTCTTTAAGTCTTGGGATAATGACCGTGCACGAATTTATCGTGATTTAAATGATATTCCACATGACATAGGTACTGCTGTTAATATCCAAGAAATGGTATTTGGTAATAGTGGTAATAATAGTGGAACAGGTGTTGCATTTACTCGTAATCCTGTGAGCGGAGAAAATAAATTATTTGGTGAATATTTATTAAATGCACAGGGTGAAGATGTCGTAGCTGGTATTCGTACACCAAAAGACATTTCAACTTTACACGATCAAATGCCTGACGTACATCGAGAATTTGTTGAAGTAACGAAACAACTTGAACAGCATTATAAAGATATGCAAGATATTGAATTTACAATTGAAAATGGAAAGTTATACTTATTACAAACTCGTAATGGTAAACGTACGGCACGTGCAGCAATTAAAATAGCAGTAGATTTAGTAGATGAAGGTGTCATTAAAAAAGAAGAAGCGATGTCAAATGTTGATGTGAAATCAATCGACCAATTATTACATCCTAATTTTGATGAAAAAGCATTAAAACAAGCAACTGAAATTTCAAAAATAGGTTTACCTGCAAGTCCAGGGGCAGCTACAGGGCAAATTGTATTTTCAGCTGAAGATGCTAAGGCACAAGTTGATGCAGGTAAGAAAGTTATCTTAATGCGTCCGGAAACGTCTCCTGAAGATATAGAAGGTATGATTGCGAGTGAAGCAATCGTAACAACACACGGAGGTATGACATCTCACGCAGCAGTTGTAGCTCGTGGTATGGGTAAATGTTGTGTGACAGGTTGTTCGGATTTAGAAATCAATACTGTAGCAAAGACAGTTTGCTATGATGGTGGGGAACTTCATGAAGGCGATACAATTTCAGTTGATGGTACTAAAGGTGACATCTACATAGGTGAGATTGAAACAGTCAGTGCTGAACACAGTGAAGAGTTCACTCAATTTATGGAATGGTCAGAGGATATTGCACGCTTGAATGTTCGAATGAACGCAGAGACGCCTCAAGATATTAAAGCGGGTTATGACTTTGGTTCTAAAGGTATTGGTTTAGTTCGTACGGAGCATATGTTCTTCGGAGCGGAACGTTTAGTTGAAATGCGACGATTTATTCTTTCATCTTCATATGAACAACGAGTAGAAGCTTTGAATAATATTCGTAAGTATCAAGTAGAAGACTTTGAAGCAATATTCCGATTATCTGGAGAGCGTCCTACAATTGTCCGTTTGCTTGATCCACCTTTACATGAGTTTTTACCTAATTCTGATGAAGATGTTGAAAATGTAGCACGACAACTCAACATTCCTAAAGAAGTATTGAATAAACGCATTGTAGATCTTCATGAAGTGAATCCAATGCTAGGACATCGTGGTTGTAGACTTGCAATCACATACCCTGAGTTATATGAAATGCAAGTTGAAGCGATTATGGGAAGCGTATTAAAACTTAAAAAAGAGGGTATAACATGTAAACCTGAAATTATGATTCCGCTAGTATCAACTGTGGAAGAATTCACAACGCTTAAAGAGAAATTGGTTAAAACCATTGAACAATTAGAGGATGAACAAGGTGACAGCGTACCATATTTAATTGGTACAATGATTGAAACACCGCGCGCATGTTTAGTAGCAGATGAATTAGCAAAACATTGTGATTTCTTTAGTTTCGGTACAAATGATTTAACGCAATTGACATTTGGTTTCTCAAGAGATGATGCAGGTAAATTTATAAATGTGTATACTGAAAGTAATATATTGAAGCTTGACCCATTCCAAACGTTAGATAGAGACGGTGTCGGAAAATTAATCGAAATTGCAGTTGAACAAGCTAAAAAAGTAAATCCGAAAATCAAAATCGGTGTATGTGGTGAATTAGGTGGAGATGCTAAGTCTATTCGTCGTTTCAATCAATTAGCGATAGACTATGTTTCATGCTCACCATTCCGAGTTCCAGGTGCAATTTTAGCAACAGCTCAGAGTCAAGCGGAGGAAAGCGAGCAGTAAAGTGAACGAAACTCAATCAAATGAACAAATTCTAAAGTTATTTATCGTATCAGATTCCATTGGCGAAACAGCACAACGAATGATTCATGCAACATTAACACAATTCCCTGATTTGCATAATGTTGAAATTAAGAAATTTCCATATATTAAAGATGAAGAGGAATTCTTAAATATTTTAAATTTAGCACGTGAACAACATGCGATTGTAGCGACGACGTTAGTAAGTGAATCCTTTAATGCATTGGGACATCAATTTGCACATGAACATGATATTCCTTATGTTGACTACATGTCTGATTTAATCAGCATTATTAAGAAGATAACACACAGTCAACCGCTTATGGAGAGCGGTGCGTTACGTAAATTAAATGATGAATATTTCAAGCGTATTGAAGCGATTGAATACTCTGTTAAATACGATGATGGTAAACATTTTACTGATATAGGTGAAGCGGATGCATTAATTGTTGGTGTGTCACGAACATCTAAAACACCATTAAGTATGTATTTAGCTAACAAAGGTTATAAAATAGCTAATATTCCATTGGTACCTGAAATTGAAATTCCTGATAATGTTTATAAACAAAAAGGGTTAAAAGTATTTGGATTAACTGCGAGTCCACAGTATATTGCAAACATACGAAAGAATCGTGCGGAAACGTTAGGTTTATCTAGTGAATCACGATACAATAACTTGGATCGTATTAAGAAAGAACTTGTATATGCTGAGGAAGTCTTTAAGAAATTAAATGCGACTGTTATCAATACGGAATATAAATCGATTGAAGAGTCAGCATTCTATATTGAGAAATTTTTACAACCTAAATTGTAATTGCAAGAATAAAGAAGTATTTGGTTACAGTTTTATAAGGTTAAAATGAGATGAATTTAAACACTTAGTTGCATATCTGTAACTAGGTGTTTTCTTATAAAAAATAGGTAGCGTTGATGCGTTCATTTTCATATAAAAAAATAATTTTAATTAAGTTTCGCAATTTACAATTTACCATATTTGTTTTAACATAGAAATGAAAGGCTTAACAATCTTTATATAAAAAGATATTACTTTATATTAGGGAGAAAGAGTAGTAAGTAATAGCTTTTTAGTTGTTAACTAATAAATTTGGAGAGGTGTACAACCATGGCAGAATCAAAAGACGTCATTTTAATTGGTGCGGGTGTCTTAAGTACAACATTTGGTTCTATGTTAAATGAGCTTGAGCCTAATTGGAATATCAAGCTTTATGAACGTATGGATCGACCAGGTCTTGAAAGTTCTAATGAACGCCACAACGCTGGTACTGGTCATGCTGCACTTTGTGAATTGAACTACACTGTTCAACAACCTGATGGTTCAATTGACATTGATAAAGCAAAAGAAATCAACGAAGAATTTGAAATTTCAAAACAGTTCTGGGGTCACTTAGTGAAAGCAGGACATATTGAGAATCCAAGAGAATTTATTAATCCTCTTCCACACATTAGTTTTGTTAGAGGCGTTAACAATAAAGAATTCTTGAAGAAACGTTATGAAGCAATGAAACAATCACCAATGTTCGATAACATCGAATATACTGAAGACATTGAAGTAATGAGAAAATGGATTCCATTAATGATGCAAGGTCGCGTTGATGACGGCAAAATGGCTGCTAGTAAAATCGACGAAGGTACAGACGTTAACTTTGGTGAATTAACACGTAAAATGGCACGTCACTTAGAGTTAGACGAGCATGTTGAAGTTAAATATAGTCACCAAGTACTTGATTTTGAACGTTTATCAAATGGTAAATGGCAAGTTAAAATCAAAGATCTTAAAACTGGTAGCGTATTTGAAGAAGTTACTGACTATGTATTCATTGGTGCAGGTGGTGCTGCAATTCCATTACTACAAAAAACAGGCATCCCTGAAAGTAAACATTTAGGTGGATTCCCTATTACTGGTCAATTCTTAGCATGTACAAATCCACAAGTAATTGAAGCACATGATGCGAAAGTATATGGTAAAGAACCACCAGGTACACCACCAATGACAGTACCTCACCTTGATGCTCGTTATATCGAAGGTAAACGTACGTTATTATTTGGACCATTTGCAAACGTTGGACCTAAATTCCTTAAAAATGGCTCAAACTTAGATTTATTCAAATCTATCAAACCTTATAACATTACAACGATGTTAGCTGCTGCAGTTAAAAACTTACCATTGATTAAATATTCATTTGATCAAATTATCATGACTAAAGAGGGTTGTATGAACCATTTACGTACATTCTACCCTGAAGCTCGTGATGAAGATTGGGAATTATACACAGCAGGTAAACGTGTACAAGTAATTAAAGATACTGAAAAAGAAGGTAAAGGATTTATCCAATTCGGTACAGAAGTGGTTAACTCTGAAGATCATTCAGTGATTGCTTTACTTGGTGAATCACCAGGGGCATCAACTTCAGTATCAGTAGCTTTAGAAGTTCTTGAGAAAAACTTCCCAGAACAAATCGGCCAATGGAATGCTAAAATTAAAGAAATGATTCCATCATACGGTCAATCATTAATTGAAGATGTTGAATTAATGAGAAAAATACGTCGTCAAACGTCTAAAGATCTTGAATTAGGATACTATGAAGACGCTAAATAAGATGTGTTAATAATAAGTAAGAGTCGCTTGAGAGTTTATAGCTCAAGCGACTCTTTTTTAACTTTCTATAGGTATAAAGAAGTTGGCGTATTTATAATGATAAACAATCTTTGAATAATCAAAAGGTAGTCCTTTATTAGTGTAAAAGGTTAAATCATGACGCATACAAGGATCATTTGGATTGAGATCCAATTGTGGTGCTTCACGTTCAGTAAGAAAATCAATATAGAAATAGATATCAGAAAAACCGATATTAATCTTAAGCTGTGCTTGAAGATAGTCGAATATTGAATGTTCTGCACTGTCATGATCAAGGTGCGTAACTAATGTTTTATTGAAGTAAGATGTTTCAATACATAAAGGGTTATGATCTAAATAGCGAATACGTTCGACATAATAAACTTCTTCATCTTGTTCCGTTAAACGTAAGTGCGCTCTTACTTCATCATTAGGTTTTATCGTTTCAAACGTTAAAACTTTACTTGTGATTTGATGGCCTTGCAGATTATCTGAGAAACCCTTTGTTTTCAAAAGGTTGATATACCCTGATTTATTTTTATTTCGTACATAAATTCCACTGCCTCTTGTTTGGAAAATCATACCATCTCTTTGGAGTATCGCTAATGCTTTAATGATGGTACTTTTGCTAACCTCATATCGTGCTTTTAATTGTTCGACACTTGGAAGTTTATCACCAACATTATATTCATCATTTGCAATGGCACTTGTAATATCTTGAGCAATTCGTTCGTACTTTAACATCATTTGACTCCCTTAATGCGTAATTTATTTTTATTATAACAAATGTAAAACACTATTAGTAAATTGTACCGGTATAATTTTGATTATTCTGTTTACAAATTGTACCGGTATAATTACAATAGATTTTGAAAAGGCTTTCGTATTGTTGTTAATGATAAGATTATGAAAGTAGTTAAAAAGTAAAACACTAATGAAAAAATTATAAAGGAGTTTTGGAACATGTCTAAATTACCTAATGATTTCTTATGGGGTGGCGCTTTAGCGGCTAATCAATTCGAAGGTGGCTATGACCAAGGTGGAAAAGGACTAAGTGTCATTGATGTTATGACAGCTGGGGCACACGGTAAAGCACGTGAAATTACGCAAGATGTAGAACCTGACAAATATTATCCAAATCATGTTGGCATTGATTTCTACAATCGTTATAAAGAAGATGTGAAAATGTTTAGTGACATGGGTTTAAAATGCTTAAGAACATCAATTGCTTGGACTCGAATTTTTCCAAAAGGTGACGAAGTTGAACCCAATGAGGAAGGTTTACAATTCTATGATGACTTATTTGATGAGTTATTAAAATATAACATTCAACCTGTTATCACACTTTCACATTTTGAAATGCCGTTACATTTAGCTCGTGAATATGGTGGTTTCAGAAATCGTAAAGTGGCAGATTTCTTTGCACATTTTGCAGAAACAGTATTTAACCGTTATAAAGATAAAGTGAAATATTGGATGACATTTAACGAAATTAATAACCAAATGGACATTAATAATCCAATCTTCTTATGGACAAACTCAGGTGTATCATTAAAAGAGGACGATAATAAAGAAGAGGTATTGTACCAAGTAGCACATAATGAATTAATCGCTAGTGCTAAAGCAGTTAAGATTGGTAAAGAAATCAATCCTGAGTTCGAAATTGGTGCGATGATTTCACATGTTCCAATCTACCCATATAGTTGTAATCCAAATGATATTATGGAAGCAGAAGTGGCTAGTCGTATGCGTTTCTTCTTCCCTGATGTTCATGCGCGTGGTTATTACCCAGGTTATGCAACGAAGATGTTTGAACGTGAAGGTTTCGACATTGGTTGGCAAGAGGGTGATGATGAAATTTTACGTGATGGCAAAGTGGATTACATTGGATTTAGCTACTATATGTCAACTGTCGTAAAACATGATAATGAAGCAAGTGTCGAAGATAATATCGTTAATGGTGGTTTACCTAATTCAGTAGATAACCCTTATATTAAGAAGAGTGATTGGGGTTGGGCAATCGATCCAGTAGGGTTACGTTATACATTAAATGCCTTATATAATCGCTATCAAATTCCATTGTTTATTGTTGAAAATGGCTTTGGTGCCGTGGATGAGTTTGATGAAAATGGACAAATCCATGATGATTATCGTGTAGATTATTTACGTGAACATATCAAAGCAGCTATTGATGCAGTTGACAAAGATGGTGTTGATTTAACGGGCTACACACCATGGGGTATTATTGATATCGTGTCATTTACAACAGGTGAAATGAAAAAACGTTATGGCTTAATTCACGTAGATCGTGATAATGAAGGAAATGGCTCACTAGAACGTACAAAGAAAGACTCATTTGACTGGTATCGTAATGTGATTGAGTCAAACGGTGAAGAACTGTAACTTTTGAAATTGTTAGGAATAATAGAATACAACATAAGCTTTCAATCATTTTCAAAGCGTAGCTAACTTGCTTTGGATTGGTTGAAAGCTTTTTTAATGAGAATGCGAATTAGTTTATGAACTATACAAGAGTGGTTAAGATGAGGGTATCAAATGAAAAGGAGATTACTTATGACAAAAGATATATTTAGTAATCAATATTGGGAGAAAGCGTGGGAAGATGACCCTAATACTCAGGATAAAAGGATGAAACGTGCAGGTTTAGGTGATCCATCGACACCAGGTTTTGAAAAGTGGGCAGAAAACTTTAATAAAAATTCTTTTACTGAAGAAAGCCAGCACCGTACGAAACGGATTATGAATTGGATTGAGCAACAAACAGGTCGATTTAGTAATTTAAGTGTATTAGATGTAGGGGCTGCGTCAGGAGTGTTTAGTGTCCCGTTTGCTAAAGAAGGTGCTAAAGTTACAGCGTTGGAACCATCGCCAATTTTACATGACATGTTAAAAGATAATGCAAATCATTACGGTGTAACACTTAAAACATTAAATCAATCGTTTGAAGATGCTCAACTAGAAGAATTAGGGCAGCATGATTTAGTTTTTGCGTCAATGTGTCCAGCAGTGACTACGTGGGAAGCGGTTAGCAAGGCAATCGATATTGCACAGAAATTTGTTTATGTCAGTTTAATTGCAGGACCTAAGGAAAACTCAATTGTCGATGAAGTCGTGGCATTTTTAGACGAAGAAAGTCAACCTATGACGGCGGATATGTATTATTTATTACAGTTGTTATACTTTAATGATTATACTTATGAAACATTAATCGAACGCCATACGCAACATAATGACAAACCAATTGAAGATGTGATGCAACAATTGCCACAATGGTTAAAAGAAGTAGAAGTAGAACTAGATGAACAGCAACTTGCAAGCGTAGAACACTATTTACGAGATAAATATGGCGATACCATACCTGTTATCACTGGGGGGGTAAATTTGGTAAAGTATTGATTCACGTTTAGAGGAGGCATTCGATGAAACACTACATCGTAAAATTTGAACACACTGATTTAAAAAGATGGAAAAAGTACGTTGTTCCACATGTTTTATATTTGAAGAAATTAATCAAACAAGGACATTTAATCGTTTCTGGTCCTACAGTGAATGCGCGGAAAGATATAAAAGAAGCTTATTTAATATTTAAAGTTAAAAATCGAGACGAATTAATGACATTACTTGAGAAAGATCCATTTTGGTATAAGGGATTGGTTTCAAATTATACCATTGAAGAGTGGAAACCATTATTCGGTAATCTCGAGCAACTCACAAACGAGGAATTTAATGATGAAGAATAATCGTAAATACTATTCTGACAGGGTTTGTTGGGGTGGTATTTATTTTGTTAAAAAACATAACGATATATCGAAAAAGTAATTAATTAAATAAAAAAAGGTGATTTTAATGATGTTTAGAAGACATATGCAAGATATAAGACAAAGAATGGATCATTTTGAACAATTTGGTAGAAGTAAAGGGCCACAAGGATTTGAGAGATTTGGTGGTTTTGGACGCCGTGGTGGAGGTCGAGATAGATTCTTCAAAAAGGGAAATTTACAATTTATAATTTTACAAATGTTAGAAGAGGAATCACGTCATGGTTATCAAATCATTAAGGATTTAGAAGAACGTTTCAAAGGATTCTATTCACCGAGTCCTGGTTCAGTTTATCCCATATTACAAATGTTGGAAGATAGAGACTTTGTATCGATTTCTAAAGAAGGTAACAAAAAAATCTACACAATTACAGATGAAGGTAAAACTTTTTTAAAAGAGAATGTAGACCAAGATGAATTTACAAAACGCTTAGAACAATTTAAAAATGTAGATTTTGAACAGATGAAAGCATCTCGTGAACAATTACAAGGATTATTTCATGGATTTATGAAAGCAAGTCAAAGCGCATTACAAGATGAAGAAAAACAAAAAGAATTAAATGTATTTATTGAGGAAACTAAACAAAAATTAGAACGTTTCTATAAATAGTGAATATTAGAAAAGCCGGCCGGTTGAAATAACCAGTCGGCTTTTAAATATTCGAGTGAAGTTGTAGAGCACTTCGCCGGAATGATAAACGGGCTACGAAAAGCAGATCGTTCGACAATAATACGCTAATCGCTAAAATCAAAGAGCGATTTTTGTTCATAGCTCGTTATTGCTCACGATCTGAACGCTTTTCTGCGCACCTTAGTTTTTATTTACTGATGCGTCGTAGATAGAATCTACTGCGTCACCTAATGCTTTATCAAATTCTTCTTGTGATTGGCTAGCACGTAAGTCACTTGCTAATGCACGTGAGAAGCTTGCGATTAATTCATCATTGTCTTTCAATAATTTGTTAGCTTCGTCTCTGCTGTAACCACCTGATAATACAACCACGCGTACAACATTTGGATGATCTGCTAATTCTTTGTATAAGTTAGCTTTAGTTGGGATAGTTAATTTTAACATTACTAATTGATCATCGTTTAAAGCATCTAAGCCTTTTTTAAGTTCAGCTTTTAATACTTCTTCAATTTCAGCTTTATCTTTAGCGTTAATGTTAACTTCAGGTTCAATGATTGGTACTAAACCTTTAGCAATGATTTTTTTAGCGAATTCAAATTGTTGTTCAACAACATCTTTGATACCTTGTTCATTTAATTCTAAGATATTAGAACGCATTTTAGTACCGAAGATATGACGTTCAACCGCACGGTCTAAAGTATCGTCTAAATCATCGATAGGTTTCATTAATTGAACACCGTTTTGTTGTTCAGCTAAACCTTTGTCGACTTTTAAGAAAGGTACAACACCTTTGTCTGCTAAGTAGTCACCAGTGTATTTGCCTTCAACTTCACGATCCATAGTTTGTTCGAAAAGGATAGCACCTAAAATTTTGTCTGGAGAGAATGAAGGTGAAGTTACAACTCTAGTACGCATATCGTGCACAAGTTGGAACATTTCGTCATCATTGCTATATTCGTCCTCGTTTACACCATACTCTTTTAATGCTTTAGGAGTACTACCGCCACTTTGGTCTAATGCTGCGATAAAACCTTTCCCATTTGTCATTTTTTCTAATTGTTCTTTATTCATTACTCTTTCCACTCCTTTAATTAACTTTCATATTTATTATGATAAAAATAAAGATCATTCTCAAGTTATAAAACTTATATTTATTGAAAATTCATATTTTACAGTTTATAGTTTCATAAATTAGACGTATTTAGCGATAATAAAGTAAATAAATCTTATTAAGTGAGGGGAAAATGGAAAAACGTATTTTAATTATTGGAAGTCCAGGCTCTGGTAAATCGACATTAGCTCATCATTTACATAAAATGTATGGCATACCTTTATATCATATGGATAACATCAATTGGATTGATAACAAAACGACGATTAGTCAAGAAGAATTAATTGAACAGCTTAATCAAATTATTGCTAAAAATACTTGGATTATTGATGGTAATTATTCGGACACACTACCTTTAAGGTTGAAGAGAGCAACTGACGTTATATGGTTAAAAGAACCTAGATGGAAGTGTATTTACCGTGTCATAAAAAGGGTGATTATTCACAATTTGAAACGTCATCGTATTGGGGGTAATCCGAATACAATTAGTTTTGAATTTATAAAATATGTGTGGCAATTTCCTGAAAATAATAATGAATTCATCAAGTTACAACAATTGAAAACGCAAGATCATATTAAATGGGTTATAAGTAATTCAAGTCTCAAAAACTTATAACATAATCATTAAGATGGTCATTAGTTTAAAAAATACCTACAAATATTTAACATAGTTTCTTATTATTAACGACATAAAAACGAACTATTTATATGAAATGTGAATGATAGTTCGTTTTATGTTATCATTTATTTTAAAGTAGGGAGTTTTTGAACCCTTCATTCATTTAAAAAGGCGTGTGAGTAATGATTAAAAAAGTTAAATTGGTTATTTTTGATTTAGATAATACGCTATTTTCTTTTAATAAATTATGGATAAAAGCGAATAAAGATACGTTTGAAACGTATACGTTGTTTAAAGATATAGATTATAGTGACTTTATGAAATTATTTAAAAAATATGATTTATACTTTTGGAAACAGCATGATGAAGGGGTTATTACCTTAGATGAATTGCGAGAGTTAAGACTAATTAAAACTTTACAGCATTTTGATATAAATATTTCTCGCGAAGAAGCTAACGAGTATTTCGAATCCTTTTTTACTAAGCTACTGTCTAGTATAACTGTTAATAGAAAAATGAATGATTTACTTATGACCTTGAAAGAAAATGTAAACATCGCCATACTTACTAATGGAAAGATTAAAGAACAGAACACTAAAATTGATAATCTCGATATTAGAACAATTTTTGAGAAGAATATTTTTATATCTGAAAATATAGGTTGCGAAAAGCCTTATCCTAAAGCATTTTTAAATGTCACGTCTAGATTAAACGTTAATCCTGAAGAGTGCTTGTTTATAGGAGATTCTTATAGAAATGACATCATGGGAGCGTTAAATGTTAATATGGCTGCCATTTGGTTAACGAATTCTGATAAAGATACAGAATTAAATGTAAAAGATGGTCTTTATTGTTGCGAAGATAATATAGAAGTTCTATTAAAAAAGCTCCTTGATGATGAATATAAAGATTTAACAATTTATAACTAGTTTAATATGAAAAATAGAGTGTATAGAAAGTAACTATTTTCTATACACTCTATTTTTATGCGTGATGGACAATTCTCATCTCAGAACTCTTGTAACATAATCAGGGTATCATTAATTTTAAAAAATTAAATGTATGCAAATATTAGATAATTTATTATATAAAATTTTGCCATATTGATTAATAGTACATAAAATATGCTATTCTATAAGAAAGTTAGGTTCTCTTATTTAGGATAATTAAACTATTTAAATCGCTTACTATTCTAAATAATGAGAGCCTAATTATACATATAAAGCATATTCGGAGACTAAAGGAATGAAAAAGAACAAAATATTTGCTGTATTAACAACAAGTGCTTTGTTACTCGCTGCGTGCAGTAATGGTGATAATTCATCTAGTAGCGGGCAAAAAGGGGACAGCCAGAAGAACGAACAAACTAACAGTCAAAGCGAGAAATTAAAAAAGAATAATGACAAAAACAAGAATGAGAATAAAGTCGATTACCCTAAAGATGGCGTTAAAGGTATTTATGTCACAAGCAATTCGACACAAGGCGATAAGATTGATGAATTAATTAAGTTCATTAAAGATTCTAAATTAAATACAATGGTTATCGATGTTAAAGATGATGAAGGTAATATCACAATGAAACTTAACACTGGAAATAAACAAGTAGATAAGAACACATTAGATATTGTAGATGGTAAGAAATTGTTGGAAAAATTGCATAATAACAATATTTATCCAATTGCTCGTATCGTTACATTTAAGGATACTAAATTAGCTGAAGAACATCCTGAGTGGTCATTTAAAGAAAGTGATGGGTCAGTTTGGACTAATGGTAAAGGCGATAGCTTTGTTAACCCATTCATGAAGGAAGTATGGGATTATGATATTACTGTCGCTAAAGCAGCAGCTAAAACTGGATTCCAAGATATCCAATTTGACTATGTGCGTTTCCCAGAAGGCTTTGAAAATGAAGCAGACAGTTTAACTTATAGTAAGGGTGACTACAAAAATAGCAAGTTAAGTTCAGGTGATCAACGTGTTGATACAATTACAAAATTCTTAGAACATGCTAATAAAGAGTTGAAACCAATGGGTGTTAACGTATCGGCAGACGTATTTGGCTATTCTGCATTAGTTAAAAACGCACCAGGCATTGGTCAAAGTTTCCCTAAAATGTCTGAAAATGTAGATGCGATTTCATCAATGATTTATCCTTCACATTGGAGTAACGGTGACTTTGGTTTAGATGCTCCGGATACAGAACCGTACAAAACAGTAAATCGATACATTCAAAAAGAAAATAGTTTACTAGATTCACTAGGTAAGAAAAAACCAATTTCTCGTCCATGGATTCAAGATTTCACAGCATCATATTTAGGTGATGGTAATTATATTGATTATGATGCCAAAGCAGTATCTGAACAAGTTCAGGCTTTAAAAGATAATGGTGTGAATGAGTTCTTACTATGGAATGCGGGGAACGAATATACTGAAGGTGCAAACTATAATCCTAAAAAAGGTAGCGCGAAAGAACGTGACCCAGAAGGTGTAGAGCAAGATACAAAACAGCAAGACAATAAAGACGACAATAAAAAAGATAGTACTGAAGAGAATGGGAACAGCAATCAATAACAAAAAAGGCGAGATGACTTTGAAGTCATCTCGTTTTTTCTATGAGATTTTTTTATGAGATTGTTTAGCTACTAACGCACCGCCTAGTAATAAGAAAATGCTACCTAATAATTGAATGGATTGTTCACTGTCTGAATGACCAGTTTCAGGTAATGAAGATTGAGCATTTGTGCTATTATGGTTACCTTGTTTTTTTACTGATTGAGACGAAGGCACTTCGTTAGATTTAACGTTACCGACATAATATGAATTTAATTCACGCGCACAATCTACAGAATTAATTTTAGATGCTTCTTCCTTTAGATCATCTAATTCAGCAGCATTTGCAATACCGTGTTCAACATATGTTTCTCCACTTTGAAGTTGATTAAAGTTACTATATTTATCATTTTTATATTCGACTTGGCCATTTTTATGAACTTTATAAACCCCTAAACCAGCATTTGCTTTATTATGGCTTTTAATTTCAAAATAGTCCCCTTTGTCGATTACTTTTCCAAAGTTTTGTAAATCTGGATTACCTCCACTATTTGATAACGCCTCTGAAGCAACTTCTTGTGCGTTATTCTTAGTAACGATATCAGCAGCAAAAGCTTGATGTCCACTAAAAGCAGTTAATAATACTGTACTTGAAATAAGTGTTGACGCAAATAGAGAAACCTTCATCACAATGAAAACCCCATTTCATTATTTATCTTTTACAGCCTTAGTGTAACACTCAGAATTAATTAAAATAGGGGTTTAAAGTAAACCATATTGAAACTTTAAATTAGCTTAAAGAATGACATATTTGTAAAGTTAGATTTACAATATTAAAGTTTTTATGAATATAAGTAATCGTGATACTAAATTTAATGATGCTAACTTACCATTTCTTTTTAGAAAAGTAAGGGATAGACCATGCCATGCAAACAGTGAAAATTAAATGTGCAATCATCCATAAACCGTATTCTGTCCAACTAAATTGAAAAAATGAACGTTGTGCCAATAGAATAAGTAATGGATATAATATTAGAAAAATGATGATCAGTAATAAATAACTTATTTTGTAAAAAGGTTTGAAAAATTTATAAATAATTAGAAATGTGATGTAAATTAAAAATCCAATGACAATATGAATCAATAGTTCTAAAATCAGTGGTGTTTGATTTGGGTCAGCAATGAAATCGATATTGATTAATAACAAGGTTAGGTGCGTCGTGTGTGTTACGACATCCATAGTAAACATGATAAGCAATAATAAAATGCTAATCAGTAATGCACTAAGAAAGTGGTAGCCGTATCGTATCATAATTATCCATCCTTCAAATGAGTTTAACAAGCTATTCCCTATGACGAAGGAAATCACACATTTTAAAAATTTAGAATATTTAAAAAATGATATTGACTCAAACACTATCCAATGCTAATATAATAACAATTCAATAAAACTTGTTAACTCTTATCAAGAGTGGTGGAGGGATGTGCCCTAAGAAGCCCAGCAACCGTCGTTTAACGAAATGGTGCTAATTCACATAAAGTAGACAATACTTTAAGAGATAAGAGAAAGTGTATCGATACTTTCTCTTAAATAATAGAAAGTATTTTTTTATGTCTTCTAACTATTTAAGAGTTGAAGTGTAATTGAATCATTATTAAAAAAGAGGTGTCGATATACATGAAAAAATGGTTAAGTGTTATAAGTATTTTAGTTTTAGTTATTGTATTAGCTGGATGTGGCAAAGATAAAGAGGATAATAAAAAAATCACGGTTGCTGCTTCACCTGCACCCCATGGAGATGTGTTGAAGAAAGCTAAAGAACAATTAAAGAAAAAAGGTTATGATTTAGAAGTTAAAGAGGTCAATGATTATAAAGTGCCAAATAAACTATTAGATAAAGGTGATGTAGATGCGAACTTCTTCCAACATGTACCTTATTTAAAAGCTGAAAAGAAGAGTCATGGATATAAAATAGAAGAATTAGGTAAAGTATTTACAACTCCAATGGGCGTATACAGTAAAAAATATAAAAATCTAAAAGATATTCCTGAAGGTTCAACGATTTATGTTTCAAATAATCCAGCGGAAGAAGGACGATTTTTATCATTCTTTGTAGATGAAGGTCTCATTAAGTTGAAAAAAGGTGTCAAAATTGAAGATGCTAAGTTTGAAGATATCGCTGAAAATAAAAAGAATTTAAAATTCAATCATCAACAAGGGGCTGAGTTTTTACCAAAGACATATAAAAACGGTGAAGGAGCAGCAGTGATTATGAATTCTAACTATGCCATCGATAATGGTTTGAAACCTTCTAAAGATGCAATTGTTATGGAAGGTAAATCATCTCCGTTTGCCAATATTATTGCTGTACAAGAAGGACATAAAAAAGATAAAAAGTTCCAAGAATTATTAAAAGTTATGCAATCGAAAGAAATTAAAGATTATATTAAGAAAGAATATGGAGACGATGTAATTCCATACGAAAGTAAATAATTATCCATATTAAACTACCCGCAAAGTAATAGCTTTGTGGGGTCTTTTTAAAAAGAAAATAATAAATACCAAAAATTATAAACTTTAATTATTTTTGATTATTCAGAAAATATTTACAAATCTGACAATTATTAGTAATATATTCAATATTATCACTTAAATAGTGTTTATTTAGAGGGCCGGAGAACTTTTCAAATAGAGGGAAACAAAAGGGATGGTCTATCTTGGGAGGATGAGCCGATATGAGTAAAGCAGAGGAATTAATTAATGAAGATGGGAAATACTTCGCCGCATCAGGGAGAATAAAATACTATCCATTAGCCATTGACCATGGTTATGGTGCGACACTAGTAGATGTGGATGGTAAAGAATATATTGATTTATTATCAAATGCAAGTTCACAAAATGTAGGACACGCACCTAAACCAGTTACTGAAGCGATTAAGAAACAAGCTGAGAAATTTATTCATTATACACCAGCATATATGTATCATGAACCAGCAGTGAAATTATCTAAAAAGCTTTGTGAAATTGCTCCAGGTGACTATGAAAAACGTGTAACGTTTGGATTAAGTGGGTCTGATGCGAATGACGGTATTATAAAATTTGCGAGAGCTTATACGGGACGCCCTTACATTATTAGTTTTACAAATGCATATCATGGGTCAACATTTGGATCATTATCCATGTCTGCCATTAGTTTAAATATGCGCAAACATTATGGACCATTATTGAATGGATTTTATCATATTCCATTCCCTGATAAATATAGAGGGATGTATGAGCAGCCAAATGCAAATACAGTTGAAGAGTATCTTGCACCATTAAAAGAAATGTTTGCGAAATATGTGCCAGCGGAAGAAGTGGCTTGTATTGTTGTAGAAACAATCCAAGGTGACGGAGGTCTATTAGAACCTGTAGATGGTTACTTTGAGGCATTAGAAGCGTTATGCCGTGAACATGGTATTCTAATTGCTGTAGACGATATTCAACAGGGGTTAGGGCGAACTGGTACATGGAGTTCAATTGATCACTTTAATTTCACACCGGATTTAATTACATTTGGTAAATCACTAGCAGGTGGATTACCGATGTCTGCTATTGTTGGTCGTAAAGAAATCATAGAGACACTTGAGGCACCGGCACATCTATTTACAACTGGTGCGAATCCTGTAAGTTGTGAAGCGGCTTTAGCTACATTAGGTATGATTGAAGATGAAGATTTATTAACTGCTAGTTCTGAAAAAGGGGCTTACGTGCGCAAGCGAATGGATCAATGGGTGAATGATTATGATTTCGTTGGAGATGTGCGTGGTAAAGGTTTATCAATTGGTATTGATATCGTATCAAATAAACAAGCTAAGACGAGAGCTTCTGAAGAAGCACTTAAAATATGTAATTATTGTTTTGATCATGGTCTTGTATTGATTGCAGTAGCTGGTAATGTACTACGTTTCCAACCACCATTAGTTATTACGTATGAACAATTAGATTATGCTTTAAATACAATAGAGAATGCATTGCAAGCGTTACAAGATGGACAACTGAATAATTATAATATTGATGGTCAAGGCTGGTAACACGAAAAGAAGCACCTATCTCAATCGATGAGACAGGTGCTTTTTCATTTGTATTAATCTTTTGGTACGACGTAGTCCTCTTCTTCATTTTTCTTAGAATGTCGAACACCATAACTTAAATAGATTATGATACCAACAACGAACCAAATTAAAGTATATAGTTTAGCATCGAAACTTAATCCCCAGAATACAAGTAATACTAAAATAAATGTGATTATTGGTAGTACAGGGAAGAATGGTACTTTAAACGATGGTTCAGGTAAATCTTTACCTTCACGTTTTCTTAAACGATACATTGCAAGAGACACAAACATAAATGCGACTAATGTTCCTGCTGAGATAAGTTGTGCCAAGAATGCAAATGGGAACATTGAACCAATTAATACACCAATAATAGTTAGGATTAAAAGTGCTCTGTTTGGTAGATGTTTATGGTTTAATTTTGATAACCAAGGTGGTAATAAACCATCACGACCAAATGAATATAATAAACGTGATCCTGCTAACATCATACCAATTAAAGCGGTGAACATACCGATTACTGAAATAGCTTGAATGACAGCAGCAATAATACCGTGGCCACTTTGACGAAGTGCCCAACCTACAGGTTCAGCATTACCAGCGTATTTAGAATAATGGAACATACCAACCAATACTAAAGCTACACCTACGAATAATACTAAAGCGACAGCTAATGAACCAAGAATACCACGAGGCATTGTTCTTTGTGGGTTGATAGCTTCTGCAGAGTTGGCTGCGATTGAATCAAATCCAATATAAGCTAAGAAAATCATAGAAACCCCAGCATAAATACCTTGCCAACCACCGAAATCACCATTTTCAGTCACTTTATGTTCTGGAATAAACGGAACATAGTTAGATGCTTGGATAGCAGTTAAACCTACGATAATGAACAATACGATTGCAAATACTTTTAAGATAACTAAGACGTTTTCTACACGTGCTGCTTCAGTCATACCACGTGATAAAATGATTGCAGTAATAATGATTACAACAGCAGCGATAATATCAATCACACCACCACCAGCTCCGAATGGATTCGATAATGCTTTAGGCAATACGATACCTAATGGTGATACGAGTCCTCTTAAATTGGCAGAGAATCCGGATGCTACAAAGGCTACGGCAATAAAGTATTCAGCTAAAAGTGCCCAACCTGCGACCCAACCTGAAAATTCTCCAAATAAAACGTTAATCCAAGAATAAGCTGAACCGGCGAAAGGCATTGTTGATGCCATTTCGGCATATGAGAAGGCAACTAAACCTGCAACAATCGCTGCAAGTAAGAATGATAATGCAACGGCAGGGCCTGCATGTTCAGCGGCTACAACGCCAGGCAATGTAAAAATTGCAGTTGATACAATCGTACCAACACCTAATGCAAGAAAATCTCGAACGCGTAATGTACGTTTTAAATGACCATCTTTATTTTGATAGATTGTGGGATCTTCTTTTCGAGTTAAATTTTTGAAAAAACTGGCCATAATCATGAACCTCCACTTACTTAATATATTGAGTTATAAGATTAGCTTGTTATCTCTAGAATATTTATTATATTAGCACAAAACTTTGTATTTTTGTCTAAAATTTCTGAAAATTTTAAGTTTTCTTACTTTTTATAAAATGACAGAGTGTAACAAGGAAATTTTAAATGATAGATTTGATTATAACAGATTAATAAGAAATAAAAACAACAAAAAAGAGTAAAATTATCCATAAAATATAAAAAGTGGTCTTTTGGTCGGGGTTAGCATACTAAAAACACACAATAAGTCAAGTAATTAGACCTTTATTTAGTGGTATTTTACTAAAAAATTAAAGTTTGTTGACCTATTCCATTATGGAATAGGTTCTATCGAAAATATGTATTTTATTAATAGTTCAGAACATACTATAATTAGTCATGTAGTAAAGTTACATCATATTTAAATGCTTCTATTTCGTGTAGTAAATCCATCCCCTTATATTGTATTAGCATAATAGTGCTGAACTTTATGATTTATTACACCAATTGACATAGATAGAAGACTCCCATCTCGCATTTAAATATGTATCCCTAACTGAGATTACTAGCAACAATGAAATAATGAAGTAACTTTAAATATAAAGAAGCCACAACTCATGTAACTAAGTCTTTCCCTCTTTTTCCCTTAAAAAATAGACATGTAGGTGGCTTCTTTTTAATATTAAACTTTAAAACAGAACTTGAAAGGATATGAATTCAGATGACTAAAGAAAACTATTCTGCTGCAAACATGGTCATTGATACTTTAAAAAATAATAATGTAGATTACGTATTTGGTATTCCAGGAGCTAAAATAGACTATCTCTTTAATGCTCTTGAAGATGATGGTCCAGAACTTATTGTGACACGTCACGAACAAAATGCTGCCATGATGGCACAAGGTATCGGTCGTTTAACTGGTAAACCAGGTGTAGCATTAGTAACGAGTGGCCCTGGAGTAAGTAACTTAACAACTGGATTATTAACAGCGACTTCAGAAGGTGATCCAGTGTTAGCTATCGGTGGTCAAGTTAAACGTAACGATTTATTACGTATGACGCATCAAGCAGTAGATAACGCTTCTCTTTTAAGATCATCTACGAAATATAGCGCAGAAGTACAAGATCCTGAGTCTCTATCTGAAGTAATGACAAACGCTATTCGTACAGCGACTTCAGGTAAAAATGGTGCAAGTTTTATTAGTATCCCACAAGATGTTATCGAGTCTCCAGTAACATCTAATGCAATTGATTTATGTGAACAACCACAACTAGGTGTTCCAAATTCAGAAGACATTCAAGACGTTATCAAAGCTATAAAACATGCGAAATTCCCAGTGTTGCTAGTAGGTATGAGAAGTTCAAGTGAGAAAGAAACTGAAGCAATTCGTCAATTAGTTGCTAAATCAAATTTACCAGTTGTTGAAACATTCCAGGGTGCCGGTGTACTTGACCGTGAATTAGAAAATCACTTCTTCGGAAGAGTCGGTTTATTCCGTAACCAAGTAGGTGACGAATTATTAAGAAAAGCTGACTTAGTTGTTGCAATTGGTTATGATCCAATTGAATACGAAGCAAGTAATTGGAATAAAGAATTAGATACAGAAATCATTGTTATTGATGAAGTACAGGCTGAAATCACTAACTTTTTACGCCCTAAAAAAGAATTAATTGGTAATATTGCAGGGACAATTCAACTCCTATCTGAAAATGTGCATGAACCTATTATTAATCAAAATCGTTTAGATGACTTAGAACGTTTGAGAGCAGAAGTCATTGAAGCAACAGGTATCAAGTACACACATGAAGATGGCGTAATGCATCCATTAGAAATTATTGAAACAATGCAAAAAACACTAACTGACGATACAACTGTTACTGTAGACGTAGGTAGCCATTATATTTGGATGGCACGTAAATTTAGAAGTTACAATCCAAGACATTTACTATTTAGTAATGGTATGCAAACACTTGGTGTTGCTTTACCTTGGGCAATCGCAGCTGCATTAGTGCGCCCAAATACTCAAGTTGTGTCAGTAGCTGGAGATGGCGGTTTCTTATTCTCAGGTCAAGATTTAGAAACAGCCGTACGCAAAAATTTAAACATCATCCAATTAATTTGGAATGACGGTAAATATAATATGGTAGAGTTCCAAGAAGAAATGAAATATAAACGTTCAGCTGGAGTTGAATTTGGACCAGTTGATTATGTGAAATATGCTGAATCATTCGGTGCAAAAGGGTTACGTGTTACTAATCAAGAAGAATTAGAAGCGGCTTTAAAAGAAGGCTATGCAACTGAAGGCCCTGTATTAATTGATATCCCAGTGAATTATAAAGACAATATCAAATTATCAACGAATGTATTACCAGATTCTTTAAATTAATTATTAGTCAAACAAACATAGGAGTGAATATTCAATGAGTCACGTATTATATCAACATGGTACTTTAGGTACATTAATGGCAGGTCTATTAGAAGGAACTGCGTCTATCGATGAACTATTAGAACATGGTGATTCAGGACTAGCTACATTAACAGGTTCTAATGGTGAGGTTATCTTTTTAGATGGTGAAGCATTCCATGCTAACGAGCATAAGGAGTTTAAGAAACTAAATGGTGATGAAATGACGCCATATGCAACAATTACTCGTTTTGAAGCAGATCAAACATATCAAACTTCAAATAAAGATTCTGAAAAAGTGTTAAACGAAGTTAAAGAACATATGTTAAGTGATAACTTATTCTCTGCAGTGAAAATAAGTGGTACTTTTAAAAAAATGCACGTACGAATGATGCCTAAACAAGAACCACCTTACACTAGATTAATTGATTCAGCACGTAGACAACCAGAGGAAACGCGTGAAGATATTAAAGGAACAATTATTGGATTCTTTACTCCAGAATTATTCCACGGTATTGGATCAGCTGGTTTCCATATTCACTTTGCTAATGATGAGCGCAACTTTGGTGGTCATGTATTAGACTTTGAAGTAGACGATGTAACTGTTGAAATACAGAATTTCGAAACATTCAAACAACATTTCCCAGTTAATAATAAAACATTTACAGAAACAGAAATTGATTACGCAGATGTTGATGCAGAGATTAGAGAAGCTGAATAATCATACCTATGAAAGAAAGATGAATTTTCAATGAATTCATCTTTCTTTTTTAATTTATAAAATATAATATATGACACAATATAAAATAATGGTATAATAACTTAGAATTTTATATTTATGGAGGGAGCCCTAATGCAATGTCCAAATTGTGGTCAGACATATCAACAAGGAGATCAATATTGCGGTAGTTGTGGTAATAAATTAAATGGTTCATTATCTCAATCAACGCAATCAACAACAGAATCATTCAATTCGGAGATTCAATCTACAAGTCATTCTACAGCTGTTAAGCAAGAACAAATTAATGGAGAACAGAATCATAGTGAGTACGATCGTGGTGAATTTACACATAGATATATGTCTTATGAACACCGCTACGCTGAAGGTCCATTCACGATTAAAGTGAAATCGACCTTCAATGAAAGTAAGCAATTTTTTAAACAAGCTTTTACTTCTCATGATGCAGTGATGAAAGGGAATAAGTTATTTAGTATGACTTTGCTATCATCATTAGTCATTATTGGTTTACTTATATTGGGAATGTTTTTACACCTACTTTCAGCACGTTTATTTGATGGTTATTTTGTTGATACTGCAACAATTATCTTGAAATTTGTATTAACTACTATGCTAGCACTTGCGTTTTTATTTATCGTAACATTCGCCGTTATTCGCTTAATGATAGTAGAAAGCATTTCCTTTAAAAAGGTTTTATCTGATTATATATTAGTTAATACATTATCAGTAAGTATGTTATTTTTAGGATTTATTGTGTTTTTCCTTGAGTTGTATATTTTCAGTGGTATATTGATTGCCTTTTCAGTGATTTTACTTTTAACATCATCAGTGTATTTAATTTCAAAGTATAGTGTAAATCATACGTTACGTTTTGCGAGTCTCTATAGTGTAATGATTTTCTTTGTAATTATTGGATTTGCCTTACATTTATTTGGTTCAACTATCATTCATCGATATGATGATTTAGGTATTTTACATCAATTATTTTGGCGTTGGCTCTAATGATATCTTGAGATAAATATTAATGGTAGATGATATATAAATTTAAAAGTCAGTAAGTGAATTTTATAATTCATTTACTGGCTTTTAGGTATTGAGAAAAAGAATATGCTTAATGTTTATGTTACTTTAAATAATTATTCAATTACTGGAATAATTAGGTGTGAATCATAATCGCCACCAGTATAAACAAGGTGATTGTCTTTGTTTACAGTATCTTCGTGTTCATAACGTGTTTTCGTATTAGGTAAAGGAGTGCTATTACCTTTGATAATTTCGTTACATTTAACAACAACTGCTAATGACTCACCTTTTTTAAATAATGTACCAGATGGTAACCATTCTATTTCGATTGGCACGATTTCATTTGGGCTAACTTTTTGTTCATGTTCATGTGTATGCCATGGTTGTGCAATTGTTGATTTCGTTTCATCTAGTTCGCGATGAGAAGCGCGTAACCAACCTGTTGCAACTTGACCTTTTTCAATATGATTGAAATCAGGAAAATGCACCTCATTACCACGACGGTCTAACTTTTTAATGCCTGCAAAGATGTCTAAATCGTCAGCATTTTCTGCGGCTATCCACAGTTTTAATTTCATATTATCAGTCAATTCTGTATCTTGTTCGAAAGTATGAACATAACATAATTCATCGTCATCACTTTCAGAATCGATTGCTAGTATTTTCTTATCGAGAGGCATTCGAAAAAATAATTTAGATGAAAATCGAGTTTATTCTAAAGAAGCATATCAAAGATTATTAAAGAAGCATAAGTTAGGCAGTATTTTCGGTGGTATTATGTTTGGTGTAATCATGATCCTACTTAATTTAACGCGACTATATTTTTCAGATCAAAAGATTGAATTAGGATTTTTCATAACATTTAATTTTATTTCTGCTTTAATTTTCGGCGTAGTAAGTTATTTCGTTGGTAAAGGTAAAATTGTTAAAGAATATGGTGAGGAGGATTAAGAAATGGATAAATTTATTTAATTGGTTCACTCGAAATCCCACAGGTCGTGATGAGCGTGAGCAATGTGTGCTTGAACATAAGTTAGCGGTTATGTTTTTATTGACATATATTTCAATAGTTATCTTAGGTACAATAAGCTTGGTTATTGATATGAAGAGAGAAACAGTGGATTTTGGAACAATATGCTTATTAGCGTTGAGTGTTATTTTAACGTTTGTATCTCTTTGGATTAATAGAAGAAACCGTTTAGATGAGTTAAAAGCTCATTCAGCTGAAGAATACAAATAATGGGTGAAAAAGCTTGCAATAAAATGCTCGTTTTTCGTCGTTTATTTTGCAACGATGATGTTTATTATTACGGGGATTATCTTCCCTTATATTTTTAATGATGGGTTTAACTTCAAAGAACAATTAATCAAATGTGCAATTTCTGGTGTGCTATTCGACGGTATCATGTTTATTTACTATATGATTATGCTAAAAAAAGAATATTAACTATTATTCAACTCCTTAATTATTATATAATAAATGTATATAATGCTTAAGGAGTCATTTTTTATGTTAAAAGCTGATCCAATTATTGCTAAAATGAAGAATCAAAAAATTAACTACGATAAGGTATTGAAAAAATTAATTAATCAATGGGAAAGGGAAGGTTTAAGACCTAAACTCTTACTACATAGTTGTTGTGCGCCATGTAGCACTTATACGTTAGAATATTTAACGGAATATGCTGACGTGGCAATTTATTTTGCGAATCCCAATATACATCCTAAAAATGAATATTTAAGACGTGCAAAAGTTCAGGAACAATTTGTCTATAATTTTAATGAGAGAACCGGAAAGAATGTTAAATATATTGAAGCGGAATATAAACCGCATGAATTTATGAAAATGGCAAAATCACGTGGCCTCACTGAAGAACCAGAAGGTGGGTTACGTTGTACGGCATGTTTCGAAATGCGGTTGGAGCTAGTTGCTGAAGCTGCTGTGAAATACGGGTATGATTACTTTGGAAGTGCACTCACACTATCACCTAAAAAGAATGCGCAACTTATAAATGAACTGGGTATGGAAGTACAACATTTATATGATGTGAGCTACTTGCCGAGTGACTTCAAGAAAAATAAGGGCTATGAACGTTCAATAGAGATGTGTAATGACTATCATATATTTCGACAATGCTATTGTGGATGTGTCTTCGCTGCGATGGCTCAAGGCATTGATTTTAAACAAATCAATCAAGAAGCTAAAGATTTTTTACAACAATTTTAAAGAAAATGACTCCTAATTTGAAGTTTAATCATTTTAAATTAGGAGTCGTATTTTATATTGTTCGATTAATGAGACGTATAATGGCTAGAATGGCAATCACAAATGCAGATAGGATACCTGCAATTTTCAAACCTTTTTTCTGCTTCTCAGGTTCTGGATCTTCATTTTCCATCATTTCAAGTAATTCACGTTCGATTTCAAGATCAAGTGCAGTTTTCTTTTCACCATTGTAACCAATGCTATTATCGTCATCTTTTTGCACTTTATCATTTTGATTTGATGGCTGTTCTTTACTTTTAGACGGTTGGTCTGCATTTTGTTTTGTATGTTTATCTTCTGCAGTCATACGTATACCCCTCCGGTAAACTTGTTATCTTTGGCTTAAGTATAGTACTTTTTATAATTAAGTAAAGCTATATTATTTTGCGTCTAATCCAATAATATCACTCACGTTATTATAATTATGTCGCTTTAAGTAAGCAGCGATGTCTTTATTTATCTTCTTAGTCAAACCAGGACCTTCAATAACTAATGAAGAATAGATTTGAACAAGAGATGCACCATTTCGCATCATTTGAATGGCATCTTTAGCACTAAATATACCGCCTGTGCCGATAATTAAGAATTCGCCATTTGTTTGTTGATATGCCCATTTCACTAACTCTAAATTTCTTTTGAAAAGGGGTTGTCCACTTAATCCGCCATCTTCTACTTTATTAGAAGAAGTGAGACCATCACGCTTACGAGTTGTATTCGCTAGAATCATACCATCAAATGTTTCAGTGATTGCTGGTAGAATATTTTTAAAACCATCTAGTTCTAAATCAGAAGTTAATTTTAAGAAAATAGGGACATTTACTTCTGTATTGGCTTTAAAGTCTTTCAAAGCTTTGCATAACATTGAAAATTCATCTTTATCATGGAAACTTTGTAAATTCTCAGTATTTGGTGAACTTATGTTAACTGTAAAAAATGAGACATCAGCTTTAAACGTATCAATTACTTTAATGTAATCTTGATAACGCTCATTATAAGGTGTCGTTTTATTTACACCAACATTTAAGCCAACAGGGATATTGTATGAATGGCGACGTAAATTCCATAACGCTCTGTTCATACCAATATTATTAAAGCCCATACGATTGATTAATGCATTATCTTCAACTAGACGATACATGCGAGGTTTTGGATTACCATCTTGAGGTTTAGGTGTAATGCCACCTAATTCAAGTGCACCGAAGCCAACATTTTCAAGTGCTTTAGGTACTTCGCAAGATTTGTCAAAGCCAGCAGCTAAACCAACTGGGTTGTTAAATGTGATACCTTTAATTGTTTGTGTTAAATAAGGATCTTCATAGTTAAAGATTTTGTGCATAATAGGTAGTAAAAAGAGACGTTTTTGGGCAAGTTTTAAAGCATCAATGGTCATGCCATGCGCTTTTTCAGGGTCGAATTTAAATAATAGTGGTTTAATTAATTTATACATTTTAATGCTCCTGTTTCATTGTATTTGAGGCTTACTATCCTCATTTAATATCATTGAAAAAACATTCCTCTCTAAGACTAGCATGTTCAAGAATAATTGCATAGTTAATTTAGAAACTGTTTAAAAATTTGCCTCAACTTAAATGTGGATATATATGCTAACGATTAAATAGTCCTATTTCAGGAAATATAATAATAAAGTGAGAAGATGTATTCGAAGGAGGAAACATCATGAAAAAAGATTGGCAAGAACAATTACCATTAAATCATATACGAGACATTAAGTCGGTGAGTGGTGGAGATGTGAACGAAGCATTCAAAGTAACTACAGAAGATGACGTGTATTTCTTATTAGTTCAACGCAATCGTGATAAATCATTCTATGCTGCTGAAATTGCTGGACTTAACGCTTTTGAGGAAGCAGGTGTTACAGCACCACATGTGATTGATAGCGGTGAAATTAATGGTGATGCTTTCTTAATATTGAGTTACTTAGATGAGGGAACGACCGGTAGTCAACGAAAACTAGGTCAATTAGTAGCCAAAATGCATAGCCAGCAACAATCTGACGGCAAATTTGGATTTGATTTACCTCATGAAGGTGGAGATATTTCATTTGATAATACTTGGTCTGATTCGTGGAGTGAAATCTTTGTCGAACGTCGTATGGATCATTTGAGAGATGAACTCATGGGGAAAGGATTATGGAATGACGAAGATAATAAAGTCTATGAACAAGTCCGCACAGTGATGGTAAATGAACTAGAAAATCACAATAGTAAACCGTCATTATTGCATGGAGACTTATGGGGTGGCAATTATATGTTCTTAACAGATGGTAGCCCCGCTTTATTCGATCCTGCACCGTTTTATGGCGATAGGGAGTTTGATTTAGGAATCACTACTGTATTTGGTGGATTTACCCGAGAATTTTATGACGAATATGAGAAGCACTATCCTTCAGGAAAAGGTGCTCGTAAGCGTTTAGAATTTTATAGACTATATTTATTTATGGTCCATTTACTAAAATTTGGTGGAATGTACGCTAGTAGCGTAAATCGATCAATGGATGAAATATTGGCATAAAAATAAGCATGGGCGGTACAGGTACAGTGATACCCGTGCCGCTCAAGCTTATTAATCTTCTTTAATTGTTTTTAATAATTGTTTGCCATTATCATAGAACATTTTCTCAAGTTCATGATGTGATAATAGATCAGTTCTTTCAAGTTCATCAGCTAACATCGTAACAACTTAATCGGTTGTATAAGGTGCATCTGAACCATATATAATTTTATCCATGTCTACACATTGAGTAATATTTGGAAGCTGATAAGGTAGGACTTTTCCAGCTAAATCAAAGTATAACTCTTTCATAAGCAACAAAGTAGAAGTCGCCCGATTGTATAGTAAGATGGTTTTAGAATCAATGTCTTTGACGGTCTTTTTAGCTAATATATTCGTTAGCGCAAAAAAGAATGTATAAGATAGGGCGACAATCACACCTAATATACTGTTAAAATCACCTGAAAAATGAGTAATCAAGAATGTACCTATAACAGCAAAAATTATAGGAAGGGTATCGTTTTTGCACAATGTTTCATTTAGAAAGAGCACTGAAAGAAACAACGCAAATATAATATAAAATCTTCCTAATAATCCAACACTAAATGGATCTAACAAACTTAAACTTACATATTGGAGTAAAGTACCTATTGTATTAGTAATACCTAAGAGCCATATAAATTTGTTAGGATAGATTTTTATTTTACTTTTATCGAGTAATACAGTTATTAATAATATTAAAGTTGAAAACAAAGCATAAAAAAATTTGCTTGAATAGATGATAAATCACTGAGTGAAAGTTTGTTTAATATTGGGGGTAAAGACAGGATTGCTACGGAAATAATATTAAATAAATACCCTTTTTTAACCTTATTCATGGTATGCCCTTTCTTAGTTGTTTTATATATTATTATATATTTATTTTATATAATATCATAATTATTATCGTGATAAGTTAGGATGTTTGATTCTATACCTGAATGTATCTTATAAATAAACATTTATGGCTTGAATTATTCTACGATAGACTATGAAATATATTTGTTGAGCGGCATAGAGAATCAGTCGCATAAACGAACATAAGTGAGCGATCACTTCATTAAGTAGTTTTAATTATTAAAATCAAAGAACTACTTTATAGTTTCCCTAGGAAAGGGTTTCAACAAAATGAGCTGTGATCAACTAAGGATTTTACTCAAAAATATGGACATAAAAAAGCTACCCTCAAAGTTGGAACTTTAAGGGCAGCCTAAGTCTTGATAATATGATTTTAATTTTCTTGAATGTTGCCGTATTCTTCTCTTAAGTCATACACTTTATCAGGTGTAACGTCTTGGCCAAGTGGGTCTAAAACTTTCATCGTTGAGAAAGTATGAAGTACTTGACCTCTAATCATACCTAAATATTCTTGTCTTAATTGATGTTGTTCTTGTTTTTCATCAACACTCAAACTTTCAACTTTTTCTTTATTTGCTAATTGATTAATTCTATCTAATAATTCTCTCATTATTTATTCCTCCTAATTTGTATGAGCTGGGAAGTGGGGAACAATGTGCACACCAACCTCTTCTATTAATGCTTCGATATCACGATCATCGTTTGTAAATCTTAAGATAATATGATTTGTATTAATTGATTCATAAGCTTTTAATATTTGTAATAAATTTTTACGTCCAGTACGGAAACCACATTTAATCGGTTTTACGGTTTCATTTGGATTTTGGGATAAATCAATCATTAGAATATTCATAAACGGTTTAAATCGGTCGGTACCACTGTGCCAAGCTTCTACTAATTTCTTTTGATCTTGAAAAGGTTGTGCGTAAAATAGCCAACCATCCATATTTTCTTGAAGCCAAGCCATTGATTGTTTTGAATATCCGGTACCAAACATTGGAATTGAATGGTGTTTTGGCAATACTTGTAACCCTGAATCTTCATATAATTCGAAAATTGAATTTGAGATTTTGGGAGAATGTGATTGCCACAGTTCTCTTAGTGAGTGAATGGTTGTTTGATAACGTTCTGTTAATTCATTTTCGTCTACTTTAAATGCAGGGAATTCAAAAGAGCGATCACCGGTAGCCATACCGAGTAATAAACGTTGATTGGAAATGAGATCAAGTGAGGCAGCTGATTTAGCTAGATGAATGGGATGTCGTAAGGTTGCTACGGTACTACCAGTACCCAGTGCAATCTTTGAGGTAAAGGCACTCAGATAAGTTAAAAAGACGAATGGATCATAATTCGTAGTAACGTTGCCTAAGTGAGGGCTATACAATGGATTATCTCTCACAGACAAACTTGTAAATCCCAAAGACTCTGCCTTTTGAGCGAGTCTCAATTGCTCATCAAAATCAATATTGTTTTGTTGTTTATTATCAAACGGTATGGATAAACCTAGTGTCAATTTATTATTTTTAAACGTACGTTTAAATCCCTCGTGTTCATCAATATCTGACATGTCCTTACCTCCTAACTTCATTTAATATTTATACAACACTTATTATCTAACTAACACATGTTGTATAAATGTAATATACGCCCCATTTAAATAATATGCAACATACATGCTTATGAAACTTGTTGCTTAGACAACAATGCTCAGTATTTGTTGATTAGATTAGCTTTTTCCATAAAAAACCTCTAAGGCAATGCCTTAAAGGTTTAATTACAAGTGTGTGATGTGATGAATTAAGAAAGGTAAATTTTTATCTATAAAAGCTTCTGCTGTAAGCGAACTGGTATCGAGCCAATGTCTAGCGAGACCACATAATCCTGAAGCTAGAAAACTAGCACTATTAACGAGAACGTCAATATCCTGTTCAGGGTAGCTATTACGAAGCATAATGGTAAAAATATCTTCTAATTCATTATTAATACGTTGATGGGCTTGGTTACAAAACGTTTCACTATTCATCTTGCAAGAGTCTTGCACTTCAACCATATAATTAGCAATAGAAATAAATAGGTTTGATATGACAGTTTCATTAATAATATCTGATACGGATAATGTATTATTTAAATCTTTCAAAATTGTTTCGGATAAAGTGTAATTGAGAATATCATATTTATCTGTAAAATGTGCGTAGAAAGTAGCACGATTGACCGTGGCACGTTCAGTAATATCTTTAACAGTGATTTGTGACATCTTTTTCTCTCGGGAAACCTCTTGAAACGCTTCTACCAGCAGCTTCTTTGTTCTGATAATACGAGGATCCACTTTAGTCGTAGTCAATATAGGCACCTCCCTTGTTGACCTATAGCTTACATTAAATTATCTGTCGAAGTGAGATGGTTGTCAAAGTTCACGCTTACAATGATATGTAACTATCAACCTAAACTGTGGAGTAGTCAAACTTCAATTTCCTAATAAAATTTTTAATTTAATTATGGTTAAAATTAATTATGAGACGAGTTTCTACTATTGTAATAGTCAATTTTGTCCATTATCTAGTCAATTAGTCTGATTATAAGCAAAGTATACACTTTCTTGTCGTGATGTTTGATAATATACAGAATAATAATGAATTAAAAAGGAGAGCGATGTTTGAAACAATTTATCAAAAAAGTTATGACTATACTGATATGTGTAGGTATCGGTGTTTCCGTAACATATTTAATTCGTGAAATTGATATGCAACCATCTCAAATGTCTTTTAATGATGATAATCAATATGGTGATTGGAATAGTGATGGACGTTTGACGCATGGTTATGGCACATATAATCATGGTTTAGAGTTTGAAGGTAATGACAAACATTATGGTAATGATTATGACTTACCTGAAGATACAAAAGTGTTAGCAGCGACAGATGGTGTTGTCACAAGAATATTTGAAGATGATTTAGGTGGAAAAGTGATACAAATCTCTGAAGATAATGGCCGATATCATCAATGGTATATGCATTTAAATGATTTCAAGGTAACTCAAGGTCAACAAGTTAAAGCCGGAGATGTGATTGCTTTATCTGGTAATACAGGTGAACAGACAACTGGCTCGCATTTACATTTTCAAAGAATGAAGGATGGCATAGGCAATGATTATGCAGAAGATCCACAATCATTTATTGATCAACTACCAGAAAAAGAAAAGAGTTTATTTAATATCTGATATGAAAAACAAAATAGATAGTATTAAAAATCTGAAGCCTGAGTCATGTTTCAGATTTTTTAACATCAAAAATTCATACCTATTAACCAAGAAGTAAATTTTGGAATCCAATCATTATCGTTAAATGTTACTTTTTTGAGAAAAATAAAAATAATATTCTGAAAATTTAGAATTTATGATATAGTAAAATCTATCGTTACTTATTCAAATGATTGACGTGAGTAGTTGTTTACATGTGGCATCAATCATCAGTAAGTAGGCTGATCAACATATTAAGTGTGCAGATTAAACAATAGGAGGTTTTTTATATGACATCAACACTTAGAGAAATAGGCGTTAAAGATTTTACATTTAGAGTGCTATCGGGCGTAGCCATTGGTATCGTTGTTGGATTAGTACCTAATGCTATTTTGGGAGAAATCTTTAAAGCGTTCATGCATCACCACCCATTTTTTGGAACATTGTTACATGTCGTACAAGCAATGCAATTTACAGTACCTGCTTTAATAGGAGCGCTTATTGCTTTGAAATTTGATATGACACCATTAGCAATTGCAGTTGTTGCTTGTGCATCTTATGTAGGAAGCGGGGCTGCACAATTTAAGAATGGTGCCTGGGTAATTGCCGGCATCGGAGACTTGATTAATACGATGATTACTGCAACGATTGCTGTATTATTTATTTTATTAATTGAAAAACGTGTCGGTAGCATGGCACTGATTGTGTATCCAACTATCGTAGGTGGTTTATCCGCTACAATTGGTGTACTTATATTGCCATACGTACATATGATTACAACTGGCATTGGTAATATGGTTAATAGCTTCACAGAACTACAACCTGTATTGATGTGTATGCTTATCTCTATGGTCTTTAGTTTTATTATTATTTCACCATTATCAACTGTTGCGATAGCTATTGCTATAGGGATTACAGGTCTGGCAGCAGGTTCAGCATCTATTGGTATTTCAGCTACTGAAGCAGTATTACTTATTGGGACAAGCAAAGTGAACAGAGTTGCAGTACCAATTTCTATATTCTTCGGCGGTGTGAAAATGATGATGCCAAACATGGTGAAATATCCAATTATAATGTTACCAATTCTTATAACTGCTGGAATTTCAGGAATTGCAGGTAGCTTGATTGGTATTGCGGGAACTAAAGAGTCTGCAGGATTTGGTTTCATTGATTGGACCAATTAGTGCTTTTAAATTCTTACATGTAGATTCTGCAATATTAAGTATCTTACTCATTATTTTGGGATTCTTTGTTGTACCATTAGTGACTGCATTCATTTTAGATATTATTTTCCGAAAAGTATTACATCTTTATACAAACGACATATATAAATTTATGGGTTAACCATTTGTTAAATAGGAATTGATAAAGTGTTGATTATCGCATTTTATCAATTCTTTTTTGAAAATGAGAATACATATAGAAATTAAGATAAAATATGAAATAAATAGTGTTACAATAAAAATGAAATAATAAGTTACTTAAAGGGTGAATGGTTAATGGCTAATAAAATCGAAAAATTAGCACTAAAGACAGCTGAACTTACAAGACAGACACACAAATTAGGTATTCCAATTATGATTCTATTTGAAGGTGTCCCTGCTTCTGGAAAAACACGACTTTCAAATGAATTATTACTCAATTTTGATGCCAAATATACACATTTTATTGCGACACAATCACCGCAAAAGGATGATTTGCGTTATCAGTTTTTACAAAAATATTGGAATACATTACCTAAAAAAGGTGATATCAATGTCTATTTTAGAAGCTGGTACTCTCATTATTTAGATTATCGAGAAAACGAAATTAAACACGATAGATATAAAAATTATGATGTTTTAAAAGAACAAATTACATCTTTTGAAGATATGTTAATCGAGGATGATTATGAAATCATCAAATTCTTTATTGAAATCAATGAAGATAAAAGACAAGAACATATTAAACAAACAAAAGATAATCCACTGATGCGTTGGAAAGTTCAAGAGTATGGAAGTGTACTATCAACAGAAACGTATTTAGAAGACATGCATCAATTTATTAAACAGGATAAACAATGGAAGATTATTGACTATACAGAACGCCAAATGGCGATTGAAAAGATGTATGAACACATTATTGAACGTTTAGAACAAGCCATAGCGAAACATCATGCGAAGGATAAAGTTTATGATGGTGAATTCTCAGAGCACTTTGCTACTGAACTGTTTGATAAAGATGTAGAAAAAGTTTCTAAAGAAGAATACAAAACATTAATTACTGAACTGCAGAAACGTATGCGCGAAATACAATTTGCTTTATATGATAGAAAAATTCCGTTAATTCTTGTATTTGAAGGAATGGATGCAGCAGGAAAAGGTGGTAATATTAAGCGTATTAGAGAAAAGCTTGATCCTACTGGTTATGAAGTTAATGGCATCAGCGCACCTACAGATGTTGAATTGAAACATCATTATTTATGGCGCTTTGCAAAGGATATGCCAAGAAGCGGTCATATCGAATTGTTTGATAGAAGTTGGTATGGACGTGTATTAGTTGAGCGAATTGAAGGATTTGCAACAATGAATGAATGGCAACGAGCCTATGATGAGATCAACGCATTTGAAAAGATGTGGACCGATGAAGGTGCGATCATCCTAAAATTCTTCCTGACATTAGATAAAGACGAACAGCTTAAACGTTTTAAAGATCGTCAAAATAATGTAGATAAACAATGGAAAATCACTGATGAAGATTGGCGTAATCGTGACAAGTGGGATTTGTACGTTGAAGCCAGCCACGATATGGTTAAAAAAACAAATACAACACATGCACCATGGCTAGTCGTACCAGCAGATCATAAGAAAACATCAAGAATAGAAATAATGAAGTATATTATTCGTAAATGCGAAAAAGTATTATGGGGCGTCAAGGATTATTAATTTATAAGACTATACTGTAATGAGTTGATTAATAAACCAAGAAACGGTTAATGATAGAGTCGTTTCTTGGTTTTTCTATGTTATATAAATAAATTGAATATATTCTAAGTTGTTAGAAATATTACGGCATTGTAACAAAACGGCAATTTGTAATATTACAGAATATGTAAAATTATTGTAAATTTCTTAAAAGAGTATTGTAAAACCTCATTTCATAATGAAATTTTAAACGATTTATTCAAAAAATAATATTACAGAATGAAATATAAATATTTCAATGTTACAGAATAAGTCGTTCATTGTAATTTTTTGTAAGATAAGCGTAATACTATTGGCGTTTTTTTATGATATAGTACTTATTGTCAAAAGTTAAACACAGAGCAAAACACAATAACTTAAGAATTTAACAAAACGAAAATATAAACTAAATTTTTTTGGAGGAATTTTTTATTATGAAAAAAACAGTAATCGCGTCGTCATTAGCAGTAGCTTTAGGAGTAACAGGTTATGCATTAACTACAGATAACAGTGCACATGCATCTGAATCAACTACAAACTATGCACAATTAGCTAACTTAGCTCAAAACAACCCATCTGAATTAAATGCTCACCCAGTACAAGCTGGTGCATACAACATCACATTCGTTAAAGATGGTTTCAAATACAACTTCACTTCAGACGGTCAATCTTGGTCTTGGGATTACACTTACGTTGGTGGAGCTGACACAGTAGCAACTACACAAGCTGCTCCAGCTGCTCAATCAACTGACTACTCAGCTTCTTACAGCAATGAAGCTTCAACTCAATCAGTAAGCTCAAACCAACAAGCAAACAACACTAACGTTGAAGCAGTATCTGCACCAAAAACTACTTCATACTCAGCTTCAACTTCATCATCAGCTTCAACTGGTGGATCAGTTAAAGCTCAATTCTTAGCTAATGGTGGTACTGAAGCTGCTTGGAACGCAATCGTAATGCCTGAATCAGGTGGTAATCCTAACGCAGTTAACCCAGCTGGTTACAGAGGTTTAGGTCAAACTATGGAATCATGGGGTACTGGTTCAGTAGCTTCACAAACTAAAGGTATGATTAACTATGCTAATAGCCGTTACGGTTCATTAGATGCAGCAATTGCATTCCGTGCTAACAACGGTTGGTGGTAGGATTTACTAAGGTAACTGGATAGTACATCGAGTTATCGCGAAAGAGGTCGACTTTAAGGTCGGCCTCTTTTTTTATTTTTAATAGACACTGTAGCTTAACGTTTACCGACCGCGATTATAGGGAAGATACTAAGACAATATACAAATTGAAAGTGTTGAATATCAATGACATTAAGAAAAGTATTAAAACTAGGTTTAATACATAGTGTGTTCTGGACAACTGTACAATTATAGCTATCTAATATCATGTTACGATGCCCGTCCTTTTTATTTGTGAGATATGAATCAGTTTTTAAAATAAGGTCATGGGAAAAGAGAGGTGCTTTATGGAATAAACTATTTCGTATTAATAAATGGAAACATTACATTCCAGAAGCAGCTCAATTCAATTATCGTATCTATAATAAAAGGTGACTGATTTCATTTAAATTAGAAGATATACATTTTATGATTTTAGAAATGCGCCGTGCAGAACTTGTTCATTGGTTATCAATGATACCGATTGTTGTTTTTATCAAAGCGCCTAAATATATACTATTCATTGATGTGTGTTATATGATTTCGGCAAATTTACCGGTCATACTCACGCAACGATACAATCGTCCTAGGTTAGAACATTACTATCAACTATGAATGAAAAGAGATGAACGTACATGTCTCAAAAGAAAATCATCATTGGTGGGAAAGTAAATCGTTTAGAAACAGAGGGATTCTGTTTTGATTTAGGTCCAGCTATATTAACGATGCCATACATATTTAAAAACTTGTTTAACTATAGTGATAAGCAAATGAAAGACTATGTTACTATTGAACGATTACCTTTGCAATGGCGTAGTTTCTTCATTAATGGTGAAGTGATAGCTTTATATGAAGACTTGTCTCAAATGTTAAATGCCAATACCTATCTTACCAATGACGATATTCAGCAACTTCATCAATTTTTAAATCATGCAAAAAAATACATCGTTTTACGGAAAATGGCTACTTTGCACTAGGGCTTGATACAGTTTCTGAAATTATTAAATGCCAGGGATCATTGCGTTCACTTAAAGGTGTGGATTACTTCTCAACAATGCAACAAGCTATTAATCGTTATGTTGAGAAGCAAGAATTAAGAGATATGCTTGGCTACTTTATAAAGTATGTTGGCTCTTCTTCTTATGATGCACCAACAGTACTTTCTCTTTTAATTCACATGCAATATGAACAAGGATTATGGTACGTTAATGGTGGTATTCATAAACTTGCATGTGCATTGGAACAATTAGCGATTGAAGAGGGCGTAACCATTCATACCGGTACGGATATACATAATATTGATACGTATTTTAATCATGTTACAGGCGTTAGATTAGATGATGGTTTACATGTGAGTCCAGATTACATTGTTTCTAATAGAGAAGTGAGACCTATGTATCGTGACTTACTGCACTTTTCAAATAAAAAATAGCACAATTAGAGAAAGTTTATGAACTTGCAGCATCTGGCTATGTGATGCATTTAGGAGTAGACATTTATACCCTCAATTGGCACATCATAATTTCCTATTCTCAAATGATTCTAAGCGTGATTATCGAGAAGTGTTTCATGACAAAGTATTGCCACAAGACCCAACGATTTATCTTGTTAATTCAAATAAATCGGATGCATCTCAAGCGCCAGAAGGACATAAAAATGCTACATCTCATATTATTGAAGGATTTTCTTTAGGAAAAGTGTTTCATCGTTGCCATTTGCCAGTGACACAATTTGAAGGTCAGGGATTTGTTAGCTTTAGAATGTATGAAGCGGAATTTAAAACAATGATAGAGGGATGGATGAAACACTTAGCGGTAGGTGCTTCGTCAACACAACCTCATATCATGATGTTAATTATCTTATGGATGGTGGGAAGTATCACCTCATATAGCGGATTAACATTTAGTTTATTTATGAAAACTTTGTCATTTAAGCGAATGGCGTTATCATATAGTTTATATACATTACAATTTATTCGTTTACATCGTCGAGTAGGACGTTTTTCAATTTTATTTTTATCTATCAACCCAATATTGTTTTTATTTTTTGTTTTAATTTATATAAATTCATATCGTCACATTCATTACACGAAACAGGTAAAATGGAAAGGACGACAATTTAGTATTAAATAATATTTAGCAGGGGGTTCTCCATGAGCACATTAGAAGAAAATTATCAATATTGTCATCAAATTATGAAAGATTACTCTAAGAGTTTCTCATATGCGTTTGATATGTTACCAGAACAACAACGACGAGCAATCTGGGCGATTTATGCAGTTTGTAGAATCGTTGATGATAGTATCGATGTACACCAAGACGTGGAATATCTACATAAGATTAACCGTGATGTTAAAGCTATTGAACATCAAACAACAACGACATTTGAAAGTGATGACCGCATTATGATGGCATTTGCTGATGCAGCTACACATTTCCAAATGAATTTCCAAGCCCTCTATGACTTAATTGATACGGTTGAAGCAGACCAGCATTTCGAAATGTTTGAAACAGATCGTGGTCTACTAGATTATTGTTATGGTGTTGCGGGAACTGTAGGCGTATTACTGATCCCAATATTGGCAACGCCACCGTCAGATGAAGCATATGAGTATGGAAAACAATTAGGTGAGGCACTTCAATTAACGAACATACTACGTGATGTTGGTGAAGATTATCGTAACGGACGTATTTATTTTAGTAAAGCGCGTTTAAGTGAATTTAATGTTTCAATTGCTGATGAAATAGGACGTGATCAACCCTCTGACAATTACATTAAAATTTGGGAATTCTACGCTACACTAGCCGATAATAACTATGACATGGTTTTAAATCATCTTAATGTATACAATGAAGAAGCTCGTATGATTATTGAGTTAGCAGCCCAAATATATCGAGGTATATTAACCGAAGTACGTAAAGCAGATTACTCGTTGAAAGACCGTGCGTACGTTTCTAAATGGAAAAAACATAAAATCTACCGTAATTTAAAGAAAAAATATAAAGATTAGGTGAGATATATGAATATAGCAGTAGTGGGCGCTGGTGTTACCGGCTTAGCAGCTGCAGCACGATTAGCCGCTTAGATCATCAAGTTACAATATTTGAGAAGAATGAACAAGTTGGTGGCCGTATGAGCCAATTTAAGAAAGATGGCTTTGCTTTTGATATGGGACCAACCATAGTGATGGTACCGGATGTTTATAAAGCCGTATTTGAAGAAAGTGGCAAACGTTTTGAAGATTACGTTGATATGAAGCCACTTACACATATTATGGATATTTATTTTCTGATAAAGATAAAGTGAGTGTATCAACTGATTTATCACAACTTAGTCAAACGTTAGAAGCGATAGAACCAGGTTCTACTCAAGATTTTATGCAATTTTTAACGGATGTGTATAAACGATATGAAGTGGCACGCAAATACTTCCTTGAACGAACATTCCGTAAACCAAGTGAATTTTATAACCCATTGATGCTATATCGTGGATTAAAATTAAAAACATTTAATAATGCGAATCAATTAATAGATAATTATGTATCCAATGAAAAAATACGTAAGTTATTCGCATTTCAAACGTTCTACATAGGTATTGATCCTAAACAAGGGCCTTCAATTTATTCTATTATTCCAATGATTGAAATGGTACATGGCGTTCATTATATAAAAGGCGGTATGTAAGGCTTAGCACAAGGTTTACTACAACTTGGTCAAGACCATGGTGTTAAAGTAGAACTTAATGCAGATGTACAAGAAATCATTATTGATCCTAAATTTAAACGTGCAGATGGTCTACGTGTTAATGGTGATATTCGACGTTTTGACAAAGTGCTATGTACCGCTGACTTTCCAAGTGTGGCACAAAACTTAATGCCTGCGCACTCACCTTTAAAGAACTATTCTCCTGAAAAGGTAGATAACATGGACTATTCATGTTCAACATTTTTAATTTATGCAGGTATTAATCGTCAATTACGTGATAAATTACATGTACATAATGTCGTATTTGCTAAAGAGTTTAGAGGCAATATTGATGACATTTTTAGTGGTAAGATGCCTGATGACCTATCATTGTATCTTTACTTCCCATCTGTAGAAGACGAAGCATTAGCGCCTAAAGATCAGACAGGGATGTATGTCTTAATGCCAGTCCCTGAGTTGAAGATAGGTGAAATTGACTGGAACAATCCTAGTATGGTTGAACAAGCGAAAGATGTCATTTATAACAAATTAGAAACGATTGAGGCACTTAAAGATATACGTCAGGATATTGTATCTGAAACTGTATTTACACCGCTTGATTTTGAGAGTCGTTATAATGCCAAATTCGGTTCAGCATTTGGACTTATGCCAACACTTACACAAAGCAATTATTATAGACCCCCAAATGTATCAAGAGATTATAAAGACTTATACTTTGCAGGAGCAAGTACGCACCCTGGTGCAGGTGTGCCAATTGTGTTGACCAGTGCTAAAATTACTGCCGAAGCAATGTTAGAAGATATAGAACACGGAAAATAAAGTAAAACTTGCTATAAATCTGAAAATTATAAATATTGACAATACTTATTGAACTGATACAATAATATTAATTCAATAGACTTATCCAGAGAAGTGAAGGGATTTGGCCCAATGAAACTTCAGCAACAGACTTAAAAGACAAAAGTACTGTGCTAATTCCAAAGAGGTATGCCTCAAAGATAAGTGTCATAGTCATAACTAAGCTATATGTCACTATCAATTGAGAGTGATATATAGCTTTTTTAATTTTAAAAGGGGGTAAATAATGACAATTTCTAATAAACTAGCCAATATTCCAGATAGTTACTTTGGTAAGACAATGGGACGTAAGGTTGAGCATGGACCACTACCGTTAATTAATATGGCAGTTGGTATCCCGGATGGCGAAACGCCTAAAGGCATCGTTGATCACTTTGCTGATGCTGTTCGAATTCCTGAAAATCAAAAATATGGTGCATTTCATGGTAAGGAATCCTTTAAAGAAGCAATTGTTAATTTCTATCAACGACAATATGGCGTTGAGCTACATAAAGATGATGAAGTGTGCATACTTTATGGTACTAAAAATGGTTTAGTGGCTTTGCCTACATGTATTGTTAATCCTGGAGAAAGTGTGCTACTTCCAGACCCAGGTTATACGGATTACCTCGCTGGTGTCATGCTTGCTGATGCCAATCCAGTACCACTTAATTTGGATCCACCACATTATTTGCCAGATTGGAGCAAAGTAGATGAACAAACATTAGCACGTACGTCACTCGTTTATTTGACTTACCCAAATAATCCTACTGGATCAACGGCTACTAAAGCAGTGTTTGATGAAGCGATTCAAAGATTTAAAGGTACACATACAAAGATCATTCATGATTTCGCTTATAGTGCTTTTGGATTTGATGCAAAGAACCCAAGTATACTTGCTTCTAAAGATGGAAAGGAGGTAGCAATTGAAATCTTTTCATTATCTAAAGGCTATAATATGTCAGGGTTTAGAGTAGGATTCGCAGTAGGTAACAAAGACATGATACAAGCGCTGAAGAAATATCAAACACATACTAATGCTGGTATGTTTGGTGCCCTTCAAGATGCAGCAACATACGCACTTAATCACTATGATGACTTTCTAGATCAACAAAATGAAACATTCAAACGTCGTCGTGACATGTTTGAAAAGCAATTAAAAGATGCCAATTTACCATTTGTACATTCTAAAGGTGGCATTTACTCATGGCTTCAAACACCACCAGGGTATGATAGTGAATCATTTGAACAGTATTTGTTGAAAGAACAATCGATCTTAGTGGCGCCTGGCATTCCATTTGGTGAAAATGGTCGTCATTACGTTCGTATTTCCCTAGCATTAGATGACCAATTATTAACTGAAGCGGCTAAACGATTGGCTTCTTTATCTTATTTATATAACGAGTAACAAGAAGTCACAAATAGAAAGGATGAAATTTTATGACTAAAATTAAAATAATGAGTGTACGAGATGAAGATATTCCTTACATTGAAGAGTGGGCGGAACAAAATAATGTCGAAGTAGAGTTAAATAAAGAAATATTAACAGAAGATAATGTCGATGGTGTTCAAGGATTTGATGGCTTATCTTTATCTCAACAACACCCAATATCGGAAGATGTATTTGCTAAATTGCAACAATTTGGTATTACACATATTGCACAACGTAGTGCTGGATTTGATACTTACGACTTAAATTTAGCTACACAATATGGCATTATTATATCTAATGTACCGTCATATTCACCGAGTTCAATTGCAGAGTTTGCAGTAACACAAGCGATTAATATTGTAAGAAATCAGAACGATATTCAACGTAAACTTCGTGAATATGATTTTAGATGGGAACCTTCAATATTGTCACGTTCAATTAGTGATTTGACCGTAGCTGTTATAGGAACAGGACGTATTGGCTCGATAGCGGCAAGCATTTTTGCAAAAGGATATGGAAGCCATGTTGTTGCATATGATCCATTTCCTAATGAAAAGGTTGGGCAATATGTTGAGTATAAGGATACGTTGGAAGAAACTTTACGTGATGCAGATATTGTTACAGTTCATATTCCAGCAACGAAATATAATCCACATCTCTTCAATAGAGATTTATTTTCAAAATTTAAAAAAGGTGCCGTATTTGTAAATGCTGCTAGGGGATCAATCGTTGATACCAGAGCATTGCTTGATGCAATTGATAGTGGTCAAATTAAAGGTGCTGCATTAGATACATATGAGCATGAACGAGGTTTATTCCCTGGAGATTACCGTGATAAAGTGATTAATGATGACTTATTAGATGAATTAATTGCTAGAGAAGATATTTGGTTAACACCACATATTGCGTTTTATACTGATGCGGCAGTTAAGAATTTAATTGTTGATGCACTTGATGCAGTCATTGATGTTATTAATACAGGTACTACTAAATTAAGAGTGAATTAAAAAATGGAGTTGGGCGTGGGACAGAATTATTTGTGAATTCATTGTCCCAGACTCAACTCCTTTAATTAGCTTTAGCGAATGCGCACATTTCATAATTTGCTTATATTTAAATCGCTTTTACCCTGGTTAGATTGACTGCCTAACAAAAGCAGGTTTCTTATCCGGATTTTATTTTACATCGTAGCCTTGATCTTCAATGGCTTCTTTCATTTGTTCAACTGATACTCTGTTTTCGTCGTAATCTACGCGAACTTGATTCTTATCTAAGTCTACTTCTGCTGAAGTCACACCATTTAATTTAGCTAATGCAGATTCCACAGCGTTTCTGCAATGGTCACAGCTCATACCTTCAACGTTAATTACTTTATTAATCATACCTTTCACCTCCATTGTTCTTACTCATATATACCCATATTTTACTCCTTTTTAATAAACAAAGAAATAAAATAGAAATGCTTCATAATTATAATTTCATTCGTTTTAGTCTTAAGGCATTACTTACAACACTAACTGAACTTAAGGCCATCGCAGCACCAGCTATCCAAGGTGCAAGTAATCCCATTGCCGCAATAGGGATGCCTGCAATATTGTATCCAAATGCCCAGAATAAGTTCTGTTTAATATTGCGAATTGTTTTATGACTTGCATGAATGGCCTTAGGAACTAATTGAATATCTCCTCCAAGAATGGTGATATCTGCAGCTTCTATTGCTACTTCTGTACCCGTTCCCATTGCAATGCCGATATCTGCTTTGACAAGTGCAGGAGCATCGTTAATTCCATCGCCTACCATAGCAACTCTATGCTTCTGTTCTTGTAATTGCGTTATATGTTGTGCTTTATCTTCAGGTAGAACGCCGGCAATGACTTGATCAATACCGACTTCTTTAGCAATAGCTTTTGCAGTTCGTTCATTATCACCAGTTAGCATAACCGTTCTAATATTCATAGATGATAATTGTTGGATAGCTTCTTTAGCAGATGCTTTAACAGTGTCAGCTACAGCAACCATGCCTTTTAGTTCGTCGCCATAGGCAATTAGCATAACAGTATGTCCATCAGCTTCCATATGTTCCATTTTCTGCTTAATGCTTTGTATATTGATTTGGTGTTCTGACATTAATTTTTGATTGCCAACAAGTAACTTAGTATTATTTATAACAGCTTGTATTCCGTGACCTGGTAATGTTTGATAATTTGTGACATTTACCAAGTTAACTTTATGGTGTTTGGCGTAGTTAACAATTGCAGTAGCAAGTGGGTGTTCAGAGTTATTTTCGGCTGAAGCAACTAAAGCTAAGATATCTTTGTCACCTTCAAAATAAGTTACCTCTGGTTTGCCGTGTGTAAGTGTTCCTGTCTTGTCAAACACAACTGTATCAACTTGATGTGTACGTTCGACATATTCGCCACCTTTAAACAAAATACCATTTTCAGCAGCGCGACCAGTTCCAACCATTATTGAAGTTGGTGTAGCTAAACCAAGTGCACATGGACAAGCAATCACTAGAACTGATATCGCAGCAACAAGTGCATCTTCAAATTGACCAGGATGTACAAGTGTAATCCAAATTAAGAATGTCAGTAAAGCAATCGCAATAACAATTGGAACGAAATAGCCTGATATAATATCAGCTAAACGTTGGATAGGTGCTTTAGAACTTTGAGCTTCCTCAACCACTTTAATAATATTGGATAGGGCAGTATCTTTGCCAACTTTAGTTGCCTTAATTGTAATAACACCATTCGTATTCATAGTTGAGCCTATTACTGCATCATCAACGTGTTTATCAACTGGCATTGATTCACCTGTTAGCATTGATTCATTAATAGCAGTTTCACCCTTAATAATTTGACCATCGACAGGTATCTTTTCACCGGGTTTAATTAACAAGATATCATCAACATTAACTTGATTGAGCGGTACCATTTTTTCGATACCATTGTCATCAATTAGTCGTGCCTCTTTTGCTTGTAAGTTAAGTAATTCACTTAATGCATTCGTCGTTTGTGATTTAGCACGTGCTTCTAAATATTTTCCGAAAAGAATTAATGTGATAAGTACAGCGCTTGTCTCAAAGTAAAGGTGAGGCATGTTTGTGGCACCTGTTAACCATTTAATCATCTCATAAATACTGTAAAAGTATGCAGCACTAGTGCCTAATGCAACGAGCACATCCATATTAGCCCCACCGTTACGTAAATTTTTATAAGCACCAACATAGAACTGCCAACCAATTATAAATTGGATAGGTGTCGCAAGGATAAATTGGAACCAAGGATTCATTAATATGTCGGGTAAATGCATATTAAAGAGATGGACGAGCATTGTCATTAATAGAGGTAATGACAGAATAGCAGAGATCATTAATTTATTTCGCTTATGCTTAAGTTCTTGTTGTTTTCGGTTTGCTTGATCTTCTTCGGATTGTTTAGGTTGTGCGTCGTAACCTAAGTTTCTAATTCGTCCAATTAAGGTATCTAAATCCGTTTGCCCAGGATAATACGCTACCATAGCTTGTTCAGTCGTTAAATTAACTGTCGCATCTTTAACGCCTGGCGTTTTATTTAATATTTTCTCTATACGATTTGAACATGCTGCACAGGTCATACCAGTTATGTCTAACTCAGCTTTGTCAATGACTACATCATACCCAAGCTTTTGAACCGTCGTAACAAAGTCATTTATTGCATAGTCATTAGTATCATATTCAATCGTTGCTTTTTCCGTTGTCAAATTAACTTGTGCTTTTACGTTATCCATTTTATTTAATCGTTTTTCAATACGATTTGAGCAAGCTGCACAAGTCATACCAGTAATGTTCAATGTGGCATTTTGTTTATTGCTCATTAAGACACCTCCATTGCAATTCATACATAATATACCCCCTTAGGGTATTAAAGTCAATGTTTATGTCTTACTTTTTCGCATAAAAAAAGTAGGACAGAAATCTTTGTGAATTCATTGTCCTACTACTTCGAATTTGCAAAATAGTATCAATATATTATTTATGTCCTAGACTACTATTGTATTTGTAAAGATTATACAGCTAACTTAGAAAAAATCAGATGGTTTAAAATTTTCTAAATTTAAGTCTTTATAATTATTAAAATCAAAATTGGATATATTTTGAACAAGTTCACCGTTTTTGGCTTGATTATAATAATAATTTGCTTCGTTCATTACATCATGATCTTGGAATGTCTTTACAACGCCAAGAATGATAAGCAATGCAATAATACCTTTCAATAAACCTCTCATAGAATGTCGCACTCCTTTTTCTGTAATATCTCGTTAGTGGCTTTAGTTGTTTTTTTAATAGAAGTTTAATTTAATTATATAGGCTTTCTAATAAAATTGCATGATACTAGAGAACTGACTTTTTATCGTTCTAAAGTTGTAATAAGTAGAACTGCCCTATGCAACTTGATCCTTTGTTTCAAAAGAGTCTTGATTGGGAACGGTTAAGTAAATGGATAAGGAGTGAAAATGAATGAATCTATTAGAATTCCATAAACAAATTAAAGGTTATACTCAAAATCGTCAACCAGGAACAGAGAAAGACATGAATCCTAGACCCATTTCAGAACTAGATGAATATAAAGCAGCTGGTAAATTGCAAGGTAAAGTTGCATTAATCACTGGTGGTGACTCAGGGATTGGTCGCTCTGTTGCAATCTTGTTTGCTAAAGAAGGCGCTAATGTAGCTATTGGTTATTATGACGAGCATGAAGATGCAGAGGAAACTGTTAATCGTCTTAAAGAGATTGGCGTAAAGGCTGAAGCTTATGCTCATGATTTAAAAGATGCACAGCAATCTAAAAAATTAGTGCAACAAGTTGTTCAAGACTTTGGTGACCTGAATATTCTAGTTAATAATGGGGCGGTCCAATATCCTCAGGATAGTTTCATGGACATTACGCCTGAACAATTTAAAGATACATTCGAAACAAATATATTTGGCATGTTCTTCTTATCACAAGCTGCCGTTCCATATTTAAGTGACAACGATACAATTATTAATACGACAAGTGTGACGGCGTATCGTGGTTCTGGTCATTTAATTGATTATGCTTCAACTAAAGGTGCGATTGTTTCATTTACACGTTCACTAGCAACGACACTAATGGAGAAAAATATTCGAGTTAATGGCGTGGCACCAGGTCCAATTTATACTCCGTTAATTCCTGCTACTTTTGATGAGGACAAAGTAGAGAACCAAGGTGGAAACACACCAATGGGTCGACGTGGACAACCAGCTGAACTAGCGCCAGCCTATGTGTTTCTTGCTACAAATGCGGATAGTTCTTACATCACTGGTCAAATCATACATGTTAATGGTGGCGATTATATTACAACTTAAAAGTAAGCTTCTTATATTGAGCCATAAAGGTGTTGAGTGCCTTTATGGCTTATTATATGTTGAAAAAGGGAGTGTTTCCGTGCGAAAACCACTTAATTTGTTTAAACTGTAATATAAATATTAAATGAAGGTGGGTAAGTACAATGACAGAAAAAGAAAAGATGTTAGCACACCAGTGGTATGATGCCAATTTTGATAAAGATTTGGAAACTGAACGAGTACGTGCAAAAGATTTATGTTTTGACTTTAACCAAACGCGTCCGAGTGATGACAGTAGAAGACAGGCAATATTAACTGAATTATTTGGTTATACATTAGAGAATGTCGCAATTAATAGTCCGTTCGATACAGATTATGGTTGGAATGTTAAATTAGGCAAAAATGTATTTGTTAATAGTAATTGTTATTTTATGGATGGAGGAGGCATCACAATAGGTAATGATGTATTTATAGGGCCATCTTGTGGATTCTATACTGCGCATCATCCATTAACATCTAAAGAACGTAATGCAGGATTAGAGTTAGCACAGCCGATTACGATTGGAAATAATATTTGGTTTGGTGGCAATGTCGTTGTCACACCTGGTGTAACGATTGGAGATGGTTCAGTTATAGCAGCAGGAAGTGTCGTAACTAAAGATGTACCACCAAATAGTTTAGTTGCCGGTGTACCAGCTAAAGTAATAAGAGAGATAAATGAAAATGGTGCATCTAAATAGTCATTTCATAGGTCAGGTATAAATAACCTTTGAGTCGTCCAGTGGCCCAAAGTTTTTTTGTATCTAAGAATTTAATATATAAAATAAATTAGTTGCATAATATATAATATAGATAAATGATATAATGTATTTGGAGTGTATATGGGAGTTTATCTCCATACATACTTAAGAATCAAAATGTAACTCAAAACATTCATTTTATGACATCAACTTTAGAAACGAAATACAACTTAGAAAGGAAAATGAATATGACACTGAAAACATTTTTACAAAATCAAAGTCGACGTAAATTCAAATTTATAACGACGCCTTTACAAAGAAGAAATAACTCAGCTTATACACGTAAAATAATGCGTTATGCGCAAAATTATGAAGCGAATAAACTTAAACAACACGATATTCTATACCAAGTAAGAGATGGAAAGAGTATTACAGATAGTCCTTATGCTATCTTTAAACGTTTGATTCATCATCCTAAATATCGTAAATATACGCATAAATGGGTCGTCGACACTACCGAAACGTTAGAATTTTATAAAAAGAAATTTGAGAAATACAAAAATATTGAATTCGTGATTAAAGAATCTCCAGAGTATTTAAGGGCACTAACCGAATGTAAGTATTTAATTAACAACTCAACATTTCCAGCCTATTTCATTAAAAAGCCTGATCAAATTTATGTGAACACATGGCATGGGACGCCACTCAAATATATGGGTCTAGACCTTGAAAATGGCTTACGTGGTTCGCAAAATATTATTAAAAACTTTTTATCGAGTGATTATATCATAAGTCCTAATCGCCATACGTCAGAAATTTTTAAAAGGGCATTTAGATTGGATAACATTTATGGTGGGCAAATTTTAGAAATTGGATATCCAAGAATAGATCTTACATTGAATAGTGATTCAAAAATGCTCATTAATGAATTAAAATCTTACATTGATATTACTGATGAGAAAATATTGTTATATTGTCCAACTTGGAGAGGTGATGATGTCAACACGCCTGAGGAAAGTTTAAATCATATTGTGGAAGAAGTTGAAAAGTTGAAACTTCTTCTTGATTATCAAGTATTAGTAAAGGTACATCCATTTATTTATAAAAAAGCAATTAAAAATGAGGCACTAAAACCATATCTTATTCCAGATTATTTTGATACAAATGAAATATTGGCGTTTGTTGATTTAATGATAACGGATTATTCAAGTATCTTCTTTGACTATTTAGTCACAAATAAACCCATTGTCTTTTATACACCTGACTACGAAGCATATCAATTTGAAAGAGGAATGTATATCAATGCTCAAGATTTACCGGGACCGGTTGTGCATACCATTGATGATGTTGTACAAGTGATACAACAGAAAACATATCAATTAAGTAAGGTGCAACATAACTATCAAACGTTCAAAAATACGTATACGTATCTAGATGATGGAAATGTTACTGACAAGGTGATTGACCGGGTATTCACCTCAAAACATAAACGTAAAAAGGAAAAGAAATGTGCTAAAAAACGACTATTAATTTATCCTGGTGGAATGAAAAATAATGGTATTACCTCTTCTGTTATCAATTTATTAGAGAATATTGATTACAATCAATATGACGTTACACTATTTACAAATCGAAGTAATAATGAAGAAATCTTGAATAATCTGAATAATGTTAACCAAAATGTAAGAATTATTTTAAGAGTTGGCCCATTAGCAGCGTCGTTAAAAGAGACGTATAAAGTAGACTTCGTCAGACAACGAGGGCTAAAAAGTGCATTAGAACGTTTCTTATATCCAAAACATGTATATGAACGTGAGATGCGCAAAGTATTAGGTGAAAGTCAATTTGATTATGCGATAGATTTCAGTGGGTATTCTATGTTTTGGGCGAATCTTATTTTAGCTACGACTGCTAAACGTAAATTGGTCTACCTTTATAGTGATATCAAAGCAGATATGGAGAGAACCGTAAATGGTGTGAAACCGCATTATCAAAATTTAAAAGGTTTGATAACATTATATGATCAATTTGATAAACTGGTATGTGTTTCTGATGCATCAAAAGAACAAAATATGCGCAATATAGCTAAAAAAGCACTAAATAAGAAATTTGTAGCGTCAACAAACACGATTAATTTAAGTAAAATATCGCAATTCATGTTAGATGATGCTGATCAATTTGAGAAAAATAATGTACCGGTGCTCGTCAGTGTGAATAAAGGGAAAGTGACGTCGGTACCTTTTAAAGAGGATGATTTTAAAATTGTGTCGGTTGGTCGTTTATCACCTGAAAAAGGATTTGATTTATTAATTGAAGCGGTTGGCAAGGTTATCGTGCATTATCCTAATACGAAATTATATATTATGGGAGAAGGTCCATTAAGACATAAATTAGAACAACAAATTCGTAAGTTGAAGTTAGAACAGCATGTCTTTTTATTAGGACAACGAAAAAATCCATTCTATATTATGAAACAAGCAGATGTTTTATCGTTAACGTCTTATTATGAAGGCCAATCAATGGTTCTACTTGAAGCACTATCACTTGGTATGAACGTATTGGCATCGGATATCATTGCGAATCGTTATGTATTAAACAATGGTAAGTATGGGATGTTAGTGAGTCATGATGTCAATGATATTAAGCACGGCTTAGAGCGTTTTATCAAACATCAAACACCACATTATGAGACGTTTAACGCTCAAGAATACAATCAATTAGCGATAGAAGAGTTCTATAAACTTCTAAAATAATCAGTAAATACAATATCTATTAAACTTAAAGAATTCTTGATCCAAAAAGCGTTTGAATGTGTATTAATCATGATTGAATAATGCATGTAGCAATTCCATTGGTTAATTAAAATGATAAAAAGACAATTTCTATTGAAATTAAATAGAGATTGTCTTTTAAATTTATCTGAGTCGATTGTTTTATAATTTTACTTTATGTTCTTTATTATATGCCAAATAAGATTGAATGCCCTTGGCTATATCATATTGAGGATGATAACCCAATGATTCAAGTGGTGTAATGTCAGCACAAGAATGCTTAATATCTCCAAGTCTTGGTGCTTTAAATTGGCATGGGATACTGTACTTGAAGCCCTTCTCAAACGCTTTAAAAACTGCTTTCAGATTTGTTTGTATGCCCGTACCTATGTTGAATATTGAACCACTTGTTGTTGGGGTATTAAGCACAAGCCACATAGCGTCAATTAAATCATTAATGTAAACAAAATCACGAGTTTGTTCACCATCACCATAGAAGGTAAATTCAGTTTGATTCGTAAATTTATGATTCATTATTGATATGACACCTGAATAATCCGAGTTAGGATTTTGTCTTGGGCCATAAACATTAAAGAATCTGAGACAAGCGCAGGGAATATCGAATAAATGATTGTAAATCTTAGCATACTGTTCTCCAGCGTATTTCTGTATTGCATATGGAGATAATGGCGACGGTTTAGAGAGAGAAACGGATTTAGGTAAACTTGGTAGATCACCGTAAATGGCTGCCGATGACGCAAATATGAATTTCTTAATTTGCTTATTATACGTTCGAATGGTTTCTAAAAGATGAACTGTGGCATCAATATTAATTTGATTAGATAATGATGGTTTCTCAATCGTTTCAACAACACTCACCATGGCTGCTAAATGAATAACATAATCAAATTGTTCTTGACGTATTAAGTGCGTTACAAACTCAAAATCGGTGATATCCTTTACGTAAATATATTCTTTATTAACAAAGGGAATATTATGTAAGTATCCGGAACTTAAATTATCTATGACATGTACCTCGATATTTTGCTTAACAAAATGTTCGGCTACATGTGAACCAATGAATCCTGCTCCGCCTGTAATTAATGCTTTCATGTGTGAACTTCCTTTTCTTGATGTCGTTAAATTGTGTAAATTTATTATACCTTATTTTTATAAAAATATAAAATTATAATAATATAGTTAGATTGTTTCGAGAAATAAGCCATCTCTGACTAATAATTAAAACTTTTCAGATAATTTTAATGTAAGCGATTGCAAAAATAACCCGAAGCATAGTAGAATGAAATTAATGACACAAATTATCATTTTAAGTAAGTCATTGTTTTACTGATTTTTATAATTCTTACAAATACATAGGGGGTAATTAAGAATGGTAGTACCTTTCAAAAATGAACCTGGGATTGATTTTTCAGTACAAGAAAATGTAGAAAGATTTCAAAAAACGTTAGAGCAAGTTAAAAGTGAACTTGGTCAAACACTTCCAATTGTGATTGACGGTGAGCACATTACTAAAGATGATACATTTGATTCAATTAATCCAGCTAATACAACGGAATTAATTGCTAAAGTATCTAAAGCTACTAAGGAAGATGTAGATAAAGCGTTTGAATCTTCAAACAAAGCTTATAAAACATGGCGTCAATGGTCACATAAAGATCGTGCAGAGTTATTATTACGTGTTGCAGCAATTATTCGTCGTCGTAAAGAGGAAATCTCTGCAGTCATGGTATATGAAGCAGGTAAACCTTGGGATGAAGCTGTAGGCGATGCTGCAGAAGGTATCGACTTTATAGAATACTATGCACGTTCAATGATGGAATTAGCAGATGGTAAACCGGTATTAGATCGTGAAGGGGAACATAACAAGTACTTCTATAAATCAATTGGTACTGGTGTTACAATTCCACCATGGAATTTCCCATTTGCAATTATGGCTGGTACAACATTAGCACCAGTAGTAGCTGGTAACACGGTTCTATTGAAACCTGCTGAAGATACAGTATTAACAGCGTATAAATTAATCGAAATCTTAGAAGAAGCGGGTCTACCTAAGGGTGTTGTTAACTTTGTACCTGGTGATCCGAAAGAAATCGGTGACTATTTAGTTGATTCTGTTCATACACATTTTGTTACATTTACAGGTTCACGTGCAACAGGAACTCGTATTTACGAACGCAGCGCAGTTGTTCAAGAAGGACAAACATTCTTAAAACGTGTTATTGCAGAAATGGGCGGTAAAGATGCGATTGTCGTTGATGAAAATATTAATACTGATTTAGCTGCAGAATCAATTGTAACGTCAGCATTTGGTTTCTCAGGCCAAAAATGTTCTGCATGTTCACGTGCCATCGTACACAGTTCAGTGTATGATGAAGTATTAGAAAAAGCGGTAGCATTAACTAAAGAATTAACAGTTGGTAATACTGTAGATAATACATTCATGGGTCCTGTTATTAATAAAAAACAATTCGACAAAATTAAAAAATATATCGAAATTGGTGGGAAAGAAGGTAAAATTGAAATCGGTGGCGAAGCTGATGATTCAACAGGTTACTTCATTAAACCAACAATTATTTCAGGATTAAAATCATCTGATCAAGTAATGCAAGAAGAAATCTTTGGTCCAGTGGTTGGCTTTACTAAATTTGATAATTTCGAAGAAGCAATTGAAATTGCGAATGATACAGACTATGGCTTAACAGGTGCAGTTATTACAAATAATCGTGAAAACTGGATTAAAGCTGTTAATGAATTCGAAGTAGGTAACTTATATCTTAACCGTGGATGTACTTCAGCAGTTGTAGGATATCATCCATTTGGTGGATTTAAAATGTCTGGTACAGATGCTAAAACAGGTAGCCCAGATTACTTATTAAACTTCTTAGAACAAAAAGTAGTTTCAGAGATGTTCTAAGCCATTAAGATCAATATATATCATGTTCAATAAAATTTAAAATAACATTTTTAAATAAATAGTCAGTAGATGAATGCAGTCCATTCATTTACTGACTTATTTTTATTTCATTAAAGTTGAGATGATTGTCTAGGGGGTAAAGAAATTCTCAGATGAATTTTTACTCATTTTAGTTGCGACGCTTTCTTGCAGGAAAGGCTCGTGCCTGTATTCCTCTAAAGGCGTTCGTTAGATAGATGATTACTCACATAAGCTGCTTCGCGTTCCTGAGATGCCGTCTCAGCCTGTAGTCTTCGACTGGCACTGCTCCCCTAGGAGTCTTCGCAATTATGTTTTGTATTCTATCTTAGAACGTCTTACACAAGTGCAACAGCACTTGTGTTCAATAATTAAAACGCCAAGAGTCACGCAACAATATTCATAATTCATCTTTTGAACTACTTACTTAAGTGCTCAAGCACTTAAGTTACTTTTCACTAGCTTGCTTTGTTTGTAGATTTTCTTGTTGAAAATCTCTTTGCTGAGCCCCATTCCCAAACTCTATTTATTATCTATATCAACGCTACTTTCTTAAATGAGTATGACTTTAATGTTAAATAAAAAAAGCAAATTCTATAGTACTTCAATAGAATTTGCTTCTAACTAATCTATGAATTGGATGTCATAACATCTTTGATTAGTAGTTTAATAAAATCAATGTGATTATTAATTAAGTTGTGTATAGTCTTGGCCATGTAACATCCAACGTACGCCATATTTATCTGTAAAGGCGCCCATTTTTCCACCCCAGAATTGTTCTTTGAGTGGCATTTCAATGTCTATTGAGTCATGATCTTTAATTTTATCGTAAAATTGTTGAACTTTATCTGAATCGTCTTGATTGTTAACATCGAAATCAATAAGTAATGAAATTCCATTATTGATGTTCTCTACACGTCCGAATGAATCAGAGCATAAAATTTTAACACCTAGTACTTCAAATTCAGCGTGCATTGTAGCTTCTGCAGCCTGTTCTTTTGTCATGCCAAATTGTTCCGCTTGTTCTTCGCTCACTTCTAATTTTTTGATGTTTGTTGCGCCAAATACTTCTTCGTAATATGCTATTGCGTCTTTTGCTTTTTCAAAGGCTAAATATGGAAATAATTCAGTCATGATAAAACCCCTTTAGTTAGTTTGTAACTCAGTCCATTATATAATGAATAGATGTAAATAGCGATTAATATACGGTCGTGTAACTTTGAACAAAATGGAATGAGTATTCTAATTAATCATGTGCTTTGACATTGATAAGTTTATGAAAGATTTGGTCCATTTGCTTAGGTTTAATCTCGACATTTTCATTCTTTTTCCAATCGATAAATGCATTTAGTACCGAACCGAACACATAGAATACTAGGCTTTTCGGTACTACATTATCAACAGTAATACGATGCATGTTGGTTTTGAAATCCTTTTGCATTATTTCAATTAAATAATTATTGCGAACATCTTCAAACTCTTTATCGTTATATTGCTTAAGTTCAATTCGAGATATCTCTTCCTTATTGAAGGAATTAGCTAAAGCTTGAAAAGGATTATTCAAACGTTCTTTAATATTAGTCGCAAAATAGTCATTGTGTGTTAACTTTAATAGGTATTTCAACAATTCGTATTTATCGTAAAAATGTTTATAAAAAGTAGTGCGATGAACACTAGCATGCTTACAAATTTTATTAACCGTTAATGTTGTAAACATCTCTTGTTCGAGCAATGAATATAAGCTATCAGTTAATGCCTTTTTAGTTTTAATTACCCGTAAGTCTTTATCATTCAAAATTGTTCTCCCCTAACATAGATAGAAGAATCTAATAAATTTGGTGAAACATAATATTTAATTATAGATTATATAAATACATAAATAAACATGCATTTACATTAAAAATGTAAATTACGTATAAAAAATAAACTGATTAAAAATAAGAAATGTATTGTGTAATGAATTTGGTAAAGCGTTTTAAAGCGTTTTGAAAGGGTATATGATATCCAAATAGAAACATTGTTTAACTACTAAAAATAAAATTGCAATTTTTATAAATTTATTTTATTTTCCAAGTCTTATTTTATAAATACATTCTATATTGGAGGATTTTAATTATGAAAGGTACTAAACAATTAGATCAAATTAAAGAAGATAATAAGAAGCAACTTAAAAAATTATTCAAATATGATAAAGATAATGCATTAACATTTAGCAAAGAAGATCGTGAAAAAGTTCAAGACAAATTTGGCGTATATGTTATTTTCGATAAAAAGACGCCTATCTTCGTTGGTCAAACAGGTGGCTATTCTACAGGTTACCAATTAATTACAAAAGACTTATTTAATAAATTAGGTCAATATAATTTAAAATCAGGTGTCGGCACTACTAAATTTAAAAAAGGTTTAGCACAAAAAAAAGGTGTTAATGAAGAGGATATTAAATCAATTACAGCTGAAGATTATAATTTGAAATTCCAATATGTCAATGTTAAAGATGAACCAGCGTTTATTAATGTTTTAGAAATTTTAGCAATTGAATATGCTAAAGATAAAGGTTATGAATTATATAATTTTAACCAAAACTAATGACATCAATTGATAAGTATAAATGAATTGTTATAAGTGGTTAGGACGATTGTGGGGCTAGGACTATGAATGAATATTGAATTCTTTCCTATTCGACATGATAGTCCTAACCTTTTGTTTTCATTTTCTGAAAAGTGGTATTGATGAGTAAAACTTAACTAAAGTAGGGGATACTATGGCAATTCGTGTCCATTTTCAAGACCAAGCAGATCACTTCCATACTGCATGTATATTTTCAGCTATTCCTGAGGATGCCAAACTTGTGTGGATTGATTTTGAGAATCCGACGAAAAACGATCAAGCATTACTCACTCAACGATTCAATATTGCTAGACACCACATTGAGGAATCTGTATTTACAGTTACGAGACCTAAAGTTAGTAATCACCCACAGAAACAGCATTTATATTTAATATTGCATGCGATTAGCCATAATAATTTCTCAGCAGAACCATTGAGTATTACTGTTAAGGGTAATTGGCTAATCACGGTCCATAAATATCCTATGAATGTATTATCAGATATCATTACGTCATTCAATAAGTCACCTAAAGCTATAACTGCGATTGAACTAACAACTATCATGGTTGATAAGATTACACATCAATACTTTAAATATGTGGATCATGTTGAAGACACTGTTTTCTCTTTTGAGGATCAAAATGTAGATAAAGTCAATAACCGTAAATTAATGGATGACGTATATAATATTCGTTCTGAAATGATTAAACTGAAACGTGTGCTCATTCCTATGGAGCAACTCCTAAATGAAATAATAGATGAATCACCATTAGACGTATCACACGAATATCAACTATTGATTAAACATATTCATAGTAGAATATTAAGACAAACAGATACGTTGATGGCATGTGAGCACATCACAGATGATATTAAAGATAATAATGAGTCTTACCGTTCTAATAGAATTAACGGTGTGATGGATATCTTAACCATTATTTCGTCTATATTCTTTCCGCTATCATTTTTAACAGGTTGGTATGGCATGAACTTCTCTTATATGCCAGAACTTGATTGGCATTATAGTTATTTCGTCTTTATTGCTACTTCATTAGTGGTTGTTGTTTCACTCATTACTCTTTTCAAAAAGAAGGACTGGTTCTAGCGCAAACAAAATAAGCGTATGATTCTACAAGTGTTAGATTCATACGCTTATACCTATTAATGTTGCTTCTCTTCCTATAGGAGCCGTTTATATTTGCGTTTGTAATATTTAGACAGTTTCATGTCATGGACAAAAGAGATCACAGGTCGTGCTGTCATTTGAATACTTCCAACTACGAATAGTATCGTGCCGGCAATCCATTGTTTGGTCACAAAAAAATAGAAAACTACCTATTAAAAATATAATGCCCAGTACGATATCGTTGATTTGGTATAGGGCTTTGTAGAAGAATGAAATTTGCTTCGCATGATCATCTTCATTAAATTGACTGGTATTAAAATGTAAATCAACATCATCTTTATTTAAACCAGCCATTTTAACACCTCCATTATTTTAAGTAATAACATACTTCCCGTTGTACTTTGACATGAAACTTCTTCATAATGGTCAGAAAGGAGTGGTATGATGTCTTATTCAATGCTTTACGAATCTCCCGTACAAAATTTAGAACTCATTAGTGATGGTGAGTCACTTACACATGTACTCTATAAATATAGTGACACAACGGTTACTCATCCAACAAATCCTGATTTAGAAATTTTTAAAAAAGTGGTTGAGTGGTTAAATGAATATTTCTCAGGAAATCGTCCGCAAATTGATTTTTCAATTAAACCGGAAGGCACTGATTTTCAAAAAAGTGTGTGGCGAAAGCTACAAGAAATAGAATATGGACAATTAAAAACGTATGGTGATCTAGCGAAACGCGTAGGTGAAGAACGTAATAAGCCGAATATGTCTGCACAAGCAGTAGGTGGTGCAGTAGGTAGCAATCCGATTTCTATTATTATTCCATGCCATCGCGTGGTTGGAAAAGATGGAAGTTTAACAGGATATGGTGGCACGATTAATCATAAAATTAAATTACTTGAACTTGAGAAAGTAGATATGACTAAATTGTATAGACCTAAAAATTCAACTAAACCATAACACCTTTATATTTACCCATTAATTAAGAGGCGTTCGAGACAAGAGCCTAAATTGCTCTTGTCTCGAACGCCTCTTAATTAATGTCAATGTTATTGAGGAATATGATATTGACGTATATCGTCTTGAATAGTTTCTAAGTAGTAAATAGACTTATCGTCATCTGTTTGTTCAGTAGCGTGGTCGAATTCTAAATCATCGAATCGCTTGAAGAAACTTTCATAGTCTTCAACTGAAACTTCTTGACGTTCGTTCAATAAGGCTTTATGTCCTTCAATATCTAATTGTTTTTCATAGCCTTCGACTAGCGTAGCACTAAAGAATTCTCCTACAGAACCAGATCCATAGCTAAACAATCCAATAGTTTGACCACCCTTAAGCGATCTATTCTCTAATAATGAAATTAAACTTAGATATAAAGACCCAGTATAAATATTACCTACATAACGATTATAATATACTGCATCTTCATATCCAGATGTTAAACGTTCTTGCGTCGTTTCATCGGCATCATTGATAATTGAGTCTAAAGCTTTCTTACCCATTTTAGTGAAAGGTACGTGGAAACATAATGACTCAAAGTCAGATAATGTTTTTCCTTCACGTCGAGCATATTCGTTCCAACTTTCTTGGAATGATTTGATATATGCATCTTTAGATAATGCACCGGCAACTAATGGATATTTATGTCCAGTTGGTCTCCAGAAGTCATACACATCTTCAGTATATGCAACGGCATCATCATTCAATTCTAAGATACTTGGATTATTTGAAATCAACATAGCTACGGCACCAGCACCTTGTGTCGGTTCGCCACCAGATTGAATACCATATCGAGCTGTATCACTTGCGATAACAAGTACCTTTTCATTAGGTCGTTTCTCAATGTAGTCTTTAGCTAATTGAATTGCAGGTGTTGCAGCATAGCAAGCTTCTTTCATTTCGAAGCAGCGTGCGAATGGCTGAATACCTAGTAAATTGTGAATTTGTACTGCAGAAGCTTTTGCATTATCGATTGCAGATTCAGTTGCTACAATGACCATTCCAATATTTTTTTTATCATCATCTGTTATAATATCTTTAGCAGCATTAGCCCCCATAGATACAATATCTTGTGATACTGGACTGACTGCCATTTGAGTTTGACCAATCCCAATTAAAAATTTATTTGGATCAACTTGGCGAGCTTCTGCAAGCTTAGCCATGTCTACATAGTATTTAGGTACGTAAAAGTTAATTTTATCGATTCCTATACTCACGGGCACTACATCCTTTCGTTATTCTAATTTTATAATTCATATTAATAGTAGCATTTTGAGACAATTTCATTTAAAATGCTCACTAATAGAAAGCGTTTTCATACGAAAAGTTAAATGCAATAACGCATGTCGTTTAATATAGTAATATAATAAAATACGTGAAACTGCATGGTATAACATTGAGTGTGAGATAACTTCTATCGGCTATTATTAATAATCATATTAATAGTTATTTTACCAAATTAAATAACTAAATTACAATTTATATATAAACTACATATAAGGAGATAAAGAATGAAAAAAATTGCTATAGTTAGTGCTAAAAGAACGCCAATCGGTAGATATAAAGGTAAATTAAGAAATTATTCTGCAGTTGAATTGGGAACGACAGCTTTGAAAGGTGCAATCGATTCAGCAAATATTGACCCTAATATAATACAACAAGTTATCTTTGGTAACGTGCTACAAAGTGGTGTAGGACAAAATCCAGCACGTCAAATTGCGATTAAAGCGGGTGTACCTGATACAACACCAGCTATGACAATTAATGAGGTATGTGGATCAGGTCTTAAAGCAATTATATTAGGGAAACAGTTAATTCAACTAGGTGAAGCGGATATTGTTGCAGTGGGTGGAGTTGAAAGTATGACAAATGCCCCACAATTAATCTTAAAAGAAGGTCAAGAACCAGTGGAAAGCTTTATGCATGATGGTTTAACAGATGCCTTTCATTATGTACCAATGGGTGTAACAGCTGAGAACATAGCTGAAAAATATGACATCACGCGTGAAATGCAAGATGAGTTCGCAAACCATTCACAAGCTAAAGCTGCTAAAGCGACGCAAGATGGTAAATTTAATAATGAAATTATCGGTATGACTGACGCGGAAGGGGAACAAATGACTTCTGATGAAGGTGTTCGTCCAAATAGTAGTGTCGAGAAGCTTGCAACATTAAAGACAATTTTCAAAGAAGATGGAACAGTAACTGGTGGTAATGCTTCAAGTATTAACGATGGTTCATCTGCACTCATTTTAATGGAGGAATCATATGCTAAAGCGCATGGTTACGACATTTTAGGAATCGTTGGAGATTATGCGGAAGTAGGTTGTGATCCTCAATATATGGGCTATGCACCATTCTATGCTGTTGAGAAACTACTTGATAAAACGGATAGCAAAATCGATGATGTTGATATTGTAGAAATGACTGAAGCATTTGCCGCACAAAGTATACCAGTCAAAGACAATTTGCATATTCCAGATGAAAAATTAAATATCTATGGCGGTGCTATTGCACTAGGACACCCAATTGGTGCCAGTGGTGCTAGATTAGTCACTACTTTAGTGAACGCACTTGAACAAGAAAATAAACGTACGGGTATTGCTACAGCATGTATTGGTGGAGGATTAGGTATCGCTCTAATGATTGATAAAGGGGAATAATGCTATGAAGAGTTTAGATAAGAAATTTCGACATTTATCTCGTGAAGATAAATTAAAACAACTTGTTGATTATGGATGGTTAACAGATGCTAATTATGATGTTTTACTAAAAAATCCATTAATTAATGAAGAAGTTGCGAATAGCTTAATTGAGAATGTAATTGGTCAAGGCACATTGCCTGTAGGTTTATTACCTAAAATCATTGTCGATGATAAAGAATATGTTGTACCGATGATGGTTGAAGAACCTTCTGTAGTAGCTGCTGCAAGTTATGGCGCTAAGTTAGTCAATAATACAGGTGGTTTTAAAACTATTAAGAGTGAACGACTAATGATTGGTCAAATTGTATTTGATGACGTAAGTGATACCGATGACTTGGCACAAGCAATTTACGATTTAGAACCACAAATTGAACAGATTGTAGCTGAAGCTTACCCATCAATTATAGAACGTGGTGGTGGATACAGACGTATTGAAATTGATACGTTCCCAGAGAATCAACTATTGTCTTTAAAAGTATTTGTAGATACTAAAGATGCAATGGGCGCCAATATGCTTAATACAATCTTGGAAGCTATAACTGCACATATGAACAATGAGTTTCCAGATCGCGATGTGCTTATGAGCATTTTGTCTAACCATGCCACAGCCTCAGTAGTACGAGTTCAAGGTGAAATTGATATCAAAGATTTAAATAAAGGTGATCGTTCTGGTGAAGAAGTAGCACAACGCATGGAGCGTGCTTCTGTACTAGCACAAGTCGATATACATCGTGCTGCAACACACAATAAAGGTGTTATGAATGGTATTCACGCCGTAGTCTTAGCAACTGGTAATGATACACGCGGAGCAGAAGCAAGTGCACATGCATATGCCGGTCGTGATGGACAATATAGAGGTATTGCGACTTGGAAGTTTGATAAAGAACGTGGTCGCTTAGTCGGAACAATAGAAGTACCGATGACATTAGCAATTGTTGGTGGTGGTACGAAAGTATTGCCAATTGCGAAAGCATCACTTGAATTATTAAATGTTCAATCAGCACAAGAATTAGGTCAAGTTGTTGCTGCTGTAGGATTGGCACAGAACTTTTCAGCATGTAGAGCCTTAGTTTCTGAAGGTATTCAAAAAGGTCATATGAGTTTACAATACAAATCATTAGCAATCGTAGTAGGTGCTCAAGGTGATGAGATTGCTCGTGTTGCCGAAGCATTGAAAACTGCGCCTAAAGCAAATACTGCTACGGCTCAACAAATTTTAAAAGATTTACGACAACAATAACAATATATAGAAAAGCCACTACTTATGAGTGAGGTACTTAATTCAATACCTCGATTCATAAATAGTGGCTTTTATTTATCATTTATATGTCATTATTTATTTTAGTAGATGTAATTATAACTACGTGCAGACCATTTACTTAAGTAGCGAGTTCCGTATGCATTCGGTCTATTGTAATTGTATTCAGAAACTTTAATACTACCGTTACTATATACACGCTCAACTACAGCAACGTGGCCATAATATCCTGCAGTAGATTGCATTACTGCGTAGCGTTTAGGCGTGTGACCAGTTCTATAACCAGAGCGTTGTGCATTGTAATACCAGTTCTTTGCATTTCCCCAACGATTTGATATTGGTTTACCTAGTTGAGCACGACGTTGGTATGCCCACCAAGTACATTGACCTTTCGTATAGTAGTTATATGAAGCGGCTTCAGATACGTGCGTGTGTTCAATGTTTTGATATGTAAAAGTCCCTGCGAACATGATTCCAGTAGCGAGTAAAAGACGTGAAAATAATTTTTTAAATTTCATTTTTGTTCCCTTCAAAATATAAAAGAATTAAAAACTGTATTAATCATATTCGTTAAAAAGGTCTAATACAATATAAGAAACGAATTATACAAGTAACTGTAATATATATGAAATATAACAGCGTAATTTGTAACTTATTTTACATTAAAGTAATTTTACACAATTTAAGATAGCAACACGGTAATGTCTTAAAGTTCAAAGCATTACTTAATTTTAAATGTGAAATTGATTTGAAGTTTACCCTATAAAAAAAGCACCATTAAGGCGCTTAGAAATAAAAATAATATATTAAATTCACCTATTATATTCGCAGTAGCTGACTGAACTGAGAAGATGCGCTAATCAGCTATTCTCAGCTCTAGTAATCTTTGCGGGGTGTGCGGGGCTTCAGCAAAAAAATTTCACTAAGAAATTCTACAAGCAATGCAAGCTGGGGATCGGGGCCCTAGCAAAAAGAATTTCACTAAGAAATTCTACAAGCAATGCAAGCTGGGGATACAACGAATTCAAATAAAATTCTGTCCCACTCCCAAAAAAAGCGCCATAAAGGCGCTTGGTGAGATGATACGTCCATGATGTATAATAACAAGTTAGAAATCATACATTTGTGAATTGGTTAAAAACAGCCAATGCTCTTTTAACGATAGTCACGGGTATGTTTTCTGAACATGGATTATTTCGAAAATATGACAATACTTCTGCTTGGCTCTTCACTTCTCTAGGGAAATTGCTATCTTGATTAATCCAATTTACCAATTCACCTAATGGTGTGTCATCACCAACGAAATTTTGCATAAATTCGTAAAAGCTCAATGCCTCACCTCTTCAATCAATTTGAGCCTATGTGATTATAACATTTTTTTATAATGAAACATATAGGGTCTGACATTGAATTTGAATTAGACTTGTTCTCGGAAATATTTAGTTTAACTTTACATATTTTTATTTTCTCAAAATATTTCGTGTATAATGAAATTACAATAATGAACAAAGAGGGTGAGCATTTGGACATCAAACATATGAAATATTTTATGGAAGTAGTTAATCAAGGTGGTATGACAAATGCTTCGAAATCTCTATACATAGCGCAGCCGACGATTAGTAAAGCAATTAAAGATATAGAAAATGAATTGAAAATGACATTATTTGATCGTCAAAAGCGTCACCTCGTACTCACTGATGCGGGTAAAATATTCTATAAAAAGTGTGAGGAAATTATAGCGTTATATGATAATATTCCTTTCGAAATTAATGGGCTATTAGGATTAGAAACAGGTCATATCAATATAGGTATGTCTGCAGTAATGGACATGCAACAATTTATCTACATACTAGGGGAGTTTCACAAGCTCTATCCAAACGTTACGTATAATTTAAATGAAAGTGGCGGTAAATCTATAGAGACGCGACTTATTAATGATCAAATTGATATTGGAATTACAACAATTCCAATAGATGAGAACGTCTTTGACTGTTTACCGTTATATAGTGAAGATTTGAGATTAGTTGTAAGTAAAGAACATGACCTTGCAGCACGTGATTCTGTTACAATGGCAGAACTTAAGAATGAAGATTTTATATTGTTTAACGAAGACTTTTACCTTAATGATAAAATTATTGCCGCAGCTAAAAATGCAGGTTTTCTCCCAAATACGGTTTCAAATGTCTCGCAATGGAACTTTATTGAGTATCTGTTGCTAGCACGTTTAGGTGTAAGTATCTTACCAGAGCACATCGCTAACATGCTCAAAGACAATATCAGAAGTATTAAGATTGAGGATACTGGAATGAGTTGGGAATTAGGTGCAATTTGGAAAAAGGATAAACTGTTAAGTCACGCTACCTCTAAATGGATAGAATTTATGAGCAAGAGATTAAAATATGACTAAATAATACTTCATAACAACAAGCAGAATAAATAGGTAAATAAAAATAGAGAAGCGTTTAAACGAAACGCTTCTCTATTTTTATTTGCATATGTTGGGTTCGTTCCGAACGCAATAATATTGTCATCGAAATTCAATCACACCAATACGTATAGTTGTTAAAGCGATTACATAGAAAAAAACTATAGGTGGTATTTAAAATGGATATTTTTCTATTTACTTAGGTTGAATTAGAATGATGAATGTAGGTTTAAATTTCACTGTAACAATTTCGACATATTTTAGTGGGAGGTCAGTCATCTTGAAAAAAGTATTATTTATTTCAAAAGTTATCATACAAATTGCCATTATCATAGTCATTAGTTACTTAGGTAGTTTATTGCAAACATTATTGCATATACCACTAGCTGGAAGTATCGTAGGCATGATAATGTTGTACATTTTACTTGAACTGAAAGTGATACGTATGAATTGGATATCTGACGGCGCAGAATTTCTATTAGCTACAATGGTGTTTTTCTTTATACCTTCTGTAGTAGGAATAATGGATGTTGTTTCTGATATTACAAAGAGTTATATCATTTTCTTCTTATTAATTATTGTAGGTACAAGTTGCGTTGCACTAGCTTCTGGTTACATCGCTGAAAAAATGGTTAAACAACCTAACGTTAAGAGAGGTCGTCAATAGTATGACATTCATTCAAGCTATCTTAATGATATTGTTGACCGTCGTTATGTATTTTGCTGCAAAAAAGCTACAACAAAAATATGATAATCCATTTTTGAACCCAGCGTTAGTAGGTTCGGTCGGTGTCATTATTGTATTATTGTTAACACATCAAAACTATCATGATTATATGACAGGTGGTAAATGGATCAATCATTTATTGAATGCCACTGTTGTATGTTTAGCTTACCCACTATATAAGAATCGACATAAAATTATTGAGAATTTAAGTATTATCTTTTCAAGCGTGATGGTTGGCGTAATACTTAATTTTATGTTAGTGTTTACCTCGTTAAACTTATTGGGTTACGACGAGGAGACGATAGTAACAATATTACCACGTTCAATAACAGCTGCTGTAGGTATCGAAGTATCACAGGAATTAGGTGGTACTGATACGATTACAGTATTATTCATTATAACTACAGGTTTAATAGGTAGTATGATGGGATCAATGTTATTGAAATTAGGTAATTTTAAGACCTCTATTGCCAGAGGGTTAACATATGGGAATGCATCACACGCTTTTGGTACCGCAAAAGCATTAGAACACGATAATGAATCTGGTGCATTCAGTTCAATTGGAATGATATTAACTGCTGTAATTAGTTCGATACTTATTCCAATTATGATTATTTTATTCTACTAAAGGGAATATATATATTGTACTCGTTTAAAAAGAGAAAGGAGCTATTGTAATAATGGCGAAGATAAAAGCAAACGAAGCATTAGTTAAAGCGTTAGAAGCATGGGATATTGATCACTTATATGGTATTCCAGGGGATTCAATTGACGCAGTAGTAGATAGTTTACGTACTGTTAGAGACTCATTTAAATTCTATCATGTACGTCATGAAGAAGTAGCAAGTTTAGCTGCAGCTTCATACACTAAAATGACAGGTAAAATTGGGGTAGCATTAAGTATTGGTGGTCCTGGTATCGTTCACTTATTAAATGGTATGTACGATGCAAAAATGGATCGCGTACCTCAATTAATTTTAGCAGGTCAAACAAATAGTACTTTATTAGGTACAAAAGCTTTCCAAGAAACAAACATTACTGATATGGTTTCAGATGTATCTGTATATAATCACCAAATTCAAAAAGGTGATAACGTATTTGAAATTGTTAACGAAGCTATTCGTACAGCATATGAAAAACGTGGTGTAGCAGTAGTTGTATGTCCTAATGACTTATTAACTCAAAAAATTAAAGACACAACTCATCGTGCTATAGACACTACTAAACCAAAAGCACCAACTCCAACATTACGTAGCATTAAAAAAGCTGCAAAATTAATCGATAAAAGTAAAAAACCAGTAATGATTATTGGTGTAGGTGCACAAAATGCTAAAGATGAATTACGTGAATTTGTAGAAGCGGCTAAAATTCCAGTAATTCATACGTTACCAGCTAAAACAATCATTCCTGATGATCACCCATATAGCATCGGTAACTTAGGTAAAATCGGTACAAAAACATCTTACCAAACAATTCAAGATGCCGATTTATTAATCATGGCAGGTACTAACTACCCTTACGTTGACTACCTACCTAAGAAAAATATTAAAGCAATTCAAATTGATACAAACCCAGATGTAATTGGACATCGTTTCAGTGTCAATGTTGGTATCGTTGGTGACGCGAAACTTGCTTTCCATCAATTAACTGATGTTATCAAACACGTACCTCAACGCCCATTCTTAGAAAAAACATTAGAACGTAAAGCTGTTTGGGATAAATGGATGGAACAAGATATGAATCAAGAAAGCACACCAATCCGCCCAGAACGTTTAATGAAATCAATTAGTAAATATAGTGACGATGATGCTGTATTCTCAATCGATGTAGGTACATCTACAGTTTGGTCAACACGTTACCTAAACTTATCAGTAAATAATAAATTTATTATTTCTTCTTGGTTAGGTACAATGGGTTGCGGACTTCCAGGAGCAATTGCTTCTAAAATCGCTTTCCCTAAACGTCAAGCTATCTCAATTAGCGGTGACGGCGCATTCCAAATGGTAATGCAAGACTTTGCAACTGCTGTTCAATATGACTTACCAATGACAATTTTTGTTATGAATAACAAACAATTATCATTTATTAAATATGAACAACAAGCTGCAGGTGAATTAGAATATGCCATTGATTTCTCTGATATGGACCATGCTAAATTCGCTGAAGCTGCAGGCGGTAAAGGTTATGTATTAAAAGATCCTAGCCGTATCGATGAAGTAGTAGAAGCAGCGTTAAATGAAAATGTACCAACAATCGTTGATGTACATGTTGATCCAAATGCTGCACCATTACCAGGTAAAATTGTTAATGAAGAAGCAATCAACTATGGTAAATGGGCTTACAGATCAATTACTGAAGATAAAAAATTAGACTTCGACGAAATTCCACCAATTTCTGTCGCTGCTAAACGTTTCTTATAAGAAATAGATTCGACACACTGACGAAAGCAATGCTTTTGTCAGTGTTTTTTTATGAATATTTGGCTCTATAATAAATTGGACTGATGACTAAAAATCATCAGTCCAATTTTTATGTTTGAATACAAAAATAGCGCAATTACCTCTATAATTATTAGCTACCAAACAAAATAAAAAAGAAAGGTAATGCGCCTATGTGTAAGTCTATATTAAATACATTAAGAATTAAAGATAAAAATCTAAATTTTTCAGATGAAGTGATTGAGAAAAAACATAAAGGACGAATGAGCTTGTTTTACTATGCCGAGCTCACTTATCAACCTACACATTGTGAAAATTGTTCAACTAAAAATGAAAATTTCTCTATAGTAAAAAATGGTAAGAAAACCTCAACGATTACTTTACTTAAAATTATGGAAATGCCCGCTTATTTAGAACTTCAAAAACAAAGATTTTATTGTAAATCATGTGACAGTCATTTTACTGCTAAAT